>JANXXP010000327.1 GCA_025350595.1 Bacteroidota bacterium
TACGAATGCGCTAACTGACGGCGCTATTACACAGGTTAATAACGTTCTTCCTTATTCCTTAGGATTACAGGGTGCAAGACCATGGTATAATTATAACAACACACGTTATAATATGGTTACTCTTGATCTTCACTACACGGGTAAAGCTGGTGAACTCCTCTATACTATCGGAGCTAATGCCACAAGCGGGACAAGCAAGAGAGAGAAGTATGATGAACCTAATTACAGATTTGCTTATCAGGCCAGAACAGGACAACCTTCAGATGCAATATTTGGTTTTGTTTACGAAGGTAAATTTGCCAGCGATGCTGAAACAACAGCTATACCTCAGTTGTTCGATGCACAGCTTAAGGCAGGCGACCTGAAATACAAGGATCTGAATGGTGATGGTTTTATAGATGATAACGATCAGCAAAAGATTGGTAATTCATCCCCAAGGTTATATTACGCACTCAATCTGGATTTAAAGTATAAAAACTTTGAATTATATGTAATGGGCAACGGAAGAGCATTCTACGACATCGTTCTTAATAACCCATATTATTTTAGCGGTTGGGGCGATAACAACTATTCTAATTTTGTTGTAAATAATGTTGACGGAGCTTATCCAAGACTGACTTATTATAAAGTAAACAACAACTTTGTAACATCAAAGTTCTGGATGGTAAAGGGTGATTACTTCAAGATTCAGAATATTGAATTCTCATATACAATTCCGGCAAAAATGCTTCAGGTTATTGGCAGCCGCGGAATTAAGGTCTATGTCAGAGGGGCTAACTTACTTACTCTCTCAAAAGTAAAGGATGTAGATCCTGAGTCAATTAATTCCGGAGTCACAGTTTATCCGCTGTTCAAGACTATCACCGGTGGTGTTAAATTTAATTTTTAATTAAGGTAATTATGAAGACGAAGAAAATTATATTACTTGTATTCATTGCTGCCCTTTTAGGTTCATGCGCAAAATTCCTGGAGCCATATCCAAATGGAAACTATGATAGTCAGACACTATGGCAATACCAGGGTCTTGTTCAGGGTCTTATCGGGTACTGCTATGATAACATAAATTCCAATAACAGGAATTATGCAGATAATGAAGGAGTTTACCTGGATGGTGCAACTGATGATGCAGTTATAACGAGTTCAACAAACGTAATGCGTCGTTATGCTGTAAATACTATGACTTCCAGTCAGGACCCATTTGCAACCTATTGGGAGCGCGATTACAGGTCGATCAGAAACTGTAACCTTTTCTTAAAAGACAGACGCGGTTACAACACAAAGTTCATTGTTACGCAACTTGGTAATGGTTTTGACCGTTGGAATACACTTGTTAGAAGAAGACTTCAGGGTGAAGCTTTTGCTTTACGTGCATTTTTCGAATGGGATCTTCTGCAGAGATTCGGTGGAAAAGGTACCGATGGCAACATGCTTGGTTTCCCGATTGTTACCGATATCTATAATGCTACTGATGTTGTGAATATACCACGTGACACATATGATAATTGTGTTAAGCAGATCATTGCTGATTGTGACTCAGCATACAAATATCTGCCAATTGCTCACCGTGATTATCTTGTTGCAGCAGTTGATCTCGGTTACGCGGGTGGTAAATACTGGAACAGGCTGGATGGAATCACAACCAGAGCAATTAAAGCTGAGTTGTATCTTACCTGGGCGAGCCCGAGGTTTAATCCATCAAATGATATTGCCCGTTGGGACAGCGCTGCTTCGAATGCAAAAAAAGTAATGGATTTCAAAATGATAAAAGACGTTACTACCCCTCTCGGTAACAGCTTCAGCCCGACCACTGGTGTTGTATTTACAAACCCAAATTCACCTGAAATTGTTTTTGGTACACGTTGGAATACAAGCAACCTGACCATGGAGAAGTTATATTATCCAGGTGGCTTCCAGGGGACAGCTTCTGTTGGAGCTACCCAGGAACTGGTAGATGCCTTTCCAATGGCAAATGGCAAACCTATTACAGATCCAACCAGCGGTTATGATCCTACCAAACCATATGTAAACCGTGATCCAAGATTCTATAGCAGTATTTTCTATAACACAGCTATAGCTAAGAAGAACAACACAGGTGTCAATATGTACACTTTCGAAAACTGGAATGAAGGTCCAACTGTTGGTAAGGATGCTGCCGGTACTAAATCAGATAATAACCGTACCAATTACTACATCAAGAAGTTCGTTTTCATGGGATGGAACCCTACGGATGCTTCACCTTCATCAGTTACCCATTCTAAGTTTATAGTTCGCTGGGCGCACATGTTACTCACATTTGCAGAAGCAGCAAACCAGGTTGTAGGACCACTTGATGCAACAAAATACGGAATGTCAGCAAGAACAGCTATTCAGTACCTGCGTGGAAGAAAAACTTATGATAACCTTGCCGGTCTCGGAACTATAGTTCCTGCTGCACCTGATGCTTACCTTGCAGCACAAGCCGCTGCCGGAACAGCTGCGTTTGATGCATTAGTGAGAAATGAGCGAAGGATTGAAACCTGCTTCGAGGGAATCAGATTTTACGATCTCCGCAGATGGAGTACCGATGCTACCTGGCAGACAATGTTAAATCAACCTGTTCATGGAGCATATATAGTTCAGGTTGCCGGAACACCTGTTACCTATACCTACAATCTGAATTATCTTGTTGAGAATCGTGCATTTCCTTCACCATGGAATCCAATTCCTTACAGCGAGATCTTAAGGATGAACAAACTTATTCAGAATGAGGGGTGGCCTTCATGGAACTAACACTTAAACAGAGATAAATATGAAAAAGTTATTAGCTTTTATAATTCTTTCAATAGCATTAGTTTCATGCTATGACGGTTATATAAATGATTTCACCTATACAGCCATATATTTCCCTTACCAGACGGATGTCCGTACCTTTGTGGTAGGTGAGGGAATGAAAGTAGAAGTTGGCGCTGCTTTAGGTGGAGTCAGAGCAAACACAAGAGACAGAAACGTGACTTATAGTCTTGATAATTCAATGATCACAGCTGCGAGACTTACAGCCATGAAAGCTGCTTCTCAGCCTTATATAAAGAATCCTGCAACTCCTGTTGTAGCTTTAGTACAGATGCCTTTAAGTTATTATACCATAAGTGATTCAACGACTATGGTGATCAAGAAGGGCTGGTATTCAGGAACTGTTGTAATCAGACCTGATTCAACTAATTTCCTTAACGATTCTTTAAAAACGATGTATTCTACTTATGTAATGCCTTTCCGAATTACTGCAGCAGATGCCGATTCAATTCCTTACCTGAAGAAAACCAATCTGGTTGGTTTCAGGTTCGAGAACATGCTGTTCGGTAACTACTGGCACGGTGGTGCAGCTTTGGTTAATCGTCCCGGTAAAACTGATACAACAATGATTTACCGTTATGCTGTGAATGACATCGCGTCAAAAATATGGACACTTACAACTGTTGGTCCATGCACACTTACCGGCAATGGGTACTTTAATCAGACCACAGCTAAAACTGAGTTGAAATTCGTTTTAAAAAATGACAAGGTTTATATAAGTGCAGCTACGGGGTCAACTTATCCTTATGTTGCTGATGGCGTTGCCACATATAACAAAGCCAAAAAACTTCAGGACAGGAAGATTTTCCTGAAGTATACCTATACTGTTCCAGGTGTGGGAGGATTTACTTACCATTGCACTGACACCTTAGTATTCCGCAACAGGATTCGCGATGGTGTTAATGAGTGGCAGGATGAGAATCCGGCACATTATACGAAGTAACACACTTCTTTTAATGCATAAATGCACCGCTCCGTAAGGGGCGGTGTTTTTTTGTTAATCCATTTACTGAGCCGCTGTTTAATTCCCGTTAGCTCTGTAGGGTCAATTTAAGTGTAAAATTGAAATACAGAGATTGAATAAGTATCCCCCCGACATGGCGTGGCAAGCTCTCGTTCAAAAGGCTAATCTTAATACACATCTTTACAGTCCCCCGCCTACATAATGGTCTTGATAAACTCACCCCCGGCCCCTCTCTACTGCGTAAAGAGGGGAGCGGACGTGATCTTAATTCTCTAATTGATGGAATTTAAATAGGTTTTGATTTTTTTAAGGAGAGCTTCTTTATCAAGTAGTTCTTCATTTTTTATTCTTAGGATATGAAGACCTAAATTAACCATTTCTGAATCTCTGAAATGATCATATTCTAAACTGTTTTCATGAACTGAACCATCAAGTTCAATTACTGTTTTCTTACTATCACAATAAAAATCTGCAACAAAATATTTTACACCGGAGCCATAAGGATTATAAACAATAGGATGCTGACGAAGGAATTTATAACCACAAATTTTCCTGTTTCTTAACTCTTTCCACAGAAGCGCCTCTGAAGGTGTAGCTTTACTCCTAAGTTCACGGGCTCTCTTTTTTACAACCTCGAAATCAAGATGTTTAGGCTTTTCCATTGAGCAATGTTTTCGTAAAAATACACAATTTTCTTTCCCTTTATATTCGAATTTGGGTATGGAGATCTCCCCTCTTTACGAAGTAGAGAGGGGCCGGGGGTGAGTATTTGGGAGACAGAAGAACTAAATGCGGTGAGCTCGGCAAAGCCAAAATACGGATTAGAAAGATGTAAATAAAGATTGTTTAAAAGGGAGAGCCTGCCCCGCCCTGGCGTGGGGAAACTAATATGAACGAACTTAACTCCCATATTACAATACGTTTGTCTATGTTGATCCTCCCTGTAATATCTTTATCAGACTCCTTAGGTTGACGGCTATGAGGGCAGGGGTGAGTTCTTTGAGATTAGGGATTTAATTGATCTTGTATCTCCCGAAAATTTATTATCTTGTACTTACTATTTTCAATTTTATAATATTCTGACTATGAGAATAATCACTATTATAATTTTTGCAGTATTTTTCCTGTCTGCTGCGAATGCTCAGAAGAAATCATTAGAAAATAAGAATAGTCCAAGGATTGAAAAGATTATCAACTCGCAATGGACATTTAACTATTTTCCGGGTGAATCGGCAGATAAAGGATATGAGGGACAAAAGTATAATGATTCAAAATGGTCCGCAATAAGTTTGCCGCACACATGGAGCACCTATGAAACTACAGGGGAACTCCACCCTTTTATCAGGAATGCCTCAGAAAATGATAATCCATACTGGTGGATAGGATGGGGATGGTATCGTAAGCATTTCTCAATAAGCAAAGATTATTCTGACAGAAAAGTTTTTATTGAATTCGAAGGTGTGCAGAAGTATTGCAAGGTATGGATAAATGGCAAGTATCTTGGGGATCATAAAGGCGGTTATGGTTCATTTGATTTTGATATAACCCAATACATTAAACCCGGAGAGGATAATGTTCTGGCTGTTGCGGTAAATAACAGGCAGAGAGATCAATTTAAAATTCCACCAATGGCGGCAGGTAATTTTAATGTCTATGGTGGTATCTATCGGGATGTGACAATTGCATTGAAAAATAAACTCTATATCCCCATGCAAGGCTCTGCAAGCCATGAAGGAGGAACTTTTGTCACTACCCCCCAGGTATCCAATAAAGAGGGTACTGTGAGGGTACAGACCTGGGTAAAAAATGATTATACCGAAAAGAAGACCGTCCTATTACAAACTGCAATCATCGATGCATCAGGGAAACAAGTTCAGGTTATTAAAACTGAAAATGAGATAAATCCAGGTCAGCTGTTTAAATTCGATCAAACCTTCAAACCTGTTAAAAACCCTCATTTATGGTCGAATGAGAACCCATATATGTATAAGGTCTCTTCAGAGGTAATTGATACAAAACAGGTTGTTGATACCTATACAAGCCCGCTGGGTTTCAGATGGTTCCATTGGGATTATAAAGAGAACTTCCTCTATGTAAATGGAGCGAAAATGATTATTCATGGAGGAAACCGGCATCAGGAGTATCCCTGGCTCGGAGATGCAATTCCAAAGTGGATAACAGCTTTGGATTATCTTGATATTGCAGAAAACCTGAAATATAACTTTATGAGAACTGCTCATTATCCAAATGATAAACTTGTATACGATCTGGCAGATAAGTATGGTATTGTAATCGATGAAGAATCTCCAAGCATTAAGAATCAGGAATTTGCGATAGAGGTGCAGGAACAGCAGATGAAAGAGATGATACGGCGCGACAGGAACCACCCGAGTATTATGTTGTGGAGCATGGGAAATGAGACAAATCATGCTGTTGACTCTAAATTTGCTATAGCTGAGGATACAACAAGGATTCTTACTGCACGTAAAGTATCTGATGGCTCAGCGGGAGCTTTCGTAAAACATACAGATGAGAATCTTTCAATAGAGAACCTTTTGAGATGCACTATCAGGGGATGGTACAATAAGGATGTGAAAGACATGGAACCGGCAGACGCGCAGCATTGCGGAACAGAAGAATTTCAACAGAATATGCTAAAGGCCAGTGGAAAATTTGGAACAGGAAATCTTTGTACATGGATCTATGAAGATCATGGCGCCGACAGGGAATATCTTAATTCACCGCTTCTGCATGTTAACCCGAAAGGGTATGTTGATGTTTACAGAGTTCCTAAATATGCATATTATTTCTGGCAGGCAACATATTATGATAAACCTATGGCATTTATCCAGCCTCATTTCTGGAGATCACAATATCTTGGGCAAAAGAAGGATATTGTTGTAAATTCCAACTGTGAGAAGGTTGAGCTTAAGGTCAATGGAGTGAGCAAAGGTTTTCAGATACCCGATGCATCGAATTTTCATAGTGTAACTTTTAAGGATATAACAATTGAGAAAGGGACATTAAACGTTGTGGCGACAAAAAATGGAAAAACAATTGCTTCACAGGTTGTTATGTCAGAAGAGCCTGCAAAGATAGTTCTCAGCTGTTCACAACTGAGAATGCCGGCAGACCGTTCTTCAGTTGCCATAATTACAGCAGATATAGTTGATTCAAAAGGAACCCATGTTTATGGCGCTAATAATACAATAAAATGGACAGTAAGCGGACCAGCAACGCTTGTCGGTCCATCCAGCTATGAGTCGGATATTAATAAACATCATCAGATGGAAGGCGTATGGTACATGGATATGCCGGTATCAAACGTCATCAGATCGACAGGAAAATCAGGGAAAATTCATATTGCCGTGTCGGCGAGTGGTCTCACATCTGGATCAATTGATATTCCAGCTGAAGAAATTATAGTGGATAATTCAATCATTAATGAGCCTGTTCTTTCAGATGATAATCGAAATCCGGTCGACAGAATCGAGCTTAAATCAAATATACTTGATGAAGTTCCAACTGAAATAAAACTGACATACGCAGAATTAAACTTTACTCCATCAGATAAAAAAGGATTTTCAAGGAATATCAGGGAATATATTATTAAAAACAATCCTTCTACAGATACAACAACCATCGAATTTAAAGCTCTTATCGATCTGTTTGCATCTCAGCTGCTAAACAGCAATGGCAAGCTTATTGCCGACGATTATAATTTCAGTGTTGATCATTACAATAAATGTCGTCTTATTTCAGGATATATTAATGCTACAAAACTTCCACCTCTTTTCAAGGAAGGATTGAAGAAATATTATGCCAACTCAATAATAAAGCTAGGATCAGAAAAGAATGCAGGAGAAGAAATGAACTGGCTTAACTGGATCCCTTCAGGAGGGACAGTGGTTATTTATCAGGAAGCTACAGTTACCGCAACTCTTAAAGGAGTAATATTCACGAAGAAAAGTGAGCTTCTGGATCTGATTGCAGTGGTTTATCCTCAATTTCCTGGTTTTTCTCAGGATGCAAAAGACAGGGCGTTAATCTTTATAAGTAAAATGAATCCTTATATTCATATTAATTCTGTAAGCGAGCAGAGCAGGGAAGGGGATAAGCAGAAGATTACAAGCACCGCATACATTGCAGAAAAAGGTCAGCCAATTTTGATTCCGCTTTTGAAGTTTATATCAGAATAAATCTCTGTCCTGCCCAAAATAGCCCCCTGCTCCCCTAAAGGGGGGTTAATTCACTGATATTTAATAATATTATAGTAAAACACATTGACATTTAGCTGAAAATTTGCAACATATCAAATACACAATACTCACTGATTAAGTGAGTATTACCCCCTCTTTAGGGGGCCAGGTGGGGTAAAAAAATATAGGAAGAATTGAGGGCCGGGGGGCAAAAATATGAGAGGATGAAGTGTTTCCGGTTTTCTTAAAGTAGCAATTTATAACATTATTAAAATGAATAAGATATCCATTGTATTGTTATCAGTATTTCTTTTTGGAATAAGTATAAAATCTGAATCCCAGAACCTTCGTGCTGACGGCGATGCAGATAAATTATCAGAGTCTCATCTTTATTTCTCAAATAAGAACGGAGATAAAGTATGTGAGCTCCCCTACAAAATGAAAGAAGAATTTGAAAAACCGGTTATCAAAAATTAATCTATTTTATATGAAACTTAAAATAATGGTTCTTTTTATCATGATAGGTGCTGTCAGAATTTCTTCAGGACAGCTACCACAGGATGTCTATAAAAAGCCACTTAAAGAAGTTCTTGTTGATATTGAAAAGAAATACAATATCAAACTGGAATATGAAGATAAAAATGTCAAAGGTATTGATGTTAACTATTCAACATGGCGCTACAGAACTGATATTGAGGCTACTTTAACCAGCGTTCTTGGACCTGCTGATATGGTTTTTCAGAAGAAAAACGATAAGGTATATATTATCGCAAAATTTGAATACTACCGCAAACCGGCTGAAGAAGGTAAAAGACATCTTGATAAACTTCTTGCAAGTTACCCGACAGTTGCTGACTGGGAGATACGTAAAGTGGCACTCAGAAAATGCTTTCTGGAGCAAATGCGTCTTTCTCCCATACCGAAGAAAACTCCTCTCAACCCTATTTTTACTCCAAAAAGAACAATGGATGGTTACACTGTCGAAAACGTCGCAATTGAAACAATGCCGGGTGTTTATTTATGCGGATCACTTTATCGTCCTTTGAAAGGGAAGGGCCAGTTTGCTGCAGTGCTCTGCCCTCACGGTCATTTCCCGAGTGATGATATGAATTTATATGGCAGATATCGTCCCGACCAGCAATACCGTTGTGCAACCCTGGCAAGAATGGGTGCAGTTGTTTTCAGTTATGATATGTTCGCGTGGGGAGAATCTCTATTGCAGACAAAGAAGGAGGATCATAAAACAGGACTGGCTCTTACAATGCAAACATTAAACAGTATCAGAGTACTGGATTTTCTTACTTCTTTGCCTTACGTTGATCCAAACAGAATTGGAGTAACGGCTGCTTCAGGAGGAGGTACGCAATCCTTCATTGTAACAGCAATCGATGAAAGAATATCCGTAAGTGTTCCAGTAGTTATGGTATCTGCATCTTTCTTTGGTGGTTGTCCGTGCGAAAGCGGACTACCGATTCATTCCTGTACTGATCTTGGTACAAATAATGCAGAGATTGCGGCTATGGCATCACCACGTCCAATGCTGGTTGTTTCAGAAACAAGCGACTGGACCTCGACTGTTCCGGCTATAGAATTTCCATATCTGAAAAAAGTATATGGACTTTACGGAAAACCAGAAAACGTTGAAAATGTCCATATTGAAAATGAGGAACATAACTACGGTATAACAAAACGTCTGGCTCTGTATGATTTCATGGCTCGTCACCTGGGATTGAATATTAAAGCAGTGCAGGATAAATCCGGGAAGGTCGACGAATCGAAATGTACAATAGAAAAATATGAAACAATGCTGGTATTCGGCAAAGATGGTAAAATGCCTGAAACAGCGGTTCAGGGTGCTGATGCGATCTGGAAGGTGCTGAAGTCGCTCCAATAAGTTTTTGGACTAAAGTCTAAGATGAAACGGGCTTTAGCCCAAATAGAAATCTGTCATTTCACCCATTTTGCTCTCCATGCCGGATATTTGCTAAAGGCTTCCAGTGGAGCCTCAGTATACCAGCTATAGCCGTTTCTCCTTTCATAACCTATTTCTTCCAGAGAATTTTTCTTAATCCCGTCACGGTCGCTTACGAAAGGCAGTTCAGTATCAAGGTCATAAAACCTTGCCCACATATCACCTGCTTTGGGATCAGTTACGATCTTACGGTCCCTCAATCCATCCTTGTTTGTGAAACTTTCCCATTTTGTGTTTTTTAGTCTATGATTGTCAAGCCATTCCATAGCACAATTGACTGATTTAATAATTGCAGGCGAAGGATCAGGAATTCCCATTAACAGATTGACTATCCCTACCGATTCCGCACCACTAAATGACGGAAGTTCGTAAGATCGGGCCTTGGCTGGAAGCAATGTGTTTTCATCATGTTGAGCACACCAGACTGTCGGTTTCCCTTTTACAATTATCTGGGTTTTAAGTATGCAGTCAATTCCCTTATCGAATGTTTTTTTTGCTCGTGAAGTCACCTCGTCGGTAGCAATGAACTGGTAAAGCGGTTCCTTATTATAAATATCGCGAAGCATTACCATAATATTAACGATAGCATTGTCATTATAAGTAATATGGGTATAATATCCTTTTCTCAGAGGGAAAAACATTGGCCATCCGCCATTTTCATATTGTGCCACCAAAACAAAATTCAGCCCATCCATAAATGAGGTTTTGTAGGCTTCAGTTTTGGTTTTATTATACATCCTGGCCATAAACTTCATCTCGGTGGTAGTTGCATCGTTATCGAAGATGGCATCATTGTTTCCTTTTTCATCGTTGATCTTAGCCTTTTCAGCTATACTGAGCTGTTTGTGAAAGGGAGTATTCTTTGGCCATCCTCCGACATCACGCTGGTACAGGAGGACATTTTCGGCAACCTTTATTGATTCTTCTGAGCCATACCATTCATCTGGCATTCCAGTTGCAACTGATTTCCATGACATCTGGCTTATCGGTTTCTGTCCTGACAAACTGAATATACTGTTTGTAATAATCAGAATAAAAGTTACTCCTGCATATACTAATTTCATAGATTTGAATTTAATTCTTGATATTGTTACTAAATCATTTTTTTGTTACACAACTTAGGGATTGCTTAATTGATTTCTGGTTTTTTATGTCCCATTTTATTTTATTTATCGAAATAGTTAATAATTGAGTAAACACTGATATTAAGCTCTTTCATCAAATCAACCATAGGTGTCCATACCTCGTAAAGATTATTAACTATCCCCTTATTTGCATCAATATTTGAAGGATCCTGCCCTTTTGCTGTCGGGTCATTATCCTGGTATTTGAAATAGTGCCATCCGACACAGTTTTTCGATTCAAGCAATGCAAGATTATAGTTCTGATAAAAAAGACCACGGTCGCGCTGTGTTCTTACTATCCATCCTGCTCCGCTTTGATTAGGCATTCCAGAGTCTTCACCTTTTGTATAATATTCAGTTATAATGAAAGGTTTTCCCGACCACTTTGTCCAGTTCGACATATCGGTAGAATCAGGAGTCCATTTACCGTAATAGTTGTTGGAAACGAGGTCAAGATATTTTCCTGCTGTTTTCATAAACTCCTGGTGATTTTTTTCATCACTGTAGAAACGTGCGCCAATGTACATGTGATTAGGGTCGTATTTTTTTATTGCTTTTGATACAACCGAAAAGTACCTGTCTGCAACAACTGCCATAAAAGCTTCCCGGTATTTATCTGTTATCTGATCTTTTGAGATTCCCTGTTTTTCCATCCAATCCGATGCAGCCTTGTGTCCCGGATCGTTATCAGGAAGCGCAAGATAGTTATCGAGTGATTTAAGTTTGAAAGGCATCTCATTATCTGAAAAATGGCCGAAAAGGTTGGGGTCATCCTTTGTTGCAAGAAGTTGTTTGGCGTGACGGTCGCAGAAAGTTTCAAACTCAGGATCGAACACAAATATGGCATCTTTAGGATAACCCGTATGTCCGGGTTGCTGATAGGTTCCGCCCCGTTCCTTTCCATAGCTGCTCATGAAATTCCAGTTGATCGTATATGCAAAAGGTTTCTCAAAAGATTTATTTGCTTCGATAATTGATTTGTAGTCAGTCCACGAACCGGCACAATTGAAACCATTTTTCTGTAACATTCTGATTGTTTCTGTGGCCCATTTTTCGGGCGATCCGAATTTTTCCTTTATTGCCTGTTTATTGCGTTCAGAATTACCCATAGTGATGCTATTGAGCGCAACATTAATATAGAGACAGCCATCAGGATCAACACCCCACCAACGGTCACCCATCTTTTTAACATAAAAGAAACCGGTTGCCTTGGTTTTTTTATTTTTCAATCCCCCGTACTTACTTAATTCAGAAGGTTTTTCTGAAGGGTCATATCCGGCCAGTAAACTGACTGTGCGCGTTTTAAAAGGTTCATATTCCTTATAAGTGACAACTCCATTGGCTGAAATTCTCTGTTTAGCGTCAACGAAAATATATTCCTGTTTAACTGCTTTAGTCTGTGATTTGACTGTCGTTGAAATGATTGTTAATCCTGCAAATATTGCCGAACCGTAAATAATCAGATTAAGATTTTTTTTCATTGTTATTTCATTTATGTTTTAGATGGAATCTGTATCCCAATGTCCATTCAATATAGTCGGAAGTATAATAACTATATGCACGCAGAATAATTCCAAATGCAAAAAATCAAAATATAGTTTTTCCCGCTTACCATTTTACCAATAATCCCAGTTGATTTTCATCCTGAAAAAAGCTCAGTTCAGTTTTGCTCTTTGGTTTTGACTGAATGCCGGTAAATGAGCTTTGATGTAATTTATTAAAATGTCTGACAACCTGCTTCCCGGAAAGATATCCTAATAATGCTCCTGCGAATACATCTGAGGCCCAGTGTTCATGTTCTGTCAATCGCGATATACCTACAGCAGTTGCTGCAGTATAGCAAAAAAATGGAACACCTTTTATATCTTTATATTGCGTTGCAAATACTGTGGCAATTGAGAATGCTGTGGCAGTATGACCGGAAGGGAATGCATCAAATGCAAATCCCGATCTCTTGTATGGCAAAGTCTGAGTATATCTGCCAAAAGGTCCATTCCATTTTCCTCCGTCCTGCTGACTATATATATATGCGGCTTTTGGTCTCTCTCGGCCAGTGATGTTTTTTATGATATATCCGGTGATGCCTGAGTTAATAACTGCCTGGGAAGCAAGCAGACTTGTCTGTACGCCCTTCTCATTTTTAAATGCAGCGCTTATCAAACCTGTTGCTATAAGAGAATAAATACCAACTCTACCTCCAAACTGAGTTACAACAGGTGATGTTTTATTTATCCAGTTATGTTTTTCTTTAAGGGTTCGGGCCCACTCGTCAATATCTTCGTCAGCAATAATAAGAGCTGTAGTAATTCCAACTGCCGCACCTGCAATTAAGCATTGTTTTGTATTATAATGAGAAGGAGCTTTTACATCTTCACCTAAGTTGAAAAGGAGAGATGGAACATATCCTTTTGGAGAACGAAAAGAGAATATGCTGTCAGTTTTGTAAAAATTTGATGATTGTTCCTGAAGAGAGATCTTATTTTGACCAGAGGGTGAAGTAATTTGTGATTTTAAATTTATCGAATCATAAGTCTGTATCGTTTGGGAATAAGTAATTGCAGGATAAGATATTAAGCCACTTATAGCTAGTGTGATACAGATTAAAAAACGTGAAATATTTTTTCCGGAGATCATTGCTTATTCCTTTATTCAAAGTTAAAGCAATAATATTGAAATCCGGAAGAAATATCCAGGTGCGCAGCACCTTAAATTTTAAAATATTATTGTTATTACAAATACCTGCCTGCTGACAGGCAGGTTCTGCAGCGCTGCTGCAGTGTTATGATTTTCGAATTTCAAATATTCTTCTTTCTTCCTGTCACTGTTTTAGAACATAATATGGCTATAAGATTAATTTGTATCTTGGACAAAATTTAAAATTTAATCCAGATGAAAAAAAGAAGTTTTATTTCAATGATTGTGGTAGTGGCATTAACAGGTATTCTGTTTTCCACTATTTACTCCTTTAAATCCACACCTCAGAAATACATAGGATTGCAATTGTATTCGATTCGTGATTCTATTAATAAAAATGTACCCGCCGCTCTTGCCAAAGTGAGTAAAATGGGTTACAAATTTGTTGAGCCGGCAAGTTATGGTAATGGAAAGATTTATGGTATGGATCCTGTTGCTTTTAAGCATCTATGCAAGAAAAATGGTTTGACGGTTCTTAGTGCACATGTTGGACAAGCGCTACCTTCTGAAGCCGATTGGAATAAAACTATGGCATGGTGGGATGTTTGTATTGATACTCATGTTAAAGCAGGAGCAAAGTTCCTTGTACAGCCTTTTATGGGAGGTGATGCCTACAAGAATCTGGAAGTGCTAAAGAAATATTGTGACTATTTTAATGCAATCGGAGAGAAGTGCAATGCAAAAGGTATAAGATTTGGATATCATAATCACGATGCTGAATTTTCAACTAAACTTGAAGGTCAGATCATTTATGATTTTATGCTTACGAATACCGATCCAAAGAAAGTAATGTTCGAGATGGACCTTGGACACATGGTCGACGGTGGTGCTGATCCGGTTAAGTATTTCAATAAATATCCAGGTCGATTTGAACTATGGCATATTGCTGAAGGTTACGAGTTAGGGTCTACAGGGAAAATGGATTATAAAGCTATATGGGCTGCTGCAAAAACATCCGGAATGAAATACGGTGTTGTTGAAGTTGAAAAATATCACTTCGACGAGTTTACAAGCTGCGCTAAAAGTGCGGACTTCCTCAATAATGCAGATTATGTAATAATGCCAAATAAAAAATAGAAGCTCAGCTAAGAGTTTTAAACTTGTTCAGGGAAGATCACGAAAATTTAAAATTTTGTGGTCTTCCTTTTTTTTTGTCTATATTTATTCTTTATCATTAACACAATAACTATGAAGATCCTAATCTCAATTCTCATTATTGCGGCATTGGCTTTAACTGCATGTCAGAATCAATATTATACTACAGAAGACTTTCATTCGGTAAAAAAAGTAGATTCTCATGTTCATCTGAACAGCGATAAAGGTTTTTTCGAAGATCAGGCAATCAAGGATAATTTTATGCTGATAACACTTGGTGTTGATCATTCCGATTCAGCAGCAGTTAATCAGCAGCTTGCATGGGAAGTCAATTCAGTAAAAAAATATCCCGGGAAGGTTTTCTACGGACCTACATTCTATTTCGATACAACTGGCTGGGGATCAGAAACCTGGAGTAAAAAAGTTATGGCTCAGCTTGACAATGCAATTTCAGGAGGTGCAATCTCTGTTAAATTCTGGAAGAATATTGGAATGACTGAGAGAGACAGAAAAGGGAAGTTCATTATGATCGATGATCCAGAATTAAAACCGGTAATAGATTTTATTGTAAGTAAAAACCTTCCTATTACAGGTCATCTTGGTGAGCCACGTAATTGCTGGCTCCCTCTGAACGAAATGACGGTAAGCAGTGACAGTAGTTATTTTGCACAGAATCCGCAGTATCATATGTTCCTTCATCCTGAATATCCATCATATGAAGATCAGATAAATGCAAGAGACCATCTTCTTGAATTGCATCCGGATCTGATTTTCATTGGCTGCCATTTGGGCAGTCTTGAATGGAATGTAGATGAGCTTGCGAAAAGACTCGATAAGTTTCCTAATATGGCAGTTGATATGTCTGCTCGTATATGCCATCTGCAATATCAATCATCAAAGGATCGTGAACGGGTACGCGATTTCTGCATTAAATATCAGGACAGGCTGTTATATGGAACCGATCTTGCAGACAACGGAACAAAAAACGGAGCCGGACTTGCCAGAAATATACATGAAACCTGGCTTGATGACTGGAAATATTTCACATCAAATGAGGAGATGACTTCAGATAAGTTCCGGGGTAAATTTAACGGACTTCAACTACCTAAAGAAGTAGTCAGAAAGATTTACAGTAAAAATGCAATCAAGTGGTATAAACTCAAAGTAAATTGAAGCAGCTCCACTGCCACTTTTCCATTCCTTTTTTGCCCAACTGCCTTTATTCCCATTTGTTTTTGCCTCCCTGCCAGTATTCATCTTTTGCTTTTTGCCCCCATTCAGGGGAGCAGGGGGGCAAAAAAAGGAGAAAAGGACACGTTTTGGTTGCCGACAGCAGGTGTCTCTTACAGAAAATTCTTATCCAGAAATTCCTGAAATTTCTCCTTGTATTGATCGCTTACGGGGATATATTCCTTTCCAAATACAATTCTGCTCCGTTCAATAGTATCAATTTTTTCAAGATTTACAATAAATGAACGATGTACTCTCATAAATCTCATTTCAGGAAGTTTTGATTCCAGCAGTTTTAAGGACGTAAGGGAGAGAATTGGTTTAGGTACGTTATGAATATAAACCTTAACATAGTCTTTAAGTCCTTCAATATATAGTATGTCATTAAAATTAAGCCTTTTAATTTTGTAATCAGATTTCAGAAATAGGAATTCATTATTGACATCAACGTTTACAGGAACTTTTTTTTCAAGCTGCAATAACTTCTGAACTTTATGAACTGCAATTAGAAACTCTTCGTAGCTGAATGGTTTCAGTAGATAATCGACAATATCAAGTTTGTAACCTTCCAGTGCATATTTTTCAAAAGCAGTTGTAAAAATAACTTTTGGACCTTTTTCCAGAAGCCTGGTGAACTCAATACCAGAGAGATCAGGCATTTGTATATCAATAAAAATAAGATCTGCACTTGTCTCAGCCAGAAACTCAGAAGCATCAATCGGATTGTCGAATTTCCCGATAAGTTTTAGTCCTGGTGTTTTATCAATATAGCCCGTAACAAGCTGTAATGCAAGTGGTTCGTCATCAATGGCTATTACGTTTATCATCAGGCAAAGTTTATCATCAGATATACTTCAAAAGCTGAATCATTTATCTCTGTTTTCAGCTCATGTTTGCCGGGGAAAAGCAGGTTTAGTCTTTTACTGACATTTTCAAGGCCTATTCCCGAATGCTCATCAGGTTTATCTTCCCTTGTTTTAAAAAGACTATTTCTGCAGGTGAAAATCAGTCCCGATGTATCGGTTTTGAGTCCAATCTCTATAAATGATCTTTCCCTGTAGCTTATTCCATGTTTGAAAGCGTTCTCGATGAAAGGGATGAAAAGGAGCGGAGGGATACTGATGTCATCATATTTGTCGGGAAAAGTGACATTAAGATTTATTTTCTCACTCATCCTGAGTTTCATCAGGTCGATATAGTTATTCATAAAATCTATTTCATTGCTGAGAAGCGTGTTACCATGTTCCGATTCGTACAGGAGGTACCGCATCAGTTTCGAAAGTTTCAAAACTGCTTTCTGTGAGTCATCGGCATTAATTCCAATGAGTGAATAGATATTGTTAAGTGTGTTAAAGAAAAAATGCGGACTTATCTGGTTTTTCAGGAAAGCGAGTTCTGAGTTAAGCTTCTCTTTTTCAAGCTCCTTCTGTAGCTTCTCTGTCTGTGAATGGCGTTCCAGTGCCTTCAGTCCAAGTGAAAAGAAAATTAAGAATGAAGAGCTGAAGAGATAATTAAAGAAGTGAAACTGACGGAACGGGGGAGGACCGAAGCCATCTTCTGGTTTTGGATGACCCTGCTTATCTCCCTTTATTATAGTTGTCTCATCCTGTTTATCTTTTCCCGGAACATATTTAAAAATCAGTTCATTGGAACCTTCTGAAACAAGATACAGGAATGCCAGGAGAAAAACTACGGAAATATAATACCTGTGTTTCTTTCTCTCAAAAAAGTACTTTGGAACCAGAACCAGGTAGTTTGTATAGAAAATAATACCGTTAATAAGGTTACCTGTATAATACAGCCATACAAAGTCCTTTCCTATGTCCCATCTCTTTACGAAGTAGACAGGAAGTCCAAGTAATATAGCCCATGAAAAAGATGGAGGAATATTGTAATTTTTTTCCCTGTAAATAAGTTTTTCATTAAGATAAAAGTATAACAAAAATCACTCAATCCCTCCTTTAACCACTATAATTCACCTTACTTTTATTATCATTCATACCTGAGAGCATCTATAGGATTCAGATTGGCAGCTTTTCGGGCAGGATACCATCCGAAGAATACACCAATAATGAAACAAACAATAAAAGCAAGTACAACAGCCTGTGTTTTGACAATCGCATGACTTGACATTAGTGATCCGGCTAATCTGGCAAGGAGATAACCGAAAAGAACACCCAATAATCCTCCCAGAATGCTGAGAATGATAGATTCTGCAAGGAACTGCTTCATGATATCTTTTCCTCTTCCGCCTACCGACATTCTTAGTCCTATTTCGCGGGTACGTTCAGTAACAGATACCAGCATAATATTCATTATACCAATTCCTCCGACAAGTAAAGAAATGCCTGCAATGGCTCCAAGAAGATAAGTGAGGATATCAGTTATGGATGAAACAGTTTTTAGCAGCTCTGATTGTGACATTACTCTGAAATCATTTTCAGCAGATTCTTTTAACTTATGTGTTCTCCTCAAAACTTCTTCAGTTTCTTTAATAGCTTCCGGACTCTTTTCCTCACTGATAGCAGACGCATAAATACCGTTTATATAATCGATAGCTGCCAGTCTACGCTGAACAGTCGTATAAGGTGCGAGAATGAGATCATCCTGATCCTGCCCCATACCACTTTCCCCCTTATCTTTAAGAACACCAATAATCAGAAATGGAAGTTTTTTCACACGTATGGTAAGACCCACAGGATCAGCTCCTGCCCCAAAGAGATTTTCGACAACTGTTTGTCCCAGAATACATGCTTTCGACATACTCTTTATTTCATTGGAGTTAAAAAACCTGCCGCTTAAAATCTCAAGCTTTTTAATTGAGAGATATTCTTCACTGACCCCGTACATTGTTGTCTGGGTATTCTGATTACCATAAATAACCTGTCCGTTTGCTCTCACCTCAGGTGAAACTTCTGCAAGAGAAGTTGCTTCATTTCTTAAAGCAATGACATCAGTGTACTTTAGTGCCATCGAGTTTGAAGCTCCAAGACTTACCCCTCCACGTCGCTGCATATTAGGCATTACCATTACCATATTAGTTCCCATTGAAGAGATCTCACCCCTGATTTTTTGTTTTGATCCTTCCCCTATTGCAAGCATGGCAATAACCGATGCCACACCTATGATTATCCCAAGCATTGTCAGAAAGGCTCTCATCTTGTTTCTGATCAGCGCCCGTATTGCGATTCTAAATAAATTTGAATAGTTCATTTTCGAAATAGTTTTATTTGTCGAATTCTTCGATGTTTTCAACAGGCAATGTTTCAAGGATTTCCCTTGCATTTAACCTGTCAGTTACAAGGCTTTCACGCTGAATTTTTCCGTCACGAAACAATACATTGCGTGTTCCGAATTTTGCTATATCCGGTTCATGAGTGACATATACAATTGTTCTCCCTTTATCATTCAGGTTTTGGAATAATTCCATTATTTCAAATGAAGTACGGGTGTCCAGATTTCCGGTAGGTTCATCAGCAAGAATCAGCACGGGGTTATTTACCAGCGATCGGGCAATTGCAACTCTTTGCTGTTGCCCTCCAGATAACTGGTTAGGCATGTGATGCATACGATCAGATAATCCAACTGCTTCAAGTGCCATTATGGCGGATTCTTTACGTTCCTTTGACCTGACCTTTGAATTATAAAAAAGTGGTAGTTCCACATTCTCCAGAGCTGTCGTCCGGGCTAAAAGATTATAAGATTGAAAAACAAATCCCAGTTTTTTGTTCCTGAATTTTGCAAGTGCATCTTTGTTCATAGTATTGACATTAATACCATCGAGCAGATAATCACCAGCAGTAGGAGTGTCGAGGCATCCAAGAATATTCAGCATAGTTGATTTTCCCGAACCGCTGGCTCCCATTATCGCAACGAACTCACCTTCTTTGATCTTAAGATCGACTCCCCGTAGAGCATGTACGGTAACCTCACCAATGTGATAATCTTTTCTGAGGCCGTTTATTTCTATGATATTATTATTCATTTCACTTATTCATTAAGTAATATTTATGCTTATTTCTTAGAAGGGGAAGCCACCCGGAGGACCATTATTTGCCTTCTTCGCAGTGGCTTTACTGTCAGAACTTCCTACTGATGTTACTACTTCATCTCCCTCCTTCAAGCCCGATAATATCTCAACATTAGTTCCATTATCAATTCCAATTTTAATAACATTAGGACGAAGCCCCATTTTATCATCCTTTACCCATACAGTTTTTGTTTTTGGATCAGTGTCAGCTGCTCCGAATGCCATACTTCCTGAGGGCATTGTTGCATTATTCTGCCCCGCCGGCATGTTCTGTGGCGTGGTGCCTGTAGCAGGTGGGACACCTGCAGGCATCTTAGGCATAGAACCACTTGCCTGCATTTTTGAAAACATTTTCATTAAGTAAGCCTTGTCGGGAGTAAAACGAACTGCTCTACCCGTCAATAACAGGGTATTTACCTTTTCTTCAACATAAATTGTAGCACTGGCAGTCATCCCCGGCATAAGTTTTTTCTCCGGATTAGGTGCACTTATTATTACTACATAAGTAACAACATTATTGGTAGTTACAGGTTGTAACCTCACCTCCGAAACTGTGCCTTCAAATTTCATATCTGTATAAGCATCAACAGTAAATTCAACTCGCTGATCCTTTTGTACTTTACCAATATCAGTCTCATCCACACTTGTCTGTACCTCCATTTTTGTCAGGTCATTAACTATTGTAAACAAAGTAGGGGTATTAAAGCTGGCAGCTACAGTCTGACCTTCTTCTACAGCACGGTTAAGTACAACTCCGTCAATCGGTGAAGTGATTGTTGCATAGTCGAGATTTACTTTTGCCCTGGCTAAAGCAAATTTCGCATTGGCCAATGATCCCTTTGAATTTTCGAAATTGTAAAGTGCCTGGTCATAATCTCCCTGGGCAATCAATTCTTTGTCTTTAAGTACTTTCAACCTGTTGAAGGTGGCTTCCTGATAGGTTAATTGTGCCTGTGCCTGGTTCACAGCAGCCTGGCTTTGATCGAGTTGAGCCTGAAGAGATGTTTCATCAAGTCTGGCCAACAACTGACCCTGTTTGACGTTATCGTTAAAATCAACGTATACGTGCTGGAGAATCCCTGATACCTGAGTTCCAACATTAACTGTTTTAATAGCCTCAATGGTACCGGTGGCCGTGACAGTACTTGTAATGTTGCCTTTTTCAACCTTTACAGTATCGAATGCAACAACTGCTTCCTTTTTTGAAAAGGGCTTAAGCGCCACAATGGCTGCAATCACTATAACTGCAACTGCTGAAGTAATTATTAATGTTTTCTTTTTCATGATATTATCTATTTACTTTTATCTTTTTACTTGATTTTTTT
>JANXXP010000345.1 GCA_025350595.1 Bacteroidota bacterium
AGTCTCTATTTACCGGAAAGGTATTCGAAAGCCCAATGGAGATTAACTATCGATAGTATGCAAATCAGGTCCAAAATCACAGATGAGCAGAAAAAGGTTATTTTAAAATATCTTGATTTAAAAGCAAGGATTAATTTTTGAAAACGGAAATTAAGATCAAAGATTCCGTCGTTCAGATGATAAAAGATAGAATTATTAGAAAGAAAATTCGTTATTAGCTACTGTTGATTAGTCTTCGAAATTCATTTTGTATTGTTTTTCAATTTCATGAACTTCAAGAGTGGTTAGATCTTTAAATTCTTTTTCTTGTGCACTTCTTGACATGGTCCCCTTGTTTTGTTCAAGAAATCGAATTAATATAGCTACCATCCTATCTGGCATTTCGAATTTGTCGTCAAGCCAGGCTTTCATTACATCATATTTTTGCAGGTAATCAATTTCCTGAGGAATGATTTTATTTATTGTATAATCAATGCATTCAAAAAGGAACTCAGCCTGAACTGTTGCATCAAAGTAGCGATAATAATCTAACGTGTTATTAAGTACTTCAACATTATTCTCAGATGTTTTCTCCCATTCAATAAAATCAAGAAGTGGCTGTGAGTGAGCTTCGAGGACTTTTCGATAATCATCGATTTGTTCCAATATCGCGGCCGATACAGGGAAAATTATTCCCTGGGGAGTATATTTCATTTTAGAAAGCAAATGATGAATTAAATAACGATGGATCCTTCCATTACCATCTACAAACGGGTGGATGAATACAAAGCCAAGGCAATTTCGGCCGCGCTTAATACCGGATGAAATTGTGCATTTTCAAGGATTGATGTGGTCTCTATTAATCCCGACAATAATGTTTCCAGGTCCTGCCATCGTGCTGAAATATGTTCAGGAATTGGTTCCCCGGTAGTCCGATCATGTTCTCCTTCAAAACCTCCCTGGATCCGTAAACCCATTTTTACAAAGCGACTGTTTTCAATTACTATCTGCTGAAGACGGAGTAACTCCTCCATTGTCAGAGGCTTACTACCAGCCTGACCGATTGCTTTGCCCCATTTAACTGCGCGGTTTTGAGAGGGTGTTTCTCCTTCAATAATAAATGAAGCTTTGGAATCCTTAAGTAAAAGAAATGCAGAAGTATGATGCTTTTGGGTTATAATAAAATCTGTTTGTCGGATTTTAACTCGATAGAATATCCTCCAAAGTTGATACGCTTCAGACCTAATAAAAATGATTTCTTATTCACAACCATATCATCAGCCATAATGTTTCCGCTTTCGAGGTTATATAACCAAACATTGTTTTTCATATTAATAATTACAAAATGCCTTCTGCTAACAGGAGTACCTGGAAAGATAGGATATGTATTATAATCGTATTCCTGACGACCAAATGATATGATAGGTAAGTCTGAGTGATAGACTTTTCCTAAAAAAGTAAACTCAATGGTATTCTGGCTTTTTTCAATATTCCGGAATTTATACTCCTGAAAAAGTAATTTTGAATATAAAAATGGATGCTCTCTTCTTGACCAGGAAGATGGTTTGTTATTCTTTACTACTTCTAAATTGTATCTGGCAAAACAAGGTGTCTCATCATTCAGGCTGTTTATAAATGAGCTTTCGTTAACCAGCAAGCCAAACAACAGGTGATTGCTGATAAATATATTTTCGTTAGGTGCGATCTTTAATACAAGTTCAGACTGTTCCAGACCCAACTCCCAGCTTTGGCTTAGAAAATATACATGAAGTAACTGATTATGAGCTTCGAGATCGTTAAAATTTCGATTAATATAGTTTGTTAAAATAGCGGCGGCTTTTGAGATCTCTCCTGCCTGCAAATAAACTTCTGCGATCTGTTTTTCAATATTGGCATGTGAATTTATCCCAATCGCCTTTTCAAATGACTGTCTGGCCTTCTGTAACTGATGTGTTTGCAGAAAATAATTACCTGCATTAATTAAAAAATTTAAGTTTGTTTCATTTTCAGGTCCATCGGATTGATTTATTATGAATTGCTTTGCCTTACTCCATTTTTTCCAACGAACAAAACCATTTAATCTTTTCGCTTCAGCTTCTTTTTTTATAAGATTTCTGGTTAAAAATTTTGGAATATTTTTATTTATCATGGCTTCATGAAATTCCAGCATTGTCTGAAACCTCATATCTACATTGTAATTGATTGACTTAAAGATGATATCTTGTAACCATAGTGGTAAATTATTTGTAGGTAAATCAGCCTGTCTTAACATTACCAGTCTTTCTTGAAGGGTTTTAGTTGTAAATGGATTATACCCAAGAGAGCATTCAAGTAAGGTGACGCCTAATGCGAAAACATCAATTCTGGGATCGGTAATATAAGAATCAGACACATAAAGTTCTGGAGCATAGTATGGTGCAGTGCCAGTATTTGTGTTTATTGCACCAAAATCGCTTATTTTAATTTCCCCAGCGTCTGTGAAAAGTAAATTTGAAGGTTTAATGTCATGATGGACAATCCGTTTCTGGTGTAGGTATGAAAACGCTTTAGTCAAAATAAGGAAGAGATTCACTAACTCGTTTTCATGCAGATTCCCATGGTTCTTCAATTTATCTGCCAAAGAGCCGCCTGCACAATGCTCCATTACAAGATAAAGTTCATCTTCAACTTTAAAACTTGTTTTATAGTTTATGACATTTTGATGATTCAGAGGTGCCAGGGCTTGTATCTCCCTCAGGATGTCCTCTTGCCTGGTTGAATCTTTTACTATTAATTGCTTAATGGCAAGATATGCTGATGAAATTCTATGTCTGACAAGGTAAACTCTGCCATATCCACCAATCCCCAACTGCCTGATTCTTTGATAATCATTATTGATTAAATTCTTTTCTGCTTTTTTAGCTTCTTCAAGGTCTATTTTTAACTGATCGTTTTCCTCCCTCAGTTTTCTATTCTCCTTCTCATAAATTACACGATTGTAGAAATCGTTATCATCAGGAGTGAACCATTCCTTTTCATATTCCTGGATGAGATTATTGATAGGGAAGACCTCTTGTACATTTTTATTTTCTATTATGTATTTATACAGGAGCTCATCGCCTTTCAATAACGGAGAAATCCGCATTCTTTCAAGCTCAAAAAAGTGCGATATAGTTTCAAAGAGGGCGTCTGGTACCGGGTTTTTTAAAGCAGTTGCCGCCTTCCAGAATTTTTTGTCTTCTGGAGGTTGGAGATAGCGCATTATTGTTTTTGAGATTATTAAAGCGGGGGTATTTTTCATTATAAATAGTGGATAGTCAGATTTTACTTAAATTTGTTTTGATGTAATGAGTCAAATTATTCTGCTGTCTGTTTCATACTTAAATTTAATTAATGTAAATTTATCAATTCCATTGTGTTTATATTGTTAATCAAATCTACTTAAAATTAATTAGTTAGGATCATTTATTAAAAGAAAAATATTATGGATGCAGGGAAACGAACAATAAACGATATTTTCAATGGGAACCGGATATTAGAGATCCCTTTTTTTCAACGTTCATATGTCTGGGGCGAAGACCAATGGGAGAGACTGCTTGAGGATATGGAATCTGTCAGTATTTCTGCCAAACCTTATTTTTTAGGGTCTTTAATTCTCAAGCAGCAGGCTACTAGTGCTGGACATGACGTAGGAGATATCAGAACTATTATAGATGGTCAACAAAGATTAACAACTTTAAATATTTTTTTCAAAGTGTTGTGCTTGAAAAATGATCAAATAAATGTTTTTGATCGGATCTTCAAGCTCATGAATGGGAACTTGGCATTGCTACATAATCATAACGACATTACCAGTTTTAACAAAGTTCTCTCGCTTGGTGAATTGATTGAGTTATACGATACTGATAACATAGTTAAAGCATATGCTTATTTCAGAGAAAAAATTGATCCTCAAAAGCTTAACATTTCAAATATTCTTGCGAAGATCCTCTTCGTGGGAATTGATTTGGATGTGAATGAAGATGAACAGCAGATCTTCGATACAATTAACTCCTTAGGTGTACGATTGACAACGGCTGAACTTCTAAAAAACTACTTTTTCAAGCGGGATGAATTATCATCTTATAATGAATTCTGGAAAAATGTTTTCGAGAAGGATGATGAAACAAAAAATTATTGGGATAGAGAAATTACAACCGGCCGACTAAAACGAACCTTCATTGACTTGTACTTTTATTCTTATCTGCAGATTAAAATACAGGATAGAAATTTAAAAGTTAAGACAGAAGATAAAATTGAATATTCAAAAGTTGAGACACTTTTTGAATCTTATAAAAACCTGATAAAAACATATAATCTTAATAAAAGGGAGTTATTAGCTGAGATAAAGGAATATGCATTAATTTTCAAGAATAATTTTGATTATGATATTATAGATAGAGAGCTTCCTGCTGAATTTGGAATTGAAAGAATTAACGCTATTATTTTCGGGTTGGAGACAACAACCTTGATTCCTTACATTTTATTCATTTTAAAAAATGTCCCGGACCTTATTAAACACAATGAACTCTTTGAGTTTATAGAATCTTATCTAATGCGCAGAATGATTGCACATGCAAACACAAAGAATTATAATCAATTATTTACAGACAGACTTATATCGAACTTAATATTGACCAGGGATCAATTAGTGGAATATCTTACTTTACGTTCAGATAAGGTTAACTATATACCAGCCAACCTGGATATTAAAAACGGGTTTGATAATGCTATACTTATAAATAAACAGGCTGCAGGAATAATCTATCTTTTGGAATCGAAAATCAGGAATAGAAAATTGCAGGCAACTCAATTGTTAGGGATAAATAAATATAGTCTCGAGCATCTGATGCCAAAAAAATGGGAAAATAATTGGAATCAATTAACTACTATTGAGGAAATTAACCTTCGGAATAGAAAGCTTTTAACGTTGGGAAATCTAGCAATAATAACACAATCATTAAATGCTTCAATCAGAGATTCCAACTGGCCGATTAAGAAACATGGGAGAGCTAACAAAGATGGGCTTATACACTATTCAGCGGGACTCGAAACATTGGCTCCTTATTTGAACATAGAGATTTGGAACGAGAGTGAAATAACTAACAGGGCCGAATTCCTTTACGAAAAGTCACTTGAAATATGGAAACTTAATTAGTCATAAATCTTGAATTGTTATTTTCAGTGAATCTATGGATACGAATTTTTGAAAGAAGACTGATTAATCAAAAATGAGCAAGACACAAATTAAACCTGGCTTAATAATTAACATGCGCAATCGCCTCTGGCGTGTTGATGAATATAATGGTATTGAGGTTGTAGCAACACCAATTACAGGTGATTCATCTGATAAACGAACATTCCTGGCAGATGTTGAAATGATTACTGAACAACGGTTCGAAGATATAAATCCTGATCTTCCGGGAGACCTCTCCGCTCAGCGGCTATTGCTGAGAGCTTACCAGTTTGACCTTATTCATGGTTCCGCTCCGTTTTTAAGTCTGCATCGTTCTTCTGTGGTGCCATATAACTATCAGATGATGCCTTTGGTATTAGCCCTTGAAAGACCTGATTGCCGCATGTTAATAGGCGATGATGTCGGGCTTGGAAAAACAATTGAAGCCGGACTTATAATTTCCGAGCTTATTCAACGTGGAAAAGTGAAAAGAGTACTGTTTCTCACTCCTGCAAACCTTAAACAGCAGTGGAAAGAGGCTCTTGATTACTTTTTTCATATTAAAGCTACAATTATAGATTCTTTCACCCGAAAGGAATTTGAAAAAGATCTTCCTGCCGGTGCAAACCCCTGGCAATACTTTCAATTTGTTATTGCTTCTCTTGATTATGCAAAATCACCCGATATAAAACAGCAGATTTCAGAGCAAGCATGGGACCTGATACTGGTTGATGAGATTCATATTTGTGCCTGTCCTCATACAAGCGCCAAATCTACAAAACAACAAAAAAGATACGAGTTGGTTCGCGACCTGAGTAGCAAGATTAAAAACGTGCTGTTCCTGACAGCTACTCCACATAATGGATATACAGATTCCTTTGCGAGTATACTTGAAATGATAAATCCGGAAATAGTTACCCGTCATAAAAATGGGGAAATTACTTTTGATAAGTCAAAGGCACGGTTTAACGTTATACAACGCAACCGGCATAAACTTGAAGCGTGGTATGAAAAACAGGGGAAAAAATCCCCATTTCCAAAGCGGGATCAGAAAGAGGTCATAATTAATCCTAAACCATCAGGTAAACACCTTCAATTACTTGAGGCTGTTGAACGCTATGGTGATTATATCCTAACTGCCAATAGTAAAGATAATGCTTACAAAACAAGAAATATTGCTAATTGGGTTGCTATCCATTTACAGAAACGTGCAATTAGTTCACCCTATGCTGTTTTGAGATCATTGGAAAACAGAATCTCAGTTATTGAGAAATCTGTAGATGATCAGAACGGGGAAGACGAAACTAATCTGGAAAATTATGTTCATGATCTTTTCTTTGACGATGATCGGATATCAGAAGAAGAGGTTTCTTTAAGATTAGATTTTGAGGCACTCTCAAAGGATGAGATAAATGAGATCAGGAAAATAGCTGTATTTGCAAAATCTATTACCCCTCATGATGATGAGAAATTGCAGGAGCTTAAAAATGAAATCATTCCGGAATTGCTTTTAAAAGATCCCAAAATAATCATCTTCACTAAGTATAAAGACACTCTTGATTATCTGGAAAAAAACTGCAATTCAAAAGAATTTGAGACTCTGGTAATGCATGGAAAAATGAGCCTAAATGCCCGTACTGAGATCTTCGGTAAGTTCGACCGGGCAAAGAAAGCAATCCTGATAGCGACTGATGTCATTTCTGAGGGTCTGAACCTGCAACGTCTGGCATCTAATGTTGTACATTATGAATTACCCTGGAATCCAAACCGGCTTGAGCAACGTAATGGACGCGTTGACAGGATAGGACAAAAGAAAGAAACTGTTTGTATAAGAACTTTGGTAATTGACAAATCGCTTGATAAGGAAATTCTCGATCTTCTTTTGGAGAAACAACGTACAATTGAAATTGATCGTGATTATGCAGCTGCATTTTTTGGAGACGAGGAGTATCTAAAAAATGTTATATCACAAGCCTCTTCCAGAAACAGAAATCGTAAAAAGGGATTTGATCCGGATGCTCCAAACCTCTTTAATTCGGTTGGTATTGATCAGACAAAAAGGGCTGTAAGGCAATCATTTTCCTCTCCTGAAGAAGATCTGAAACGTAAGAAAAAGATTGTGGAAGAGACTTTTTATAGCAGCCTTGATATTGAATTGCCTGAGATTGATAAACGTATAGCAGAGACAAAAAGGATTGTCGGATCGCAGGAGGAGGTTCAGATTTTTGTTAAATCAGGACTATCCAGGTTTGATTCAGCAATGATTGATACTGGTGCCGGATTTTTTGAGATTCAACTCAGGAATCCAAGATTACTGTTACAAAGATTTGGAGACACATTAAAAAAAGTAACCTTTGATCCTGAGATCGCTCTGACCCATCCCGATGCTATTATTCTTGATGCAGGCCATCCCGTTGTGAGGAAACTGATAGACCTGGTTAAAGCAGAGTTCTTTACTAATGGTGGCTTTTATGGGAGAAATGCATATTTCTATTCCTTAGATACTGAAACAGTTATTTATTTGTACAATTTTCTAATCCGTTTTACGGCAGGACTAAAAGAAAAACGGGTTATTGAGGAACTAATGACGATTTCAATAGATAGTTATACGGGGAAGGTTATTCAAAATACTGTTTTCCATCCTGCACAGACAACTCAGGCTCTTTCACAACCTGAACATGCAGAATCTATAAGGGAAGCGCTTTCATTTAACAGACTTGATCAGATTGTAAGGAATAAAATCCTTGAACGGAGGTTAATCCTAATTGATGAGCGACAGGAACTCTATAAAAAGATACTTGTAGAGAGCAGGAATACCGATCAGCCTTCCTGGCTCGATGATATAATTCATATTGAAGATGCCGGTTATGATCTTCTCACTGTTACCATAATTCAACCGCTTAATTAACTGGTACCATGGCATTAAGTTTTATTAAATCAAGCGGTAATATAATAACTGAAGATTTCTGCCTGGCTCTGGCCGGAGAAACCAAAGCTGATTATGTAAAAGACAAAAGTTTTGGTACCGGAGTAAAGAAAGTAGATGAAATCATAGCTGTCTCGTTTGAGGAGTTACGGATCAGGTGGGAGGAGGTTCGGGTTCAAATCATTGAAAACAAACTTGATACTGCAACATTGCGAAGGAGATGGATCATTTTCCTTCTGGAGAAACTTGGATATAGTCCTGTTTTTGTGTCTTCTAATGTGAAAAGCAGCTCTGGTATTGACTACCAGATTCCCTATAAAGGCTGGGATAGCAATTATGCACCTGTTATACATATTATCCATTCATCACAGGATTTTGATTCCAGGGATAAAACCAGCCGTACCCATCCTATCAAAAGTCCTCAGGATTGTATTCAGCAATTTCTTAATACTACCAGTCATCAATGGGCTATCCTGACAAATGGGAAAAAAATAAGGATACTTCGGGATTTCTATCATTCAATAACAAAGGGATTTCTTGAGTTTGATCTGGAAGGTATTTTCGAGACCGGCAGTACAGAGCAATTCAGAGTACTTTATCGTATTCTGCATCGTTCGCGCATGGAGAATCAATTTACCGGTAACCGGGAAGTTGAATATGATGATGAAGGAAATGCAATTGAGGTTGAAGATAATTGTCTGCTTGAAAGTTTTCATAAAAAATCACGTGAAACTGGGGTTAAAGTCGGGAACCATCTTCGTGATCAGGTAGTAGAAGCAATAGAAATCCTTGGGAATGGTTTTGCAGAAAGCCTTAATCCTGATGAATTCCAGAATGGTAAGGTAAAAGCTTATTATGCTGAGATTCTTAATATTATTTACAGGTTCCTGTTTCTAATGTTTGCCGAGCAGAAAGGTTGGTTGCCTGTGCGCAATACAATCTATGCCCGGACATATAGTATTGGTGCTTTGCGTGAGATGGCTGAGAAGGGTAGTTATAGTCATGACGAAGAAAAGGATCTGTGGGAAGGTCTTAAAATCACTTTCAAACTGATATCGGATGGATATTCTTTCCCAAATGGAGACAAGATCAATGCTTTTGGCGGACAACTCTTTTCTACAAGAAAGATAACTACAATTAATGGACTCCAATTAAAAAACAAAAATCTGTTGGATGCGATTTACAGACTCAGCTACTTT
>JANXXP010000005.1 GCA_025350595.1 Bacteroidota bacterium
GGAAAGAAGAGACCATGCCAACAGATTCGTGCCAGTTCTATTATACATGCACAAATTGTGGGAGAGTTATCAAGCCTAAGAAAGGTGACTGCTGTGTTTATTGCTCATACGGAAGTGTGAAATGTCCACCTGTACAGAAAACTGGAAAATGCAATTGCCGAGATTAATAATATTCTAAGTAAGCATTCGGGCGTGTACATATTGACTGGCTGAATTATATCGGCTATTTTCCGGGACTTTAAAATTCGAGTTGGAATTTCAATGTTCTTTGAAATCTTTTAGAAAAAGTTGTAATTGGTTAAGTTATTACAGGAATTTCTAACTTATTCCGGATTCCGTTGGAATTTTCTGGTGATTTTTGGAAGCCTCCCAATTATGTGGAAGCAGTTCTGCAAGATCCTTACTGTAATCCTGGTTGTATTCGGGTATCCTGGTCAGCACATCGGTGAGCCACTCTCTTGGATTGACTCCGGCAGCCTTGCAGCAGCCCAGTAGCGAGTACATAACTGCAGCATTTTCGGCTGCATCGTGATTACCGCAAAACAGGTACCCTTTCCTTCCAACGGCCAAAGGCCTGATATCATTCTCAATCAGGTTGTTATCTATCCGGTAACGGCCATCAAGGTGATACCTTGTCAAACGTTGGAACAGTGCGTAGGTATAGGTCAAAGCCTTGTACATTCTTCCTCTGGGCAGAACCTTCGGCATGTAAGCAACAATCCACTTTTCAAAGGCACACAATATGGGATAAGCGAGTCTGCCGCGAAGTTCTGCCCTCTGCTCATAGCTCAGGTTTTGGTCGTCAGCCATGGCTTCAACACCATAGATGAGACCTATTTGTTCAAGACCATATTCTGCCCCCGATTTATCCTCCTTCAGGGCCTCGGAATATTTCCGCCTCGCATGTGCCCAGCAACCTAAAAGCAATACTCCTTTCTTATTCTCGTAAATCGAATAAGCATCATAACCGTCTGTCTGTACAGCTCCCTGGAAATCCTTAAGCAACTCTATTACCACCCTTTGGGCCCGTGATCCTTTGTCATAGTGAAAGAATAACAGTTTATCTATTACCGAGCGCACCACCCACAAATAGGCTTTCACTGCCCGCTTCTTCTCATCGTTTATCACCGGTACCGTACTTTCATCAACTTGTATATAGTCCGATTGCAGAACAATCTCTCTCAGACGGTAATATAATGCTCGTAATAAATCGCTGCTTCCTGCAAACCAGTCATTTACAGTTGACGCCGGGAGCGATATACCCACAAGCTTAAAGATACCAATCTGCCTGTGAAAAGGAAGATGATAGTAATACTTGCCCATCCAGAGTTCTGCCAGCAGACTTGGCCCCGCATTGCTGCGCGGAAGAGGTAACAGAGGCAGCTGTGCTACCTTTATAACCTTAGCCTGTGGTTCTGCACCGCTGGCCTCCTGCAATAGCTGGAACTCCTTTTTCATAGCATACTTAGGGCGTATGATACGACGTACATAGAGCTCACCGGGTTTATGCTCAAGTATTTCTGTAACCTCTTCACCGATCCTGGTCCAGTTCTCATCAATGCCTTCGGGTTCAATTATCTGTTCCTCACGACGCAGGTGTGCTGGAAGGGGCAGGCGAACAGGCTGTTTTTTAGCTCTTTCCGGCTTTTTACGCTCGTAGGTAATGATCTCTTTCGCTGCTTCCTTTACCAGCTCTTCCTCCTGGGGCAGTATATCAAGGCCGTCAAAATCGAGCTTTCGCTGGGCGGGATCCTGTGGGATGAACTTCTCGCTACTTGACTTCCAGAACTTGCGGCGGTACCAGGCAAGCTGATCTGTTAATTGCTTGATCTTATCTTCAAAGTTTAGGACTTTATCACCAAGATCTTTGATCTTGTTATCAAGCTGATTTACAGTACTACCTAATCGCATGATCTTGTTATCCTTATCCTTTATAATGGTCTCATAATGCCCCAGGGAACCTCCACTGGATTGTCTTAATTTGGAAAGCTCCTGATAAAGCTCATCGCGCTCCAGAAGAAGGGCCTCTATTAAGGTGTCTTTATCAGCTTTATTTTCCACAGTTCCTGTTTCTTTTGTCCGTGTCAAATATAACAAAACAAACCGTAGAAACCAACTGATATGTTGTTAATAACTAACTGAATAACAGATTTTTATTAACAATTTTGCATGGTTTTAAACTCCTTATTTTTACACTTTGAACCATAGTCATTAAATCCTGCCAGTTTATAGTTATCGAAGCGGTATTTTCATCAAAAACCGGAAGCTTAAACCGGCCTGATTCCAATCTCTTATGGTAAATTACAAGACCTGCGTATTCCATGTGAAGGATCTTCATCACATTCTGGTGTCGGTTCATGAAAATGAATACCCCGCCATCGCGGACATTCTGGTTCATGTATGAATTTACAACACCACTAAGAGTGTAAAAACTTTTTCGCATATCTACCGGAAGAGGATATAGATAATACTGCAGTGAGGCGTGAAGATGGAACATGGCCTTAATCCAGTAGGCAAACAAGTGAACGAAGATGGTCCAGGTCAGGATCACCTTTTATCCTGAGCCTGGTGCCGCTTGGGTAGACCAGCTCCAAAAGAAAATCATCGCCTGAGGTATGAGCATTCTGTTCCCGGTTGCAGCTTTTTGCAGGTCTGGTCATTGGTACATGTGTGGAATTTACCAGTAATGGGATAAAGCGATTCTCTGGTTCCTTGCTGAGCTTTTTCCGCCAATAGTAGAACGAACTCTTGGGAATGCCTTCGTTGGAACAGAAGGCACTGATGTTAAGCCCTGTCTCTTTTTGTCTTTTGATCAGCTCCAGGATTTTTGTCTCGTTATTCATCTGTGAATTTTTGGCTGAAAATTAATCAGCCTAAACAACTTAAAAAACATGGGCTACACCGGATGCATACTTTAATGCACTTTCAAGGAGAAAATTTGATATTCAGCAAGTTGATCAAACAGATGAATTTCACATTCCATTTGAATATTCATAATTTATTATTAAATAAAGATAGTTGGTAATCTTTTAGCCAGCATTGTTCTTCCGGCTTTTGGCGGACCGATCATTATAGGGAAATCGGGAAATTATACAACAACGACCCACTTGTACATAATAAGATGTCATTTGGTTTTGGCAAAATTAGGCTAAATGTTACTCACTGGACTCTCGAACATGCAAGTGAGTTTTCCGTTCCACTTTTATTGTTGCATG
>JANXXP010000013.1 GCA_025350595.1 Bacteroidota bacterium
GGCTCATGGAGAATAGCAACAGAAAAGGCAAGTTTTTGTCTTAATCCGAGAGGCAGATCAGAAATCAACCTGTTTTCATATTCCTCGAAATGAAGTTTCTCAAGAAGTTCATGCGTTCTTTCCTTTATCAGTATTTTCTTCATTCCATAAATTGTTTTTCTCGATGAACCGACAGGAGGTGTAGATCCAATCACCCGAAGACAATTCTGGGAGATGATTTATGAAACTGCAGAAAGGGGAATAACTGTATTTGTAACAACACATTACATGGATGAAGCTGAATATTGCGATCGGATTTCGATAATGAGTGACGGGAAGATAGTCGCTCTTGATACCCCTGATAATCTTAAAAAGCAATATGATGCAGCTACTGTTGAGGAGGTGTTTATTAAGATCGCAAGACCTGAAAAAAATTAATTTATGAAACGATTTCTGGGGTTTGTAAAGAAAGAGTTCCTGCATATCTTCAGGGATTATCGGACGCTATTTATCTTATTTGGGATACCAGCTGCACAAATCCTTATATTCGGCTATGCAGTAAGCACTGATATTAAAAATGCCAGTGTTGCAATACTTGATTTATCACATGATGAAATTACATTGAAATTAACCGACAAAATAATCTCATCAGGATTTTTCAAAAAAACAGAAACTCTTCTGAATTACAACGACATAGACAAGGTTTTTAAAAAAGGAAAAACAAAAGCAGTAATAATATTTCAGGAAGATTTTGGCAAAAGACTGGTAAGAGAAGGGAAAGCTTCTCTCAGTATCATTGCTGATGGTTCTGAACCCAACACTGCAACCCTGGTAACAAATTATACAATGGCTATTGTCAATGATTTTACTATGGATTTTGCAAGACCGTCTTTAAGTAATTCAATAAGAATAACCCCTGAGGTCAAGATGTTTTATAACCCGAATCTGAAGAGCCACTATATGTTTGTACCAGGAGTGATTACGCTTATTCTTATAATAATTTGTGCCCTGATGACATCTGTTACAATCACACGTGAAAAAGAGTTCGGAACTATAGAAGTTCTGTTAGTTTCACCACTTCGGCCAATTCAGATAATACTTGGGAAAGTAATACCTTATTTCATCCTCTCTTTTATCAATATCCTGGTTATCCTGGCACTGTCGTGGCTGGTGTTTGGACTGCCTGTGAAAGGGAGTCTTATCCTTCTCCTGGCTGAATGTATGCTGTATATATTAATGAGCCTATCTCTCGGGATTTTAATCTCAACAGTATCGAAGAACATGCAACAGGCTATATTTATCTCTCTGATTGGGCTCATGCTTCCGACAATTCTTTTATCGGGATTTATCTTCCCCATAGAAAACATGCCCAAAATTTATGATTATGTAAGTATGATATTACCGCCCAGATATTTTATAACAATAATTAAAAACATAATGATAAAGGGAACCGGAATAACATATATCTGGAAAGAAACTCTTATCCTGATAATTATGACATTGGTTTTTATAGGAATAAGCGTGAAGAAATTTAAGATAAGGCTGGAATAATGCGGCGAAGGAAAAACGACACACGACACACGGGAAATCCTATTAAATTTTCACTGATTCGATAGTCGTGCATCATGCACCAATATATAGACGATATAAACATGAGAACCATACTATACCTGATACGAAAAGAATTTATCCAGATTTTCCGGAATAAGTTTATTTCAAAAGCGATTTTTGCTGTCCCGATAGTTCAGATGCTGTTATTGGTACCGGCTGTAACTTTCGAGATTAAGAATATTAAGCTCGCTGTTATTGATAAGGATATGACTCCGGAATCGAGGGGCTTAATCAGCAAGCTGGAGGGTTCAAAGTTTTTTAAAGTAAATTATTCAACTTTTTCTGAAAATGAAGCTAACGATTTGCTTCATGGTAATAAATGCACTGTAATTCTTAATATCCCATTAGGTTTCGGGAAAGATATCGGAAATGGAAAGCCTGGTAAACTGCTTGCAAGCATAGACGCCATAAATGCCTCAACTGCTCAACTTTCATGGGCTTATCTCAATGGAGTTATTCGGGATTACAATATGGATATTATCACAGAAAACATAAATACAACTCCTGTGATTCCTATTCCCCAGATCCAGGTTACGAACAGATACTGGTATAATGAATTGTTAAACTACAAATTTTACATGCTCCCGGGAATACTTGTAATCCTGGTTACCGCTATTGGCCTGTTACTTGCGGGATTAAATATGGTTCGGGAAAAAGAGATTGGAACCATAGAACAGATTAACGTTACTCCGGTCAGAAAATATCACTTTATCATTGCAAAAATGGCGCCCTTCTGGTTAATAGGGCTGGTTGATCTTGCTTTAGGCTTGATTATTGGGAAACTGGCATTTGACATCCCATTTGCCGGAAGTATTCTGACCATGTTTCTTGGAGGGGCAATTTTTCTTATTGCAGTACTGGGATTGGCTCTTTTCATATCAACTTTCTCAGGGACACAGCAACAGTATATGTTCATAGCTTTCTTTACCATGATGATCTTTATGCTTATGAGCGGGATCTTTACACCTGCAGAAAGTATGCCGATGTGGGCTCAGGATTTCAATCTGATAAACCCTGTCGCTTATCTTATGCGTATAAATCGGATGGTAATGCTGAAAGGTTCAACAATTAATGATATCAGAATAGATTTGTATTCA
>JANXXP010000087.1 GCA_025350595.1 Bacteroidota bacterium
GGTTTTTTTCCTTTAACAGAAATTACATATTCTCCAACTCTTACAAGTTTCCAATGCTTTGGGATACTGATATTTTTTGCCATCAATAAAAATTAAATAGATTCAGGCATTTGATTGAAAATTTTGCCTTCAAGGATCTTACCGGCTTTCTTTTTATTGGTTCCACCCCATTGCTTAAAGTAGAATGCAACATTTGCAGTCTGGCATTGTTCCTTTATATCAATTACCCATTCTTCTTTTATTGGTCTGGGAGTCCTTCCGCTTTCACCACCAACAATAACCCAGTCAATATCTTGCAAATTCAAACCAGGTAATGAACTTAAAAGGGGCTCGCAGGAAAGGAATTTAACTCTTGCCCCGGTTTGTCTTAATAAGTCAATTCGTTCAGTTAAATTGCTATTCTCAACTGTAACTCCCATCCAGAGATTATGAGGCCACTCAAGCCATCCCTCGGAATCGTAATATCTCAATACATCAGCACGCTTGGTAAGTACCTGAAAAACATGCTGGGGATTTTCTCTTATTACTTTGAATATCTGTTGAATATACTCAATGGGAATATTTTTATGGAAGAGGTCACTCATTGAGTTTACAAAGATCATTTTTCCCTTCTTCCAGGAATAAGGCTCCTGTAATGTGTCAGGGTGTAAGGTCAGTTCAAAACCATTTTTATATTTTTCCTGTCCCATTGCTTTTAGGCGACGGGCCATAACTTCGGCATAGCAGAACTTACAACCTGTTGAGATCTTGGTGCATCCTGAAATTGGATTCCAGGTGCTCTCTGTCCATTCTATTTTTGTGGATGCCATTTATTTAAGGATAAGTTTTATTTTATCAGGTCTTGTGCGGGAATCTTTGTAATTAAGATAAAAAGAAGATTTCCTTGCAGGTGTTCCATCGCCATTAAATGAGCTTAATATTCCCTCATTTTGAAGTTTCGTCAATATTTCGTTGGCATGTGCTGGTAAATGACCGTTATGCAAACAAAATTCATAGAGTTCTCTGTTATTTCTATATGTACCTAAAAATTCCTTAAGTTTTCGTTCAAACTCATATGTATTAGCTTTTTTTTCAATCTGGCTGAATAGGTTGTTCTCCTGCTGGTAACTCCAGCCCCTTCCTTCTTCCTCGTCGATTTTCCATTTTGCATCCAGCATTCTATCGAACCCATAAATATGACTAGTGAAAAAAAACAAACAGAAGAATTGATTTTTATCTCTTGATATAATGAAAGAATCAACGAAATATTCTTTACCAAGATAGGTCCTAAAGGCTTCGGTAAGACTTTCAATAAAGTCAATACCAGTCTCACTAACAGGCCATTGCTTTGAGGGAATCAGTTCACTGATAAATTCAACTAAGCATTCTGGAGTACCTTTTGTTTCAAATCTGAACATAAATTGTGTTGGCAGAAATAGTAGTACTTCAGATTTATTCGACTGAAGTAATGACTTTAAGTCAATCGCTTTTATGCCCTTGTAACCGTAAGGATCAATAAAAATGAAAGCTTTTTGATTCTTCAGAGATTTAATTTCATTTACAATTTCAGGAAGAACAACCTTATAGTCTTTTATTGAATACTTTAGTTTACCGAACTCGGTATAATGAAGTTTACGATTGGTGATCTCCTTTTGAAGTTTTTCAACCTTCCATTTTTCGATATCATTAAAAAAGCAGTTATATTTTTCTGAATTATCGCAGGTTGACTTCTTTGAATAATAAATATTTTTAATTGCTTCTAGTATTACAATTGGACTGCCTTTCCCTCCGTCCTCATAAATACCCTCTCCACAGAAAATATCATATAGATGTATATCACCACAATATTTTGATTGGGTTAGTATATTCAAATACCGCTCAAGGTATAGTTTTAACAATCTGATTTTTACTTCAGAATGCGGAAGCATTTTTTTCTGAGAATCTTTCATTTTTTATGCAGCCAAAGCTTCGTTTAATTCATAAATAATATCATCAGTTTTATCACCAAACAATTGCCACATTTTTCCTAGTCCGCCTTGAGCATTAAATGGATTTAGATCAAAATCTTCCTTTTCAATATGGTAACTGTTAGTAACGTAATCCTTAATCATTCTCAGCCATTGCATCTGTTCCTCATTAAACTTTGTAGTTCCAGCCTGTTTTTTGAATAACCATTCCTGAAAGTTTTTATCAACTGTTTTGTCGAAGGCAGTAAGGGTTTTATCAAGACCACTCACCTTGCGAATAAGCGATATAATTGCAATAAGCTCATTCCGGGGAGAACCATTACATTCTTCCAGCGATTCATAGGC
>JANXXP010000140.1 GCA_025350595.1 Bacteroidota bacterium
CCCCGGGAGGCTAGCCCGACTGCAATAGTTTGCTCCTCAACAGGAAATATGCGAATATCGTTGAAACGGGCTACCTTCTCTGAAAGATCAGCAGCTATCGCTTTTTGGCTCCTGTTTCTCTCAGTTGGCGGTACCATTCCAAGTCTTCCTGAAGCCCCATTTACTCCTGTATTTCCAAATCCGGGTACCGAGAAAAAAGTAAAATCCCGCTCAGGAATAGAATCAATCAGGTAGTCTTCAAGTTCCCGTACTGATTTGCTCATTTGTGGATAACTGGCACCTTCCTGTCCAGTTACCTGAAGACGAACCTGGCCCTTATCTTCAAGAGGTGCAATTTCGCTCTGTAAAGATCTCCCAATGAAAAATATTATTGCAAGGCAAAATACAACTATGACCCAGGCTATCCATCTCTTGTCAATGAACCTGTGCAAAAGATTTTTATAGCCATTCTCAAAACCGGTAAAGAAAGGTTCAGTCTTTATATAGAACCATCCATGTTCTGCAGTCTTTTTACTTAAAAGGACATTTAAAACAGGGGTAATGGTAAGCGATACAAATGCTGAAACAAGAACAGCGCCTGCAAGCACAATTCCAAATTCGCGGAAAAGACTGCCAACAAATCCCTGTAGAAACACTACGGGTAGAAACACAATAGCCAGAGTAACAGAAGTGGAAAGTACTACAAAGAAGATTTCCTTACTTCCCTCCAGTGCAGCCCTTCGTATTGGCATTCCTCTTTCAAATTTCCTGAAAATATTCTCAGTAACAACAATTCCATCATCGACCACAAGCCCTGTTGCCAGAACAATCGCTAAAAGGGTCAGGATATTAATAGAAAAGCCAAAGAGGTACATTATAAAAAAAGTGGACATCAACGAAATCGGAATATCTATAAGCGGCCGGATTGCAATCAGCCAGCTTCTGAAAAATAAAAATATTACCAGAATAACCAATGCCAGAGAAATCGCCAGTGTCTGTTTGACCTCAGTTAATGATTTACGGACATTATTAGTATTATCTATAAGGGTAGTGAAGATTATATCTCCACCCTGCTGGGATTTTTTAACTTCTTCAAGCCGTTTGTTAAACTCATTTGATATGTTTATGTAATTGGCTCCCGGCTGAGGCACAATGGATATACCAACCGCGCTAACTCCGTTCAGTCTCCAGCTCTGTTCATATTGTTCCGGTCCAAGCTCAATTTTTGCGACATCGCTTAACCTGACAATGCCATTTACATCTTCACGGATAATTAAATCTCTGAAATCCTTTTCAGTAGTTAATCTTCCTAAAGTATTTATTGTTAATTCAGTCTTATTCCCATATAACTTACCTGAAGGAATTTCAACATTTTCTTTAACAAGAACATTGGTAATATCATTAAAGGCAATATTATAGGAATTGAGTTTATCAGGGTCAACCCATAACCTCATTGCCGGCCGCTTTTGTCCAATTATATTAACTGCGCTCACTTCGGGAATAGTCTGAAACTTGTTCTGAAGAATATTTTCAGCATAATCACTAAGTTCCATCAATCCTTTACTTGGACTCTGAACCGCCATAATAATAATAAAATCACTATTAGCATCAGCCTTAATTACAACAGGCGGGGCATCAATGTCCTGAGGTAGAGTACGTACTGCCTGACTAACTTTATCGCGCACATCATTTGCAGCGGTTTCGAGGTCAGAGCTAAGATTAAATTCAACAGATATATTGCTGTTTCCAACTGAACTGGAGGAAGTTATTGTTCTGATTCCGGGGATCCCGTTAATAGCTTTTTCGAGTGGTTCAGTAATCTGACTTTCTATAATATCGGCACTGGCTCCTATGTAAGAAGTCGAAACTGAAATTACCGGTGGGTCGATAGCGGGGTATTCACGAACGCCTAAGAAGTAATATCCCACCGCACCAAAGAGGAGGATAAACAGACTCATAACTGTTGCCAGAACAGGTCTTTTCAGTGATAGTTCTGAAATATTCATTTCGCAACCAGATTAGAATCCTGAGCGGGCTCAATTATCTGTGTTCTTACCTTCCTGATTTTTACTGTAGCATTGGGTCTGACAAAAAGCACCCCGCTGACAATTATTGTATCACCTGCATGAACGCCTTTTAACAGCTCAACAACATCAGCATTTCTTATGCCTGTCTCAACATTTGTGAAAACTGCTTTGTTATGTTTTACCAATACTACCTGATTTGAACTTGCGTCAGGAATCAGTGCGTTTGATGGAACTACTATTCCTTCTTCTTTTTTATCAAGCAAGATTTTTAAAAATGTACCCGGGCTTATATTTCCTGTTTTAAGTCTGGCCCTTACTTTCATATTTCTTGTATCGAGATTTATCTGTGGTTCGATAGCGCTAATTATTGCTGATAGTTTTTCCTCAGAATCATTTGTCTGTATATATACCGTATTCCCCACTTCTGCAAGTTTTGCGTATGCTTCAGGAATTGTAAAATCAATTTTTATTTTATCAGATTGCTGAAGAGTTCCTAAAAGGGTCTGAGGTGTTACGTAGGCGCCCGGACTTACCATACGAAGACCGAGTTTTCCGTTAAATGAAGCCCTTATAACAGTTTTATCAATTTGAGCATTCAAAACTTTAACGTTCGCGCTCGTAGTATTAAGCTGGCTTAATGCAGCATCATAATCAGCCTGATTTACACCATTTACATTTAAAAGTTTCTTTAAACGTTGCTCGGTTTTGACTGCAAGATCTAACTGTGATTTTTGCTGTTCGAGCTGAGCCTGGAGATCTGCATCGTTGATTTTTGCCAGAATAGTTCCGGCAGAAACTGATGCGCCATCAGGTATGTTCAGATACGTAAGACGTCCGCTTATTTCCGGATGCAATTCAATCATCTCCTCAGAAAGCGAAACCCCATTTACTTCAATGTTTGAAGGAAAAGAAACTTTTTCAGCGATTATTACATCTACCACAACAGCCTGCTTTGGTTTTAATTTATCTGTCTTACGGCTGCATGAAATAGCTCCGGTTGTAATAATCAGAATAGCAATAAAATATAAATACTTCATAGTTTAAAAATCGAATGATTAATCAGAGTTTAAACAATTGTAAAAACCTTGTAATCATAACAAAACAAAATGTCTTTTGTTGAAGGTTGGTTGGCAGATTAGTGTTAAAAGATGTTAAATTTATGATGTTATTTTGAACATCTTAATCCTTAAACAGCCTTAAACTATAACCAAAATTTGGATCACCCTTTTCAAGTCCTGCTGATTCAGTATATACACCAAGTTTAAATTGCCAGACTTCATTATCCCCTTCGGAAGTACTACTCCAGTAGTGAGCGCTTGCTCCGAGACTGTTAAATACTCCTCGTGAATATCGTTCTCCGGCGAATAGGCTTTCAAAGTCGCTGCTTCCTCCTGTTTTCAGATGTTCGTAGACTTTCTTGCTGTCTCCGCCCAGAAAGTTATACAGGGCTTCCCATTCAGCTTTTGAAGGAAGATGCCAACCTTCAGGCACTACTGATTTAGCAGCTTCCCAGTCATAGAGATATCCGTACTTTATTACATTTCCCTCTTTGTCATCATATTCCCAAAAGTTCCCTTTGGATGGTCTTTTAGAGAAGTTCTCAGCCATGATCACCTGGGAGCCTATCTTTATTACTCTATGTATTGATCCGTCACGGTCATCATGGTATGTGCCGTGTCCGCATACTTTGCAAACGCCATTATCCAGAAGATGCACATTGCTGCGAATTTTACCGCATTTGGAGCATTTCTCACAATCTTTAAGCCAATTGTGCTGATTATCAAGTGTCTTACCGCATTTTGCGCATTTGTCACAATCTTTCGACCAGTCATGCTGATCATCTTTGAAAACTTCACCGCACCTTGAGCATTTACCACAATCAGCTGACACCTCATGTTCAGCGTCTCTTATTTTACCGCATTCTGTACACTTGCAACCGTCCCATGAGTGAAAACCGACATTACATTTGAATGACATAATTTACCTCCTTTTTTACTACCACTAATATAAAGCAGATTTTGTTTGATTCATCATCATAGTTTTTATTTTTTAAAGTTTTTTCTACAAATCAGATAAGAGATTCCTCCTGTTCGCAACAAAAACTACCTGTCATTCCGAATGAATACGACCTTCTATTTCAGTGAAAATAGTTTAATGTCACGCGAATGAATGAGGAATCTCTCCATCTTATACCAAAATTACTTAAATGAAATATTTAACAAATATTTAACTACGATCATTTTTATTTTTTGAGGCGACTTGTTTATTTTCGTCCTGATTTTTCAATCAGTTGTTCATTAAAAATGTTTATTATGGATATTGTTATTGAGAACCTTACAAAAAGATATGGTAATCAGAAGGCTGTTGACAATATTTCGCTCAAAGTCGCTACAGGCGAAATATTGGGCTTTCTTGGCCCCAATGGCGCAGGGAAAACAACTACAATGAAGATTATCACAAATTACATTTCAGCCGATGAAGGTAAAGTCTTTATTGGTGGCAAATCGTTAAGCGATAACTACTACGAGCTTAAAAAACATATAGGATATTTATCTGAGAAGAACCCTTTATACCACGATATGCCTGTTATCGATTTTCTGAATTTTTGTGCTAAAATTCAGGGCATTGAAACAAGCCGTATTGAAAGTCGTGTTGCAGAGATGATAACTACAACAGGGCTGAACAGGGAAAAGCACAAAAAAATAGGAGAGTTGTCAAAGGGTTACCAGCAGCGCGTTGGACTGGCGCAGGCAATAATTCATGATCCTGAAATATTAATTCTCGACGAACCAACTTCGGGTCTCGATCCTAATCAGATAGCGGAAATACGGAAACTGATCCGCGAGTTGGGTCGCGAGAAGACTGTTATATTAAGCACTCATATACTTCCAGAGGTTGAAGCTACATGCGACAGGATTTTTATTATAAATAAAGGAAAAATTGTTGCTGATGGAACAGCGGATACTTTGAGGAAACAGGCTAAGGGCTCAGATATTCTCAGAGTTAAAATTGAAGATGGCCAGGCGGATAAAATATTTAAAACTCTTCAGTCACTAAGGTCAGTTACAATGGTGGAATTTGCAGATCGTAATTTAAACCGTTTCGACATTCATTGTAATGACAGTAATGTTAAACGTGAAATATTCAGACTTTGCGTCGATAATAAATGGGTTCTTACCGAACTGACTCCGTTTGAAACAAAGCTGGAGGATATCTTCAGAGACTTAACAATGAATTAAAACTTAGCATAATGAAAACAATTTGGATTATAACAACGCGGGAATTAAACTCGTTTTTTGATTCACTCATAGCTTTCATAATAATCATTCTTTTTCTCGGCTTCAGTGGTTTCTTTACCTGGATATCAGGCTCTGACATTTTTATTGTGGGACAGGCAAGTCTTCGTTCATTTTTTTCAATTGCATACTGGACTTTGTTTTTCTTTATCCCTGCTCTTACAATGCGTGTAATCGCCGAAGAAAAGAATACTGGTACAATTGAGATGTTGCTGACAAAAGCTGTAACCGACCGGCAGGTAATTCTTGGTAAATATCTGGCTACGCTTATCTTAATTGTAATTGCTCTCCTTTTCACCCTGCCTTATGTAATTACTGTATCAAAACTCGGAAATATGGATGCAGGGGGCGTTATCTGCGGTTACCTGGCTTTAATACTCATGAGTGCTGCTTACACCAGTATAGGAATTTTTGCAAGCAGTATAACCAACAACCAGATAGTAGCCTTCCTTTCGGCGTTGTTTATCGGATTGTTTTTCC
>JANXXP010000172.1 GCA_025350595.1 Bacteroidota bacterium
TCCTACTACTTACTCTCTTCACCTGTTGTCCCGTGCCCCGTGCCCTGTGCCCCGTGCCCCGTGCCCTGTGCCCCGTGCCCTGTGCCCTGTGCCCTGCGCCCTGTGCCCTGTGCCCTGTGCCCTGCGCCCTGTGCCCTGTGCCGTTCACCGTACGCCTACCTGAACTGCTTAACAAACTCCAGAAACTTCTTTGCGCTTTTATCAAGATTTTCGATTGATCCGCCACCTTCAAGTACTTCACACATTTCATAGGCAATGTAACCCTGATATCCTATTTCTTTTAATGTGCCTATAAAAGTTTTATAATCAAGAAACCCTTCACCGATAGGAACAGCTCTCATTTGCGATACCAGAGGAATGTAATTTGTCTGAAGGTGTTCATATTTGAATCTGGGAAGTTCTTTATAATCAGCTGTTGTGGTATGAACCAGGTAAGGTTTCATAGTATAGATTGCTTTCTTCATTTCTTCCTTTGATAATCCTTCAAGGGTAGGAGACCAGCAATCGAAAGCTGCCTTGACATTCGGGAGATTAACTTCATCGAGCAGCCATTTCATCGCATCGTGATGCAGGGCAATATCATGATGATTCTGGATTATAAGTGTTACACCATATTTAGCAGCAATTTTCCCAGCCATCTGCAAACCTTCCACAACCATAGCGTATTGTTTATCGTATGGGAGATCGGGTCTTTCATACCCGGTATATATTCTTACCATGTTTGTTCCCAGGTCGCGTGCCAGTCGTGCCAGTTCTCCTACATATATTGCCTGTATTTCTGTCATAGGAATACCTGCTTTATCGACACCCGCAGTAAAATCGGTATAACCGGCAAGGCAAACAAGTTCGAGACCCAGTTCTTTTATCCTTGCGCGCAGTTTAATACGAGCCGCCTCATCATAATCAATTAAAGACAAATGGGGTTTCTTTGCTGCAAGCATCACACCATCGAACCCAAGTTCTTTGGCTTTTAAAAGAAACTCATCAACAGTAAGTGTTGCCTGCCCGCGCCATATTCCCATATAGCTCACCGAATGAAGGCAGGTCTTTACTTTAAAATCTGCCGGATTTCCTGTCGGTAGTTTCTGAGCGCTAAGGCTTAAACTGAGGCTGAGGATAAGGCTGAGGTTGAGTATTTTCATTGTTAGTTTGTTTTTAGGATTAGAGGGATAAATATATGTTAAAATGGGGAAAGACAAAAGACAAAACTGAAATTGTAATATAACCAAAATGATTGCTTCGTCGAAGGGCTCCTCGCAATGATGTTTGATTTTCTTAAGTTCCTGTTACAACCAACCTTCGGTTTTCCGTCTTCCACCTTCCGTCTTCCACCTTCCGCCTTACGCCTTTATATATATATCACACGTTTTCTGTTGTTGAAAAAATTCCTTAACAAATGTTTAACAAAAATTTGCATTTCATTTATTATATCTTTAATATTGCTACCGCGAATTAATGTAACCTGACATCAAAAGTACCCATAACCTGGTATTTTCTTTACATTTTTTGGCTTTTTTTGATGGAACCTGATCATAACGGAACTCGTTTTTGTACTTTGGAAAGAGTATTTCGTTATGATAGATTTTTATTATAAAATGATTAAAGACCTGAAGCTAACTGTTTCAAAAGAATTATTAAACTACGCTTTCATCGTTGTCCTAACGATGCTTTATACCTTTTATATATAGGCAACTAATTTACTAACCAACCCTCAATACATGAAAAAGAAACCAAAACAGAGAAAACCCGGATAATGTCAAAATCCGTTAACCTACACGAATCAACCTATTACATGGAAAAGTATTAATGTTTTAAATTATCCTACATGCATGAAAAAAATTAATGAAAAGCGATTGCATTTTGTCAGCAGTCAATGGCTTAAACCATTGATTGTGACGAAATTGTGCATTTTATTTCTAATATGCTCAATGACATCTGTCTCGGCCGGATCGCTCTATGCCGATGATTTGGGTGCTTTTCAGCAGAATACCGTTAAAGGAACGGTAAAAGATGCAACCACCGGCGAAGCTCTTATCGGAGTTACAGTTGTGGTTAAAGGTACCACTACCGGTCAGCTAACTGACATAAACGGTAAATTTACTATCCCGGTAGCTGCGGGACAGGTTACACTTAGTTTCTCTTCTATCGGTTATACAACCCAGGAAGTTACCACAACAGGCGGAACTGATCTTAATATTGCCATGGCAACTGTTATGACTCAGATCTCCGAGGTAGTCGTTGTTGGTTACGGTACCCAGAAAAAAGAATCAGTTGTTGGTGCTATTACTCAGGTAAGCAACGCAACTCTGATGCAGTCTGGCGCTACAACAGTAACAAACGCTATCGCAGGTAAGTTATCAGGGGTTTTAACAATTCAGACACAGGGAGAACCTGGTGCAAACGGCGCGAATATCTATATCCGCGGTTTATCGAGCTGGAATGGAAGTAACCCTCTCGTTCTCGTTGACGGTGTTGAACGTGATTTTTCAATGATCAACCCTAACGAAATCAACACAATATCTGTACTTAAGGATGCTTCTGCAACTGCAGTTTTCGGTGCAAAAGGCGCTAACGGAGTTATTGTTGTTACAACAAAACGTGGTTCCATTGGAAAACCAAAAATGGATTTTTCAGCATCTTATGGTGTGGAAAAAGCAACCAGAATTCCTGATCACATCAGTTCATACACAACAATGTCGATGTTAAACGTAGCCAGAATGAATGGCCAGCAGTTTACAGACATGTCTACTCCTCAGGTGCTTGCCGAATATCAGAATCCTTCCACACCTTTGAATGCACTTCGGTACCCGAATGTTAACTGGTTCGATGTTTGCACAAATCCTTTAGCTCCTGTGGCAAATGCTAACCTTAATATATCAGGTGGTACAGAATTTGCAAAATATTTCCTTGCCTTCGGATATGAGCATGAAAGCAGTTTCTTCAAAGGAACCAAACAGGGTTACTATGATATGCAGTATAAGAACGACAAATTCAACTACAGGATCAACCTTGACTTCAGTATAACAAAATCTACCCTGTTATCATTAAACGTAGGAGGTACCCTAAACTGGAAAAACAACCCAAACAGCAGTTCATGGAGGAATTTATATTCCACAGGACCTGCCAGGTTCCCTGCATACTACCCTGCATGGGTTCTGGGTATGGTTCCTGATACATATTATCCCGATGCCAATACCGACAGGTACGCAGCCGCATTCGGTGAATATACAGGAAACCCATATACAACTTTAAATTCAGGCCAGTTCAATAACGACCTTGGATCAACTTTGTATACTGACCTTATTCTGAAACAGGATCTTAATTTCATTACAAAAGGCTTAACACTTAATGGTAAAGTTTCAGTAAGCAGTTATTACAGTAACAGGCAGGTTACAGGATCACAGACATTTCCTGAATATCTTCTGGATTTTACAAAGATCGGAGTTGACTTGCTCGACAACCGAACCGGCTTAGCAGTTCCGGGAGGTGATGGTTTAGTTGATTTAAACCCATGGACAAGGAACAACCCTGCACAGACACTTGAATACTGGAAAATGCCTCCTCTCGATATTAACGTTGGTGGATTAAATGGAGGTTATTACAGTAACCTTTATTATGAAGCTTCAATAAACTATAATAATTCATTCGGAAAACACAATGTAAGCGCCCTGGCTCTTTTCAACAGGCAGCAGAAAAATTCCGAAGTAGATTTTCCATATCTTAACCAGGGTCTGGTCGGAAGAGCAACTTACGACTATAACCATAAATACCTGGTTGAATTAAACATAGGTTATACCGGATCTGAGCGTTTTGCTCCGGGTAACAGATATGGAGTTTTCCCTTCAGCAGCTCTTGGCTGGGTTCTGTCTGAAGAACAATTCTTTAAAGCTGCAGTTCCATGGATGAATAAGTTTAAATTACGTTATTCCGATGGTTATGTAGGAAGCGATTATGCAAAAAGCCGCTGGCTCTATAACAGTTCTTATTTTAAAGATGGAAGAGGCGATATTCGTGAGGACCTTATGCCTAACTTAAATGCAACCTGGGAAAGAGCTCATAAGAGAGATGTTGGTTTTGAAATGGGACTTTTCAAAAACGTATTTACTCTTAACGTCGACTTGTTTGATGAGTATCGCGACCAAATGCTGTTAGCCCCTAAGAGTACAACTTTCCTTATCGGACAGCTTGTAAAGGAACTTAACCTTGGTAAAGTGAAAAAACATGGTATTGAGGTTGAAGCAGAATTCAGAAAAAACCCGACTCCTGATTTCGAATATTTCTTCAGAGGAATTTTCGGATTTAATGAGAACCGAGTTATTTTCAAAGATGATCCGGCAGGATTTCCTGATTATATGAAACTTGCAGGCAAACCTTTGACTGAAATGCTTAGTTCTGAATATGGTGTTGAAGGATTGGAAATAAACGGAGTTAAAACAACAGGTACCGGGTATTATACTTCTATTGATGATATTCACAACAACGTTTCACCAATTGCCTTAACGAGTTTATACGTTGGCGACTATAAATTCCTCGATTTTAACTCAGACGGAACGGTGAACGCTTATGATAAATACCCAATAAAAGGTTTAACCTATCCTCCTTTTACATATTCAATGTCAGGCGGATTTACCTGGAAAGGATTTGATTTTAATATGCTCTTCTCAGGCAACGTTGGCAAATATGTTCAGTACAATCAGGCATGGGAAGTTGAGTTTATCAAGGGTGACTACCGTGTTCACAGCTCTCAGCTGGATTACTGGACACCGACCAACCCGAATTCAAATCACTCAACTCTGCATTACAGTGGTAGTTCAAGCGCCGATATCCTGGTTTGGGGTGGTGGAGAAGCTGACAGAGGTTATCAGACTATTATTGAGAACCGTTTCTTCAGAAAAGCTGATTATATCCGTTTAAAGGATGTTTATTTGGGATATACCTTTAAAACAGAGAGCCTTGGTAAGATTGTTGGTATTTCCAATCTTCTTGTTTACGCTACCGGCAGTAACCTGTTTACTATCACTCCTCTGATCGAAGGTGACCCTGAGGCCACTAACTTCTACCAGGGATACTATCCTCAGATGGCTACCGTCAGATTGGGAGTTAAGGCTATATTTTAATCTCATAAGACAGAAGATATGAAAAAGAATATAATTCTATTATTAATAGCAAGCGTGAGTCTTATTATAACCAACTCATGCAAGGATTACCTCAACCAGGCACCCGATCAGGGACTGCAGGCTGACCAGATCTTTACCAAACTGGATAACTCCAAGTTATTCTTCGACGCTGTTTATTCCGGCACGAAGTGGAGTGGTAGTGGCTGGAACGATTATAACATCAAGAATGCGTTTCCTCTTTACTTCGATGTATGGGATCAGAAGTACTCTTTTGAGTCTGTCACTGATGCTTCAGACCAGGGCCGGTATATGGAAGGCCAGGCCTGGAAAAGCGGTAACATGTCAGAAACAATTGTTAACAAGCTGACCTATGATGCTAGCAGACGTCCGATTCTTGAGTCGATGTTTACCGATATCAGGATTAGTAATATTACTTTAAAAAATGTAAGTAAAATTCAGGATGGATCTGACGACGATAAGAATGACCTGAGAGGTCAGGCTTACTTTATCAGAGCTTTCTGCCATATGACCCTAATGAATTTATGGGGCCCTATGCCTTATCTTGATAAAGTAATGGGAACAAACTCTACAGAGTGGGATGTAGCAAGATTATCAAAACATGAATGTTTAACAAGAATAGCTCAGGATTTCGATTCAGCTTATTATTTCCTTAACCTTGCAGGTAAACTCAGGAGAGATCCTCCTATCGGAGTGCCTGGTCACCTTACTTATGGCCTTTACGGAAATAATAACACCGGAGGTTACCAGATGTGGCGTCCTAACGGAATGGCTGCATTAGGTTTCAAAGCCAGAGCATTGCTATTCAGGGCAAGCCCTCTTAACACAGAAGGCGCTGCCGGTGACTGGGTTGAAGCAGCAGCTGCATCCTGGACAGCTTTAAAAACCTGCCTTGATAATGGTCTGTTTCTTCTTACAATGGCTAACCGTTATCAGAATTTCTACGGAGCTGATTGCACTGATGAGACTATATGGAACTATTCCTTTGGATTCTTGACTTGGAACGGAGGATGGACAAACGTAACCAACTGTGGTATGCAAACGCTTCATAACGGAGTTTTCGGTGAAAGTACAGGATCAAATTCAGGTATCTGCCCAACACAGAACTTTGTTGATAAGTATGAGACAAGCTTTGGTGAGCCTTTAAATGCACAGGCTGACAGAGATGCTGCAACACTTGCAGGTCATTATAATGAACAGGACTCCTATGTTAACAGAGATCTTCGTATGGCAGCAGATATTATTACCAACCAATCGCCTGCCCAGAACTGGCTCAACGGTAAAGCACAAATCTATTACTCGGTTGCTGCTGGTATAGTTACCTATTCAGAATTGCTCAACCCAAAATATCTTGGCATAACCAGAACCGGTTATTATCAGAGAAAATACTGGTGGAACAACAGTACCAAGAATCAGGTTGGAGCTATTGTTTCTGATCCATTGATGCGTCTGGCAGAATTGTATCTTGATTATGCAGAAGCTGCTAACGAAGCTTATGGCCCTAATGGTGCCGCTCCGGGTGCAACACTTACTGCTTTACAGGCGCTTAATGCTGTGAGGACAAGAGCTGGACTACCTAATGTTCTTCCTGCATATACCGGATCAACAGCTGCCCTGAGACCAAGAATCAAAAACGAACAGTGCGTGGAATTTGCATTTGAGGGCCATTATTACAATGACATTCACAGATGGATGGATCTTCAGACAGTTATGACAAGCACACTCGTCGGTATGGATATTGAAAAAATTGCCGCTGTTGGTACCTATCCTCAGCAGTTCAGATCCAAACGAGTTCCTTTATCCCAGGATCGCCAGGTAGTATGGAAACCGCAGATGTATTATCTGCCTTTCAATAATGCAGATAATTTGAAGATGACAAAATTTGTCCCAAACCCAGTTTGGTAACATAAACCATTAAAACTAAAGTTTATGAGATTTAAATATATATTATATCAAAAAATCATATTTGCCTGCCTGCTGGCATTCAGCATTCTCCTTTCAGTACCTGTCAGTGCACAGGCCCAGAAAGAGAAAAAGGTAAAGCAACTTATTGACATTACTCTCAAAGTTGTTGATGAGAGCGGAACTGCAATCCCAAAAGCCAGTGTTGTAGTTGGTGAAGGGATACTCCACGTGGAGACCGATCTGACCGGGTCGGTATTATTCAAAGGTTATGCTGTGGATATTGTAACTATATCTGCTCCGGGCTTTGAGACTATTCCTACTGTTGTTTCAGATATTCTTCAAAAGAATACAATAACACTCACAAAGGCTAAGATTCACATGACATCAGAGGATGTTATACAACTTCCTTTTTCAACTCTGAAAAGACGTTATCTTTCAGGACCTGAAGTATCGGTAAAAGGTGACTATTTCACAAAATACCCATCTTCTGATTTCCGTAATAATTTATCAGGACTTACATCAGGCTGGGATATCAGAGAGCTGGACGGATCACCAGGTTTAGTTTCACAAGAAGGTCTTCAGAATGCTAATGGTATCGGTAACGCGATGGGTGCAACTGATAAATTCAGTAATATGCCTATGGTTATTATTGATGGAATGCCAACAGAACTCCAGGAAGCTCCGCTTGATGCCCAGGATATTGAATCAGCCACATTATTAAAAGGTATCCTTGGAACAGCAATGTATGGGCCGGCTGGTACCGGAGGCATACTCCTTATAACTACAAAACATGGTATGAAAAACGAGCGGCTACTCAATCTCGATGTAGAAATGGGTACCAGTATAATAGACAGGATGCCGGGTTATGCAAATGGCTCAGAATATGCAACTCTTAACAATCAGGCGAGGGTAAATAGTGGTTTGGCTGCAATATATACTCCGGGCGCCATCGACGCTTATGCAGCTAAAAATCCTGAGGATCTTCGTTTTCCAAGTGTTAATTTCAGAGATATGACTATTAAAAACAACAAGTCATTCAAGAGAGTTAACCTTTCATCCTCCGGTGGTAACGATGTTATTCAGTACTATTCCAGTATTGCATACAATGGAGAAGGTGATATTTACAACATTTTACCTAAGGATGGTTACGCTGATTACAGCAGGATCAATACCAGGCAGAATGTCAATGTTAAAATCAACGATCAGATTGATGTGTTGTTCGGATTTTATGGAAACCTTACTTACCGTCGTTCTCCGAACTATGGATACAGTGCAAACTTTACCTCAGAGGATGCCGGTTCAAACCCTGTTCTTGGTCTTACTGAATTTCCTTCGGTACTCACTGATATTAATAACACACCTCCAATTGCTTTTCCAGTACATGCTTATATCGATCCTGCTACCAATACCCCATGGTATGGTATTAGTTCAAGTTATTCGCAGAACCCTATCGGCGGGCTAGTTAGTCAGGGATATTATTCTGACCGCGGCCGTACCGGAACTTCTAATGTATCCTTTAATTATGATGCTGGAAATATTATAAAAGGACTCAAATCGAGCACATATTTTGGATTTAATATCAGTGATATGACCCGTATTGGTAAAGCCAATGATTATCTGGCTTATACAGCCTCAATTTCGGGAAAAACAGGAAATGATACAATAATCAGGTCTTCTGCACATAACCTTGTAACACAGGCCTCTTATGCAAAACTAATGGACTATTATTTCCAACGTTATGCATTCAATGAAAATGTGAATTATGACAGAACATTCGGTGATCACACCATACAGTCAACACTTACTTACAATCGGGTTAAGGCTTTCTTTAATGGAATCGAAGAGCCGCAGCGTAATGACAACCTTTCATGGTCAGGAATGTATTCCTTCAAGGATAAATATTCTTTGCAGGCAGTTGTAAATTATGCAGGAACCGGAAGTTTTTCGAAAGATTTGAGATACAAAGCATTCCCGGTAGTTGGTGCAAGCTGGGTAATTTCTGATGAGAGTTTCATGTCGGGTTCTAAGATTTTTAATTATCTTAAACTTCGTGCGCAATATGGCTCGATTGGAAACGAAACATATCTCTCTCCATTCTATTATGTTGACAGGTGGACCCAGAACAACTCAGGAAGTGCATTTGGTCCTTATTCTGCTTTGCAATGGTTTGGAACAGCTACCGACGCCAATGTTTACAGGAATTCTACCCAGAGGATAGGTAACCCTAACCTTACATGGGAAACCAGAAAAGAATTCAATGCAGGTTTTGATGCCCAGATGCTCGATCATAAACTGGCTCTTGAGCTGACTTATACGAATGCGCTAACTGACGGAGCTATTACCCAGGTTAATAACGTTCTTCCCTATGCTTTAGGATTACAGGGTGCAAGACCATGGTACAATTATAACAATACACGTTATAATATGGTTACTCTTGATCTTCACTACACGGGTA
>JANXXP010000191.1 GCA_025350595.1 Bacteroidota bacterium
AAAATATTCATTAAAAACAAAATAATATTATCTTTGCGGCGGAGAAATGGCGGAGTGGTCGATCGCGGCGGTCTTGAAAACCGTTGTACGGGTAACCGTACCGGGGGTTCGAATCCCTCTTTCTCCGCCAAAGTCAAAGCAAAACATCCGCTTTTCAGCGGATGTTTTTTATTTTACCCTGATTCAGAGGCATGTATACATTGACGTTGAAGAAGGGTAAAATAAAAATACCCTTTCGACTTGCGTCGAAAGGGTTTGCTTTGACTTTGAAGCCTCCCTCTACAGGGATCACCGCAGGTAATCCCTCAGTATTTCTTAACTTTTACCTGCCCTTGTTTAAACTTTCCTCGTTGAACCTTTTCCAAATATTTAAGGTTAATTATTACAGATCGGTTGATTCTGGCAAAACCTGTTGAAAGAAGATTCTCCATTGTTCCAATATTAATAGCAACAACTTCTTTTTTATTTTTGCCAAGATGAATTTCTGAATAGTTCCAATCAGCCTGAATGTATATTATATCACCCGGATCTATCATGATAAATCCTCCGGTAGTGTTAAAACGAATTTTATTTTGTGAAGAATAATTCAGCAGTGAAGAATAATTTGATTCAAGTTCCTTCTGATAAAACTTGTTGAGAAATCGCTCGATTGAAAAGGATAATTCAGCTTTATTAACAGGTTTAAGCAGATAATCGAAGGCAGATACCCGGATTGCATCAATTGTATATTTGTCAAATGATGTAATAAAAATGACAAAAGGTTTTACATTGGTTTGGTTCAGTTCCTTCAAGATCTCAATCCCGCTCATCCCTGGCATCTCTATATCAAGAAAAAGAAGATCAGGTTTTAATGATTTGTTCGACCGCCTTTCTTGAATCTGAGATCGACTTAGTAACCGTAATTCTATTATCTTCTTCAAGATATTTTTTCAATGACTCAATACAATGTTCCTCGTCATCAATTATTATCACAGAAACAGGATCAGTTTTTATCATTTTGTTTTTTTATTCTTATACTTACCTTAGTTCCTTCCGGATTACCTTGCGGGTCATAAAGATCTGTAATCTGAGAACTTACTTTTTCATTATAATATTTATTGTATATTGAGTAAAGCTCCTCCATTGTCTCCAGTCCTTTACCTGTCGAGAGCTTACCCAGACTGGCACTTTTAACCCTACCGATACCATTATCAGTGAGGTCAATTAATAGAACTCCATCGACATTTTTTAACTCAATATCAAGACGCCCTCCCCTTTCTATGGATGATAAGCCGTGTTTAACCGCATTCTCAGCATGAATCTGAATCAATAGTTTAGGTATTAAGAAGTTTCTGTCGATGTCTTCAGAAACTGAAATATTATAATTGAATCTTTCTTTAAATCTCATTTTTTCAAGAAGAAGGTAATTATTACAAAAGTCCAGTTCTTCAGCTATGGTTCTGCGAGTTGAACCTGCCGAAAGCAGCATATTTCTATACATGTTTGCAAATTGCCTGAGTTGCTCGCCAGCCAGTTCCTTCTCGGAGTATTCAACTGAATAAATTATCGAATTAATAACATTAAAAGTAAAATGAGGATCAAGTTGATTTCTGATTAATGCGAGTTGAAGTTCAGAAATTTTTTTTTCTGTTTCATACTTTTTTCTTATCTGATTTTTTTGAATATTTATTATAGTCAGGGCGAAAGCAAGGATACCTAAATAAATTCCCGCGTAATAAAGATAGTAAAAAGGATAGGCCGGATTTATTCCATATTTGAAGAAGAACTGATTTTGTCCCGATTGAACCGAGATCACCGGATATGACTTACTATCAATTTTCAGGGATATAAGATCCGGTCCAGTCGAGGACAGATCAGTAAATACCGATACGTCTTGCATAAATCCTTCCCTGTATACATAGATCTTACCTTTTCCAACATCAGTTAAGACAATCTCCTGCTTTCCATCCAAATCAAAATCTTGTTGAATTATATTACTCGGAATCAAGTCCGGGAAAGTTTTTACTAATTTAAAATCACTATTGAGTAAACCAATACCATTTTTAAGGAAAACCTGAATTAATCCATTTCCCGGATCACCATTAGGGGTGTATGTAGGGTTATAAACATAGAAATTAAGAGGAACCGAGTCGGTTATCAAGCCGGAATTGTTCACAAAATAAAATGTTGATGTACTTTTATTTGAGATACGATTATGCAGCCAGGCCAGGCATAGATTATCATTTCTTTTAAACAGGCAGGGAGTTAGCCCTGAATATCTTCCCTTGAATTCAATAGGATCAAAAAGGAACTTCAGGTTTTGATCCAGAACCATTAAAAACGAGCTGAAGTCATGATATTTGGCATTTTCAGGACTTATATTGGATGCAGCATATCCATATGGAATAATCTCCTTTTTACCGTCGTTATTAATATCCTTTTGTAAAATTCCGCTAATGAAATAGGAAGATTCAGGCGAAACAATAAGAGAATCTTTTGAAATAAAATAAGCATAAACATTCCTGGGATATTTGGAGAATCCGGTACCAATACCGAAAATTAATTCCTTCACTCCATCACCATCCAAATCATCCATTTCAGCAGGAATTATGAATGGATCGGGAGCTTTAATTCCATTCCCGACAACTGCAATTACCCTGTCTTTGATCGAAAGGCCGGGATTCCTGAAATCCGAAATGCAGTGAAGAAGTATTGTATCTTTGTAAAGAGTGAAAACATACAATTCTTTTTTACCATCACTATTCTTATCGCCCGTGATAAACAGGCATTTTTTAAACCAAAAATCAAACGAGCCTTTAAAGTTCCACTGATCAATTATGGCGCCGTTTTCACTTATTATAATAGCTGTTGTATTATTCTGCACAAATGCAATAATTTCCTCTGACGTTCCGTCATTATCAAGGTCTTCATAACTAATATACAGATTATTCCCCGTTGTTCTTTTACTTTCTGGTTTAATAGAATACTTGTGATAATCAAAAGGGATTGTACAAATAATTATTAAAAAAGGAATCAGAGACAAAAAAAATGGACTGGTTAAGATTTTCTTTAATGGTTTCATAAATTGTTGAAGTAATTGATTCCTGGCTCAAAGCCATACATACAATTTTGATGATGAAAGGTTAGAAATCAATTATTTTTGATACACCTGACAGAATAGCTACGCTCCTTATTATTCAAACTGGTATTGACCATTGAATTAATTTCGAAAGGGTAATCAGGTTCTCCACTCATTTCAATACCCTCGCTATATGATTTGGAAGGTCCCGTCCCATTTTCTTTCATTACCCTTACATCCGATGTCCACCAGTTTCCATTGACATTAATCCGGGTGAACTGCCCATCTTCCTGACGCCCACCACCCGGAAGAGCCGTAAAACCACTTTCATTGGTAGCTCCTGTATTTGGATTTGCCCAATGCTTGGAGCCAGCTTCTTTTAGCTTGTTTCCAGCAGTTTTTTCACCACCAGCGAATATAACTAACGTTGTCCATTCTGCCATGGAAGGCAGGTGCCAGCCTGTCGGACAAACTTTTTTTGCTGTTTCCCAGGTATACAGATATCCGAAGATAGTGGCATTGGCTTTGTTATTGTCGTATTCATAGCATCCACTGCCTGCTTTAAATGCAAGGTTACTTGCCAGCCATGTTTGGGTGCCTATCTTAACTGTTTTGTAGGTTTTACCATCCCTGGAATCTTTAAATGTGCCGGATACCTGAGCTAAGGAACACAGAGCAATGTTCAATATTATAACTGTAAGTAAGAGAGACTTGTTTCTCATTTTAAAAATTTTAAAATTACTATTTGCCAAATGTTTTCAAAATCTTATCTGATTCATAAAGTTAAAAATAAGAATTGACATTTTTATGAAATATTTTAAATGTTTAATAATAAGCAGCATAGGGCGCAGGGCACGGGGCACAGGGCTTCAGCTGAATTAATAATGAA
>JANXXP010000205.1 GCA_025350595.1 Bacteroidota bacterium
CAGAGCGCTAGCGAAGGGTCGCGGTGACTCGTTTTTTGCCTCCCGATAGCTATCGGGTCACGGTAAGTGGGCGACAAGCCTTGGGTCACGGTGAAACTGCTAAAAGGTACCAAGTCCCGAAAGACGGCAGTGAAGTTTCGTGTCAAGATGAAATAGTCTCGGTGACGAGCAAAAAACCTGCCTACCGGCAGGCAGGCAAGGCACCTGCGCGTCGGCCCGCAGCCCACGTAGACTTTCTCAAGGGAGACGAATCAGTCGCGGTACACTGAATTTAATAGACGGCATAAATTCTTCTCTGATAGACTTTAAGGGTTAACTCCCAAGCTGTCCGGGCTGCGGAAGGCACTTAATTAAAGCACCGTCCGAGTTATATGTAGGGTTAATTTTGGATCTGTCAGGATGTGATTTATCTTGTCAAGTCTTAAATCTTGGAACTAAGGATTAAATTAATTCCTTAATTATCGTTTCTGGCCACGCAATATAGTCACCGTACTGTCCTTTTTTTATTTGTGCACCTTTGCTTTTACCTAAGTTTGTCAAGATCGTTTCATCATTTTTCTTTTCGAGCCATCTTAACTGTTCAAATTTAGAATTAAGATCAGCCTAAAAAACAACCATAGATCCGTATTTTAAACCGTTCTTTCCCCTGACAAGAGCAATCAAAAATCCTTTACTACTTTTTACAGACTGAATGGCTTCACCTTTATAAATTCCCCTGATCAAACATCTGGTACAATTATTATTAAATTCCATTAAATCCTAATAGAATTCCAAAAGAGAGATTTGACTATTATTCTTTAGGTGTGTAAAGCTTATTAAAAATCATTTCAATATGCCTGTCATTCATTTGTGTCAATGATCCTTCAGGAAGGATATCATCTGAGATAATACTCAATGTTTCACCTTTCGCGGTTATAGAGTAAACAGTCGTTCTTTTATATTCCTGTTTTGTGCCATTTTTCACAGAAAGAAGCGTTTCAATAACTGTAAAGGATTGTTTATCTATACTCCAAAAGCTTGATATATTAGAAGATTCTGTTTTAGAGTTGTTTTTGACTTCACTTCCAATTTTGTAATTGAATGAACTTATTAAAGGTTTTTTATCTTTTATTTCATGAGTTCTGTTTATACTGATATCATTACCCTTTTGAACTATTACTATTGTTGAAGAGAAGATATTTTGCATTATAGTGCTTCTATTTAAGTCTAATTTCCAAGTACCAGAAAAGTCCGCAGGAATTTGGGAGTGCAAATCATAAATTCGTGTATTACTATTCCAAATAGAATAAGTGATTTCCCATTCTCCGTTAATTGAACGTTTGAATAAGTTAATTAATTTGCCATTATCATGGAATTCCTTACCACTATTGTTTTCTCTTGCTGATATCGAATAATCACATATCAAAAAGGCGCAATCACCATTAACTCCCAGAGTGCGAATATGGAGGTTTTCTGAAGGGCTATAATAATTAAAATACTCTAAAAACCATTTTCTTAAATTCTCTTTTCCAGAAAATGAAGGTTGATTTGGTGGTAGATAAACTACATCATCACTTACAAAAGATAAAAGATGTTCACTGTCAGTTTTTCGTATAGCTTCTTCGTAATTCATAATCCACCTACGAATAGCATTCATATCTTTTGAATGTTGGTTAATTGTTTGGCACGCTTCAACTAGAATCAAAACGATTACACTCAGGATGATTTTTTTCATAAGTTCAAATATTTAATGGAATAGGACTACAGCTAACCAATGATATAGGTATTTTTTTTATTTTCATTGTACTAATATATATATTATTCCCTTCTCCAAGGTCAACACTTTAACCCTCAAAGCCCTCAAGTCAATTCCATAATGAGTGGTTCAATTTGGTTCAGATTATTCAATTTATACAATTAGATGAATTATTCCAATTGCACCAATACTGAAAATATATGCATCAATCCGAAAGTAAATAGAGAAATAGGGTATTTTCAGGGGCAATTAGGGGAAGGAATAATCAATTATTTGTTCAGTAACGATTGTTTAACTAAAATTGGTTCTCCATAATACCCCAGACCAAAGCCAGAATTGTGAAGTACGCTAATTTTTGTATTGCATTATTACTATTACCAACTACCATCCTGAATTCGTAGCCAACTATTATGCATGATAGTAAACCTAATGTGATAAAAAGAAAATACTTCTTTCG
>JANXXP010000227.1 GCA_025350595.1 Bacteroidota bacterium
CAAAAGGTATAGCCCTCGAATTACCGTAGGGTACCCCAATACCAAAAAATCCCCGATAAACAATTGAACTTACATCGTTAAAAATATAATTATACTTGAGGTCAAAATCAGTCTTGATATATTGCGCGAATGGCAATCCCAAAAAGTTATAACTGCCATCAATTTTCTTTGCACCGGCAAGCTTACTCGCCGATTCAAGAAGGTTTCCTGACGCTTCGGTATTTACCCTTAGAAACCAATAATCTTTTGCTTTTTGAATTTTTTGATTATTATATATGAATGAATAACTTCCTCCCAGTATCAGGACATCTTTGTAACTGTAGGCCAGATATGAAGAGCGGTCCATCTGCGCCTTAAATGTCGAATCAATAAATGGCAGTTTTACAATGTTGAACTGAATAGGGTTAAAAATATGCTCCTGGTAATCCCCTGCTTTCCAGTTATAACCAAAAGTAGCATTCGCCATTGTTCTGATATAAATCGGCATATCCTGATAGGTATAAGCAGCCAATAATGTAGTGGAAGGATTATACTTTTTAATGAAATTTTCTTTTTTAATGAAGGGCAGAAAAAATTGTGGCAATCTGAGACTGGTTTCAAATCCGTATTCCTGAATACTTCTTAGAGAGCTGTTACCCTGGGAACGTGCTTCGTAAGCTCCTTTAAGCTTCATACTGAAAAGTTCGGCTCCATGAAAAAGATTTTTATGCTGGTATATCAGGTTAAGTGCTCCTCCAAGGTTTCCAGCCGAATTTGTCCCTTCAAGTTCTATCTTATATGACTGTGGGCTCAGAAGAGTCATCTGAACATTACAATCTATCATCCTCTCTGAACCTTGTATACCTTCTGGTTCTTTAGAATCATTGTAGCTGATGTTAACAAGACGGTAAGTTTTCAACATCAAAAGATGTGCCCTTGATTGCTCAGAATTTGTAACATTGAAAGTGGATCCTGGTTTCACATAAAGAGATTGTAAAATCAGGTCATACTTAATTTCAGGCTTTTTAGTATTGGTAATAAAATAGTAACCCTGGTAATTTACTGTATCGAGGCTATTCAGGTAGTTGCTGCCTCCTTCAAGTGCATCTTTTGGAACATAATCCGGATAAATGTAAATATTCTTTACTCTGTATATTGAGTGCGGCACCTGACTGATTCTGTTAAACTCATCAATCTTTGTGAATTTTTTAATGCAATAATAAATATCAACCTGCCTTTTCCCAACTGTACTGTCGACTCTAAATGAAATATAATCACCTGAAAAACCATAAAAACCACGATCCTTGATAAATCGCTCAAATCGTGCCCTTTCAGCCTGAAGAATATCAACATCGTATGGTTTTCCCCTTTCTATCACACAGTTAACAGAGTCGAAATAATAATAATTCTGAATGTTGCTGTCAGCTATCTCATACTTCAGATTACGGATTGTGTATGCCGGAAGCAAATCAATATTATAGAAAACATCTGTTTTCTTGTTTGCTGTTTCAATTGTCTCCAGAACCTGCCCGTCAAAATATCCTTTTGATGCGACGTATGATTTAATCTGCTTTTTTGATTTGGTTGTGGCATCAGGGTCAAAGATTACAGGTTCTTCACCAATGTCTCTCAGCCATTTATGCGGCCATCTGTCTTTCTTGATATTCGACATATCATATAGCCCAAGATAGAATTTCTTTCCAAAGATCTTTTTATTTGGCTTTTGCTTTATATATGGCAAAATGTCGCCTTTCTTTACCCCTTCCTTATTAATGATAACATGATTATCATTAAGAAGAGATTCTCCTTCCGGAACATATTTTGTTGGATTACAGGATGATATAATCAAAACAATAAATAGCAGGGGGAGAAAGTATCTCAAAGAATAATTTTTTTTATTTAAAGTATTTTTTTTCAAAATTTGCAAGAAAGAGAGTTACGCAAATATATCAATAATAATTAGCGTAGATTTGGTTCCGGGTAATGACAATACAAAAAATTAGTTAATTATCTACTTTATGATAAGTAAAAACAAAACAAAATTCATAATCTCACTTCAAAAAAAGAAAGTAAGAGATGAAGAAGGCTTATTCATTATTGAAGGTGATAAGCTTGTAAAAGAGTTCCTTACATCAAAGGTTCATGTTAAGACACTCATTGCTAAACCTGAATTTATCAGTTCACTTGACTCTGAATCAAAGATATATGCAGATGAGATTGAAGAGGTAAGCTATGAGGAACTTAAACATCTAAGTTCTTTAAAAACGCCACATAATGCGATGGCAGTGGTTCCTATCCCGGAAAACGAACCTGATTTCAATGAGATTCTTAATAGGTTGGTTGTTGCACTCGATTTTGTTCAGGATCCCGGGAATCTTGGAACTATTATCAGGGCTGCTGCGTGGTTTGGGATTAAGAATATTGTCTGCTCAACTGATTGTGTGGATGTCTATAATCCAAAAGTGATACAGGCGAGTATGGGGGCAATACTGCATGTAAATATCTTCTATTCCAATCTTAAAGAACTTCTGTTCATGGCTAACGAGAAGAATGTACCTGTCTTCGGAACCATTCTTGAAGGGGACTCCATTTATAAGCACAAGCTTGACAATAAAGGCATTATACTACTTGGAAATGAATCTAACGGGATTTCTGTTGATCTGATTCCATTAATTACGGAGAAAATAATGATCCCAAAATTCAGTCGTGCTAAATCAGGAATCGATTCCCTTAATGTAGGGATGGCTGCATCAATCGTTTTTTCCGAATTTCTTCGGAAATCCGGCACCTTACCTGATTAATAAAATTATATTTGCTCAAAATTTTCAGATATGCCAAAATCAGATTTCAAAGTTTACAGCAGTCGCTGGATAACGCTAAGCGTGTATATGTTAATGGTAGCTGTCAATCAGCTGCTATGGATAACTTTTGCTCCAATCACCGGCGATGCCACAAAATATTATGGCGTAAGCGACCTTCAGATAGGGATACTTTCTATGTGTTTTATGATAGTCTATATTGTTGTGTCTATACCCGCATCATGGATTATTGACAAATACGGAATAAGAATTGGAGTCGGAATAGGTGCTGCATTTACAGGTATTTTCGGATTGGTAAGGGGATTTGCCGGCCCTGACTATAATTGGTTACTTATTGCGCAGATTGGTATCGCGATCGGTCAACCATTTATCCTGAATGCTATTACCAAACTGGCAGCACGCTGGTTCCCTATTGAAGAACGTGCCACTGCAACCGGACTTGGTACCCTTGCAATGTATGTAGGTATTTTGGCAGGAATGACACTTACTCCATATCTGACAATCGGATCGGGAATAAGCGGTATGCTCTATATCTATGGAATTATATCTATTGTTACTGCAGCTATTTTTATTGTTCTGATAAAAGAAAGACCACTTACTGCTCCATGCCGTCCTGATCAGGAGGAACGTTCACTGGTTTTTGATGGTTTCAAACAAACCTTGCGTAATAAAGATTTTATCTGGCTGATGCTTATCTTTTTTATTGGGCTGGGAGTGTTCAACAGTGTAACTACATGGATCGAAGATATACTGAGACCTAGAGGCTTCTCTGCACCACAGGCAGGAATTACAGGAGGACTGATGATTGTTGGTGGTGTTATAGGAGCCCTCATTATCCCGATGCTTTCAGATCGATATAAAAAAAGAATACCCTTTATAATTATTGCCCTTGCAGGTGCCACCCTTGGACTTGCTGGGATCACATTTGCCACAAGTTATTGGTTGCTTCTTACCTCAGGCATGGTACTGGGATTCTTTCTTCTGAGTTCCGGTCCGATTGGTTTTCAATACGGAGCCGAGATAACTTATCCGGCATCTGAAGGTACTTCAAACGGAATGCTTTTAATGATGGGACAGATTTCAGGGATTGCTTTTATCTTTGCAATGGACAGTCTGAAATCTTCATCAACTGGATCAATGACGAGATCTTTGGTAGTGCTAATCATACTAATGGTTATCAGTCTTCTGATTTCACTTCGATTGAAAGAATCAAAAATTCTGAACATCGAAATCCATTAACCCTGCCTACCGGCAGGCAGGCGCATAGGTCACGAAGTATATTTATCACCTTAAAAAATTCCAGGAATAATTCGTTTTGTCCGGTTCTTGTATTCCAGGTAACTATCACCAAACTCATTAATCAGGACTTTCTCCTCAACATTTATTCTATAAAGTATTGCAAGGAATACTGGTAATCCCAATACAAGAAATGAATAGACGCTGCTCATAATAAAAGAAAATCCCATTATTATCGCTAGTAATCCTGAATAACTGGGATGCCTTACTCTTTCATACAATCCATCTGTTTTAAGTTTTGCCGTATTTGTAATTGCTACATCCACTGTGAATGATTTACCAAGTTGCAAAATGGCTACCCACCTTATGATCAGACCAGTAACAATAAATGCAAATCCAAAACCCTCAAAAAATTTATTAACCGGATTCGACAGATAAAATCCACCAAAAAATCCGATAGTAATAAATATCCAGATTAATATCATTGATCCGTTATCATTTTGGGTTTTAGAAAATCCGGCTTTCGACCGTTTAAAGACCATAAGCATAAGTTCTGAAAAACCGAAAATAAGGGACAAATAGATTATTAAATGCATTCTTTTTATTATTAGATTTTAAAACTATAGAAATTACTTTCTAAGCCCTACTCTTACTGACCATCCATATGATGTAGGGGTTGATATTATAATGTTCTTGACATTTTTGTTGAATTGATCTATAGTTGTTTTCAACTGTTTCCTGTCAATGAAGATGCAAAAATCAATTTTCTTATCATGATCAAAGTCAATACTGTCGACAATTTTTCCCGGAAGGTTTCCCCTCCAATCCAATTGTACAAAACCGTTCTTTCGTTCTTTAAACAATCCGTCAAAAACAGGTTTCCTGATATCCAGGGTACAACTTTCTGCAACAATTTGATTGGCAACTTCTCCTCCGGTATAGTTAGGATTTATCTTCATAAATGGGAGTTTCGCTGTTGAAGCAGAAAAACTGTTTAAACCGGGAAACAAAATAATTATCAGTATCAGACAGACGAAAGCCCATGTTATCCCCGCGACTATTTTTACTTTTTTTTTCATATTGAAAAATTTAAAATACTAACTTAAGTAAACTTTGAAAGGATGAAATGATCGCTCCGGCTGAGAAAATTGCCAGGAACAGAAACGAAACAAAGAGAAAGAGATTCCTTGAGAAATTCTTCAAATGACCTGCAGGAACTCCTTTAATTCCATAATGAATTGCGTTTTTTGTACATGCATCGACACATTTCCCGCATTTACTGCAGAATATCGAAACTTTACCAGCCCTGATGTCTTCTCTTGAAAGTGCATATAAAGGGCATACCTCAACACATTTAAAACATTCATTACAGACCTCTCTATCGACCTTAACAGTAAAGGGGGTAACTTTATTAGAAAGACTGTTTATAGCGCCAAGCGGACAAAGGAAACTACATTGAGTTCTTTTCCTGGTCAGTATTGGCAAAACCACTACCAGCCCGCCAAAGAGAGATATAAATATTGCAGCTTTTGAAGCTGATTCTAGAGATGTAACCTGTTCGAATTCGGTAACTGTCTTGAAAGGACAAATCCAGTCACAATATGTAGGAACAAGAGTAAGTGCGGCAGTAAGGGCAACCATGAAAAGTACGGCAAATGGCATCCACCGCGATATTTCGTTAATGTGTTTAATAACCGGCCTTTTTCTGATTCTTGAAAAGCCATCATCCCATCCTCCATAGAAGCAACCCCAGCTGCAGAATCCCCTGCCCAGAACAATTGTTGCAACAAGCCATAATACCACCATCGAGGAGATATTTGCAAACCCGTTCAGGATGCTTCCCGGGAATATAATTGATTTCGTAAATGCTGCCGGTATTATCATCATTGGAATTACCAGATGGCAAAACGGGATTTTACATTCAAGAACATCTGCCTGGGAAAATGACATTGAACTTCTGATGGCGATCATATTTTTTATCAGTGTAAAGGAAAGTGACATTGCAAAGATTATAAACAATACAACCCTGTATCTATCTGTCTTTCCTGAATAATGCATCATGAAATAGAGAATATTTACCAGAAGAAAAGCTATCAGCGTGGCAAGCAATGAGTATGGATCTGAGAAATTCAGCCTCCCTCCTGTCATGAACATGAATGTGATCAGAAACATTGGAAGAGTGTAAAGCAGGGACTTTCCAAATGATTTATTCAAAGATGAACTTAATAAAGTGTTATCCATTAATTATTCCTCCGATTAGATTAGTAAGACCTTTTATCATGAAAATTATACCGGCAAGTCCGGTAGCAAGTATGCCAACAGTTTTAAGTACCTCCTTTTTCTGAATTTGCCCGGCCAGAGGCAGAGGTAAGAACCATAGTGAGGAGCCAACGAAAAATGCCAGGAAGGCTAAATAGCTTTGCAGCAGGGTTCCTTGTGTAGCCCCTTTTGTAAGAATTATAAACAAAGCCGGACAAAATCCCAGGCTGTTTACAACCCCGAGAAAGATTGGAACAAGCCTTTTGTCGTTGACAGTCTTAACAATTTCAGCAGGACATTTGGGATTCCGGCTGTTACTTATGCTGTACCAGACAAGCATGACAGCGAATACTATATATAATATGCCGGGAACAAAATTCCGGACAAGCGGATTTGAAAATATAGCCTGTCCGAAATACCATGCCATGGTGGCGAGAATAAAGTAGATTACAAAACGTGTAAAGAGAAAGAGAGAAAGGTCAATTGCAATTCTCTTCACTCCGGCTGATCCTGCCATAAGATATGGAAACATCACCATTCCACATGTTACAAGACAGGCTGATCCACTGCTTAATCCGAGTATAAAAGAATCTGTCATCTGCTAATTTTTAAGCAAATCTATTAAGATCAGATTTCCCATGCAAGACAAATGTGGTATGAAGTAAAATTTGTGGTATCCGGATATCCTGAAGGGAGGAATTGCTGAAATCAGGGGTGTAAAGTTAAGGTGTGAGGTGTGAGCGGTTAATGGATTTCTATTTTATTTTTTTATGAACAACAGCCGCTTTCGATCTTGAAACTGGAATCTCAGTTCCTGAAGGATTCAACCTTATAACCATAGTCTGATTATTCCCGGTTACTTTATCAACAAAGTCAAGATTTACAATGTAACATTTATGACATCTCAGAAACCTGCTGTTTTTGCGAAGTTCCGATTCAGCTGATTTAAGTGTTCCGCGGATAGTTGTTTTATTCTGGACATCACCTTTTACAGTAGCAATTGTCACATAATTATCATTGGAGCACAGATAGATAATATTTTTAGGATTCGCCCTGAATTCGTTCTTTGGATTTCCTGCACGTAAAATGATTTCGTTATTCTCCAGAATTCCTTCAGCCGGAATGGCGGCCTCGGGCAATGCAGTTTTATAAAGTCTGTTCAAAGTAATTATATGGCTGATTGTTACAGGAATGCTTCCAACAAGTATAGCAGTCCAGACAGAAAACACCAGATATTTAAATTCCAGAATCTGATGGTAAAGGAGCGCTATATAAACATAGTTTGCAATTCCAATGCATGAGGCAACTACCAGATCCCAAATTATACTCTTGCCCAGCGTCCAATTATTTGTAGTTACCAAAGGCTCAATAAGATACGTAAATATAAAGAGCATAAATGTGGTCACAAAACCAAATCCCAGAGTTATAAATAACTGCTGATTGGGATTTAACTGGGTTAAACCAAATGGTTTAAACAAGAAGAGGAAAAGGAAAATAAAAAGTCCGAATACTAAAATAGAAACAACTTTTTTTCTTGATTTCTCAACTTCCTTGTATGGTATTTTAAAAGGGTTAGTCATTCAATTTTCGAATAGTCAGAGCAATTGCCTCAGCTGCCCTCATCCCGTCAACTGCGGAGGAAACAATTCCTCCTGCATATCCAGAGCCCTCACCGCATGGATACAAGCCACTAATTCGAATATGGTGAAGTTTCTCTGGATCCCTTGGTATTCTTACAGGTGATGAAGTTCGCGATTCCACTCCCAGAACAACGGCTTCGTTAGTCATATATCCGTTCATCAGGTGTCCGAAAAGCCGCAACCCATCCCTTAATCTTCTCCCAATTGATTTTGGCAGCCAGCTATGGAGCGGAGAAGATGTTACACCAGGAAAATAAGAGACTTTAGGAAGAGAAGAAGATATTTGTCCATCAACAAAATCAGCAAGACGCTGCGCCGGAGCTCTCTGAGTATGGCCTCCATTTTTCCAGGCTTCCCTCTCTAGTTCTTTCTGAAATTCAATACCCGCCATATAACCTGAACTGCCATACTTTACAAGGTCTTCAGGTTTAATCTCAACAACGATACCTGAGTTGGCATAAGGAGAATTTCTGCCTGATGGGGACATTCCATTAACAACAACTTCGTCCTGTGATGTAGCGGATGGGACAATAAATCCTCCCGGACACATGCAAAAGGAGTACACTCCCCTCCCATCAACCTGTTTGGCTAGATTATAAGATGCAGCCGGCAAATACTCACCCCTTTGATTGCCATGATATTGAATCCTGTCTATTAACTCCTGGGGATGTTCAACTCTGACTCCCATTGCGAAGGATTTCATCTCCAGTTCAACACCTCTGTTTCGACAAATTTCATAAATATCTCTGGCTGAGTGACCTGTTGCAAGAATCACATATCCGGAATTGAATTTTTCATTATCAGAAGTCACAACACCTTTTATAATATCTCCTTCAAGGATAAAATCAGTCACCTTTTTTTCCAGGATGAACTGTCCTCCGGCATCAAGTATTGATTTCCTGATGTTGGATATAATTCCAGGCAGTTTATCAGTACCTAGGTGAGGATGAGCTTCATACAAAATATTGCTGTCAGCCCCATGCAGACAAAGTAATTCAAGAACCCTGGCATTATCCCCTCTTTTTTTCGATCGGGTATAAAGTTTACCATCAGAGTATGTACCTGCTCCACCTTCTCCAAAACAATAATTACTGTCAGGATTAACGGTCTGTTCCCTGCTGATTTTTGCAATATCTATTTTTCGTGAAGAAACATCGCGCCCCCTTTCAATTATAACCGGACGCAATCCAAGTTCAATCAGCCTAAGGGCTGCGAACATTCCTGCAGGTCCGGCTCCGACAATTATTACCTCCTGACTGAGGGTAACATCTATTGGAATAAAGGGAGCAATTGAAGGTTTAGCAGAATCATCACCTGAAAAAACTTCTACAGTCAGATTGACCCGGATACTCTTCTTCCTTGCATCAACCGAGCGCTTAATTACTCTGATATAGGAAATAGCTGATTGATCAATTCCTGCAAGGGTTGCCGCAATTTTTTTAATACCTGCCTCATCGGCAGCAGCAGAAGGTGTAAGATTAATTTGGACTTCTTTCATTATTTCTATTCAAAATGAAAAGCGAGTACCCAAATCTGAGACTTCATCTTTTCAATGGCATTTTTGTACTCAGGATGTCGCGGAGCAATATCCTTGACAATAATATCTCTGGTCCCGGTTGACAGTTTCAATTCAATGGACAGTTTAAAATAGGTAAGGTAAAAATCCATTCCCCCCCCAAATTCATAATACAGATCAGGACGCTTAATTCTGATATAAACTGGTTTCTGGTCGTCAAATTCCTTTTTGCCGGCCAGATCGTATCTGTAGTTCAATCCCCCAATTACATATGGCCTGACATTATTCAATCTTTCTCCCTTATATTTAAGAAGCAAAGGAAATTCGAGAAAAGATGATTCCAGTCTTTGAGGAAGGAGAGTGTCTATCTGATGACTGTTTTTATTATAAGTCACAATTCTTTGACCAAAAGAGACTCCAGGAAGAAATCTTATATCAAAATATTTACCAGGTCTGAGGTTCGTAACTATCTGAATATTTATTCCGGGACTAAGATGATTTACAACAGGAAAAAGGCTGTCAGTTTTATAACTTGTCTGCGACGGAGTTATGTTGAAATCCATTGCATTGAACCCAATACTGAATCCAAAATGCAGAGGCTTCTCGTCATACCATGATGCGTTTTTAGGTTTCTGCTTCTGTCCGGATATTACATCAGGAAGCATCAGAAAGATGAACACTAAAATTATATTAACGGTTCTTCTTTTCAATCCGGGAGAAAGTTTTGTTTTAGGGATACAAGATAATAAACTGTAATGATTTCTAATTATTGCGTTGATAATTTGACGCCGGTATAAATGCT
>JANXXP010000291.1 GCA_025350595.1 Bacteroidota bacterium
TAATCAGGAACAAAGAAAGTTCCTGGATAAAGATATAATGAGTAGTCTCAACAAGTACACATCTAAGACAGTTGTTGTTATTGATAAACAATTAGAAGCCATAGAAAATGAAATTTTGGGGCTATTAAAAGAAGATGAAAAGTTGAATCGTATGTACAAAATCATCACCAGTGTAAATGGAATAGGTTTTGTAACAGCTTCTTATATATTAGTAACAACTAATGAGTTTATTAATATAAATAACCCTAAAAAGTACGCATGCTACAGTGGAGTGGTCCCGTTCGAACACAGCTCTGGATCCAGCGTAAGAGGTAGAACCAGAGTGTCGCAAATGGCTAATAAAAACATTAAAACATTGCTTCACATGGCAGCATTGTCAACAATACAAATGCAAGGAGATTTACAAGAATATTATAATCGCAAGGTAGCTGAAGGTAAAAATAAAATGAGTGTATTAAATGCCATAAGAAACAAACTTGTGTTGAGAATTTTTGCCTGTATAAACCAAGACAGAGAGTATGAAAAAAATTATTGTTATAAATTTGGATAAACCATAGTAATCGAGGAATCTCCACTAGTCGTTACAGGTCTTTGTAAATAACTTAATATTTGACTCTTGCAATTAATGTCATATTGTTTGGTGTACAAAATTGTATGGGGACTGCTAATGACAACATTTCATAAATCAAACATTATCAGATACATACATAATTGTCATAATACTTGGTGTGCAAAATTGTATAGGGACTCGGAATGACAGTTTTTAGGGACGAGCTCACCGACTTCTTCGCACTCAAAATAAAATTCTCTTATCAGATCAAACTTATTATATTTAGAACTCAAAATTCAGGGATCGGTAAACAAAAAATCATTAACATTCCAAACCATGAAGAAATATCTTTTGCTTCTTGTTTTCACTTTTGCAATCAGGTATATATCAACAGGACAGAGTCCGGCAGCCCCCACTCCCGATGTTCTTATTTCAATAGGAACATTACATACTGATCTTGTTTACAGAATCAGCGGAAAAGACAAAAGGTTATACCAGCTCTTTCTTGGACCAAAATTAATTAATACAGAGGTACTTAAGCAAATAAAAAATTCTGATCATCAGGCATATGCGACATATGGTACCGGGAATCTTTTTGAACCTGCAATACGTATGACCCATACAGACGGGAATGCATCTCTTGAGTTGAAATATGTAAGTCATAAAACCGAAAATAATGATAAAAACGTTACAATTACAAGGATCGTTCTGAAAGACCCTGAATATCCTGTGGAGGTTATCTTAAATATCAAAGCTTTTGTTGCAGAAGATGTTATAGAGCAATGGGTTGAGATTATTCAGAATGAGTCAAAACCTGTAACAATATTTAATTATGCCTCATCTATGCTTCATTTTGATGCAGGCAAATACTGGCTTACGCAATTCCATGGAGACTGGGCTGAAGAAATGAAAATGCAGGAAAGTGAACTCACAAGCGGTATAAAAATTATTGATACAAAACTGGGTACCCGTGCACACATGTATCAGACGCCGGTATTCTTTCTGTCGCTTAATAACAAATCAGATGAAAATACCGGCGAACTGATTGCCGGAACTCTTGGATGGTCAGGTAACTTTCAATTTTTGTTTGAGGTTGATGAAAAAAATTCCCTTCGGGTAATATCGGGGATCAATCCATTTGCATCAGAGTATTTACTGCAACCCGGTAAAATATTTAAAACTCCTTCTTTCTTCTTCACTTATTCGAACAAGGGCAAAGGTCTGGCCAGCAGGAATCTTCACCGGTGGGCAAGGAATTACGGAATTATGGATGGAAACAAAACCCGCCTTACACTTCTCAATAACTGGGAAACAACATATTTTAATTTTGATCAGCCTAAACTTACTGCTTTACTGGACGATACAAAGAAAATGGGACTCGATCTTTTCCTTCTTGATGATGGATGGTTTGCAAATAAATATCCAAGGAATGACGACCGTGCCGGACTTGGTGACTGGCAGGAGAACAAAGCAAAATTACCGGATGGGTTAGGCTATCTTGTAAAAGAGGCCGATAAAAGAGGTGTAAAATTTGGTATCTGGATTGAACCTGAGATGGTAAACCCCAAGAGCGAACTTTATGAAAACCATCCGGATTGGGTACTGAAATTTCCAAACAGGCCGGAAATCTATTACAGGAATCAGTTAACTCTGGATCTTACAAATCCAAAAGTTCAGGACTTTGTTTATAATACGATTGATGACATGCTTACGAAGAATCCGGGGATTGCATTTATTAAGTGGGACTGTAACAGCATGATTACCAACCCATATTCAGTATATCTTAAAGATCAGCAATCTCATCTTTATATTGATTATGTAAATAGTCTTTATAGTGTACTTGACCGTTTACGTCAGAAATATCCGGAGTTGCCAATAATGCTCTGCTCAGGAGGTGGAGGAAGGGTTGATTATGGCGCACTTAAATATTTTACTGAATTCTGGGCAAGTGATGATACTGATCCTCTGGAAAGAGTTTATATGCAATGGGGATATTCTTACTTTTTCCCTGCAATTTCTGTTTGTAATCATATCACATCATGGGGAAAACAATCATTGAAATTCAAAACCGATGTTGCCATGATGGGTAAAATGGGTTATGACATTCAGGTTAACGGCCTTTCCGCAAATGAGTTGAAATTCAGCCAGGATGCAATTGCAAATTATAAAAGATTAAGCGAGGTTATCTGGCATGGTGATCTCTTCAGGCTCATCTCTCCATATGATGAGAACAGGGCCTGCCTGATGTACATAAACAGCACAAAAAATAAAGCTGTTCTTTTCGAATATACCCTCAACGCCCGCTATGGTGAAACATTTAACACTATAAAATTACAGGGGCTTGATCCGGCGAAAACATATAAAATACAGGAAATCAATGTTTCTGGTGAGAGAAAAGGTCCACTTTCTACCGAAAATGGAAAAAGCTATACAGGAGATTATCTTATGAATATCGGATTAAATATAGGGTCGGGTCAACCACTAACCAGCACGGTGTATGAGATAACAGAACCCGACGGACAATAACCTTAATATCAGGCTACTCTGACCACTGAAAATAAGATGATAGTTTCTCTATTGAAGTGAACGGAAGGCA
>JANXXP010000346.1 GCA_025350595.1 Bacteroidota bacterium
TCATCCTGATCCTGTCCGAATGTATTAAGCCCCTTTGGAGCAAGTACTCCAATTACCTGAAAAGGAATTTTTTTGAACCTTACTATCATTCCAACCGGGTCGGCATCAGCACCAAACAAATTTTTAACTACTGTAGTACCAAGAAGACAGACTTTGGACGCACCTTCCAACTCCCTGTTGGTAAACATACGACCACTTAATACGGCCCTCTCCCTTATCTGGAGATAACTTTCATTTTCACCATATAATGATGTTGGCCAGTTTGCTGCTGAATATACAGCCTGACCATTCCCGCGAACTTCAGGTGTAGCTGCAATTATTGCAGGGCATTCCGCAAGAATTGCGGTTACATCACTTTCTTTCAGACTTTGCATGGTTGATGCACCAAACTGTATTCCCCCTCTTTGCTGTGATCCGGGAACCACCGAAACAAGGTTTAATCCCATTCCGGATATCTGTTCCTGGATGCTGATTTTGGATCCTTCACCTATACCAAGCATTGCAATAACAGATGCAACGCCTATAATAATGCCAAGCATTGTAAGAAAAGCTCTGAACTTATTTCTTAGCAACGCGTTTAGCGCAATTTTAAAAAGATTTTTAAGACTCATTTCTCTTGTATTAACACGTCTTCTTCAATCGGAATACTGGCAAGTATTTTTAAAGCATCGGCTCTGTCTGATACAGCGCTTTCTTTCAAAATCGTTCCATCTTTAAAGATGATGTTTCGTGTGGCACATCTGGCTATATCAGGCTCATGAGTAACAAAAACTATTGTTTTACCCTGTCTGTTTAATTCCTGGAACAAAGCCATAATTTCATAAGAGGTTCTTGTGTCGAGATTTCCTGTTGCCTCATCTGCTAAAATCACAACAGGGTCATTCACAAGCGATCTCGCAATTGCTACTCTCTGTTGCTGACCTCCCGATAGCTGATTTGGCTTATGATACATCCTGTCTGAAAGCCCTACAGATTCAAGTGCAGCAATCGCTCTTTCCCTTCTTTCCTTTGTTTTTATAGATGAATTATACATTAGTGGAAGTTCAACATTATCCAATGCAGTAGTTCTAGGAAGAAGATTATAGGTCTGAAATACAAACCCTAACTTCCTGTTCCTAAGAGCAGCCAGCTCATTTCTACTGAGTTTGGAAATACTGATACCATCAAGAATATAATCTCCTAATGTGGGTTTATCAAGACAGCCAATAATGTTCAGCATAGTTGATTTGCCTGATCCGCTTGCTCCCATGATTGCTACAAACTCCCCTTCATTTACTACCATATCAACTCCCTTGAGGGCATGAACGGTAACCTCACCCACATAGTAATCTTTTTTCAGTTTTATTATTTCAATCAGCTTCTTCATAATTGTGGTCTATTAATTATCTGCCTCTTCCACCTCCTGGAGCCCGGGTCGGCATAAACGGACTTGTTGTAGTTGTTGCTGCAGCTGATGTTGTGGAGGTTGCTGCTTTACCAGCCACACTCATAGAAATAATAACTTCATCCCCCTCTTTCAATCCGGTTTTAATTTCAGCATTTGCCCCATCGATAGCGCCTGTTGAAATACGTACCCGATGAATTTTATCTCCTTCTTTTACCCAGGCAATTACCGGCTTCTTCCCTGATTGGGTACCTGCCTGAAAACCACCTGAATTAGACTGGCCTGCATCTCCGGCAGGGCGTTGTCTTTCAGAAGTGCCGGATTGAGTCGTTCCACCTGCTCCCGGGCGCCTGTTGGAAGGGTTATTTTTCATATATTCACCTAACCATACAGCATCAGGAGTAAACCTTAATGCCTTTCCCGGAATTGTTAATACACTGTCTACCTTCTGAACTAATACAGTAATATTCGCCGTCATCCCCGGCATTAGTTTTGTATCAGGATTAGGGGCATTTACGATTACAGTATAGGTAACAACATTTGATGTAACAATTGGCTGCATTCTTATCTGCCTTACATCTCCCTTGAATACTTCCGTTGGATAGGCGTCTACTGTAAAATCGACAGGCTGACCTTTTTTTAACAGCCCTATATCTGCTTCATCAATATTGGCCTGAACCTGCATTTGTTTCATATCATTGGTAATGGTAAACAAATTTGGAGTACTGAAACTGGCAGCTACTGTCTGACCCTGATCAACAACGCGGTTCAGGACAACACCGGAAATTGGCGAATAAATCGAAGCATAGTTCAGGTTCACAATGGCTTTATCATATCCGGCCTGGGCAGTTTTTAAGTTCGCCAGAGCTTTGCTATAACTGTATTTAACCTGATCAAAATCAGCTTGTGCCACAAGTTTCTTATCGAGCAATGCCTTAAATCTTTCAAATGCAGCAGTCTGAAATTCCACTTCGCTTTTTGAATCATCAAGTGAGGCCTGAGCCTGCTGCACCTGTGTCTGTAAAGGGGTCTTGTCAATCTCCGCCAGCAATTGTCCTTTCTTTACAGGAGAATTAAAATCAACATATATCTTTTTGATTACCCCGGAAACCTGTGTTCCGATAGATACTGTGGTATCCGCCTGTATTGTACCTGTAGCTGTAATTGTATTAATAATTGAACCCTTCTTCACAACTGCAGTTTCAAATGAATACGAATTTGCTCCTTTTTTACATGAAACAGCCGACAGGAACATTATTTGAAGAATAATAGTACATACAGCCATTCTGATATTTATCTTCCTTTTCATTATCGTTCTTTTTAATGTTATAACTATTTATTATTGCTGAATGACAGGGGTTGGCCTGTATAAAAGTCAAGTACTTTATAACTGAATATCAATTTGTATTTTGATTGTAAAAAAGTACTTTCTGCAGAAATGAAATTCGTTTTTTGAATCAGGAAATCAACCGAATTCATTAATCCCTGAAAATATTTTTCTGCAGCAACGTCAAATGACTCTTTTACCGCCTTATAAGCCTCAGTACTAGCTTCAAATTCAATCTGGGAGGAGATAACATCCTGACAGGCCTGCTCAATAGATTTTCTGAGCTGGTTCTTAATATTCAATTCATCAAGTTCAGCATTATTGGTGTTTTTCCTGGCGATTGCCACATTTGTCCTGACCTGTCTGTTTAAATAAATAGGGATTGACGCTGTAAATCCAATTGTCGGACTGCCGTTGTTTGTTAATTGATTTCCAAAGGTAGATCCGATTTTAGAGCTTGAATATGAAGTAGCTAAACCCGCATTCATTGAAATATTAGGGAAAAGACTTGCCTTAGCCAGATCAACACTGATTTGCGAACTCTTCTTATTGAGCTCCGCAATTTTAACCTCAGGTTTAAACCCCAGTGAAATCTGATAAATATCTTTTGGATCAGGAATACGTTTCTGGTTAATCAGACTATCAAGATTTGGATGTTCAATCTGAAAGTCATTGACCTCGGGGATCTCCATCAACTGCATCAGAGTGATAGTATTTATTGCGAGTTGACTTTGAGCAACCGCCAGAGTCTGTTTTTCTTTTGCAAGTTGTGATTTTACCTGAAGATAGTCTGAATTTGCAATCTGGCCTAGTTTTAACCTTTCTCCAGCCAGGTTAAGTTGTTCCAGTGTTGAAGTAATCTGATCATTGCTGTTCTTTATCTGTTCATCTGAATAAAGAACCTGAAGATATGCATTCAGGACGTTAAGACTTACATTCTCCTTAATGACTTCCGTATTGTATTTGTCTGACTCATAATCTGTTTCTGATTTTTTCACTGCATTACGAATCCTGTTTCCGTTATAGACAGTCATTCCTGAGTTAACCGAAAGGTTGGTTCCGTCAGTGCCTTTGAAAACCGTAGCTCCGGAAGTTGTATTTTGCTGGTTGCTCCAGGCCAGGTTCTCCCGAGCCGAGCCACTTAAAGATGGATACCATGCTGATTTTGCGTAGGTCAGATTAATCTCGCTTATTCCATTACTGACCTGGGCTTTCTGTACCTGAATATTTTTCTCCAGGGCATATTGAATACAATCGTTGATAGTCCAGACTTTGTTTTGGGCATATAACGAGATTGCACCCGACATTTTCAAAATAAATAACAATAATATCAAAGACCTGGTTTTCATTTTTTACTTTTTTATTCCTGGTTTCTTAAACTTGAAAACATTTTTTGAACCCAACCTAAATTTCCCACAAGAGATTAATTTGGTATATAGACATTTTTAGATAACGGAATGTTCCAGTATATAACTGAAAACAAAATATTTAACAAATATTTAACATATATTTACAATAGATTAACAAAGGATGGATTCTCTGTCAGTTCTGCTCAGATTGCTCTGAAATGAATTTTATCTTATACCTTTGTGCCGTTGAGCCATTGAGCCGTTGTGGCTGAACAAAATTTATTAATCGAGTGTTTACTCTGCATATGCCAACCGATAACATTATTGAAGTCAAAGATGTCTGGAAATCATTCAAAACAGTCCAGGCAGTAAAAGGTGTCAATCTTCAGATACCCAAAGGTCAGTTTGTTGCTCTTCTGGGTCCAAACGGAGCCGGGAAAACC
>JANXXP010000353.1 GCA_025350595.1 Bacteroidota bacterium
GGCATGGTCTTCAACATAAAGCCAGTCGCGGATGTTTTCCCCTTTTCCGTAAACCGGAATAGGTTTGCTGGTTTTTATGTTATTTATTGCAAGGGGAATAAGCTTTTCAGGGAACTGGTTTGGGCCGTAGTTATTTGAGCAGTTTGAGATAACTACAGGAATTCCAAAAGTATGATTATAGGCTCTTACAAGGTGGTCGGAACTTGCTTTTGATGCTGAATAAGGACTCTTTGGGTCGTATGCAGTTTCTTCAGTAAATAAGCCTTCTTTTCCCAGTGATCCATAAACTTCATCGGTTGAGATATGATAAAACAGTTTTCCTTCGAAAGCATCTTTCCAGCTTGCAAGGGCAGCATTAAGCAGATTAACAGTGCCAACAATATTGGTAAAAACAAATTCATCGGGACCTGTAATGGAACGATCAACATGCGATTCGGCAGCAAGGTGAATAACTCCGTCGAAGCTGTATTTCTTAAAAAGATTGAGAACAGATTGCTTGTCAACAATATCAATCTTTTCGAAAAGATAATTCCTCTTTTTATCTATATCGGTAAGGTTCTCCAGATTACCGGCATAAGTAAGTTTATCTGCATTAACAATTAGATAATCAGGGTACTTGTTAACGAATCTTCTTACTACATGTGAGCCTATAAAACCAGCACCGCCTGTTATAAGTATCGTCTTCTTCATGGTAAATGTGTTTATTCTTACTTTTATCTTGTGACTTTTGTCTTTTGTCTTTTGTCTTATTTTCTACCTGCTAATTTCTACTTACTTCTTACTTTCTTCTCCCATTCCCATGCTGTCTTCATTGACTCATCAAGGGTACTGAGTGTTTTCCAGCCTAATTCCTTGTTTGCATATGAAGGATCAGCCCAGATCTTTTCGATGTCGCCGGCACGTCTGGCAACTATTTTGTATTTCACTTTAATTCCGGTAACCTTTTCAAACGATTTGATTGCCTCAAGGACTGAAACGCCGATTCCGGTTCCAAGGTTAAAAACTTCATAGTTTGTTTTGTTATTCTCATCAATAAGCCTTTTTACAGCTACTACATGAGCTTTTGCAAGATCAACGACATGGAGATAATCCCTTACACATGAGCCGTCAGGAGTATTATAATCGTCTCCGAAAACTTTGAGTTCCTCTCTTAAACCGTAAGCAGTCTGGGTAATATAAGGAACAAGATTTTCAGGTACTCCTCTGGGCAGTTCTCCAATAAGTGATGAAGGGTGAGCTCCAATAGGGTTGAAATACCTCAAAGAGATTGCTTTGATATTTTTGTCTGAAACAGTTGTATCTCTGATTATTGCTTCACCGACCTGTTTTGTATTTCCATAAGGGGATGTTGCAGGCTGCAAAGGTGAATTTTCTGTAACAGGTAATTTTTCGGGTTGTCCGTAAACTGTGCAGGAAGATGAAAAGACCAGATTGGGGATGCCATTCTTTTTCATTGCATCCAGAAGATTTACCAGGGATAGAAGATTGTTGCGGTAATAGTCCAAAGGCTTATTAACTGATTCCCCCACAGCTTTATAGGCTGCAAAATGAATGACAGCTGCTATATCTCTATTTTTTCTGCAAAAAACGTCAAGTTTTTCAGAATTGCACAGATCAAATACTTCAAGAGAAGGTTTAATTCCGGTGATTTTTTGGATCCTGTCGATAACATCTGCTTCGGAGTTATACAGGTTATCAATTATTACAACCTCAAACCCATTTTCAATCAGTTCAACAGTTGTATGAGAACCTATATAACCGGTGCCTCCGGTAACCAGGATTTTCTTTTTCATTTACAGACTCCAGTAAGTATGATTTTTAATTTTTCCACGAAGAACGCCTTTTATATCAACTACAATTCCATCTTTATTAAGAAGCGGTGTGAAAAATGATTCATCAAGGTTTAAATATTCTTTATGAGCCACAGCAAGTATTACGGCATCGTATTTACCTGAAGGATTATCTTTCATTTCAATGGAATATTCTTCCTTTACCTCATGTTTTCCAGCTCCCGGATCAATAACATCAACTTTAATTCCAAAATCGGCAAGCTCTTTTATTACATCCACAACTTTTGAATTACGAATATCAGTAACATCCTCTTTAAAGGTAATACCCATAACTAGTACACGTACATCTTTAAGGTTTTTACCGGCTGCAACTATTTTTTTTACAGTCTGTTTTCCTATATATCCACCCATGCTGTCGTTGATGAACCTGCCCGAATCGATCATCTGGGGGTGATAGCCCAGCGCTTTGGCTTTGAAGGATAAATAGTAAGGATCAACTCCGATACAATGACCTCCTACCAGGCCGGGAAAAAATTTCAGGAAGTTCCATTTTGTCCCGGCAGCCTCAAGAACTTCATAAGTATTGATCCCCATTCTGTTGAAAATGATAGACAACTCATTCATAAAGGCGATATTAATATCGCGTTGGGTATTCTCAATTATTTTAGCTGCTTCGGCAACTTTTATTGAGCTTGCCCTGTGAATGCCGGCCTTAATTATAAGTTCGTATGTTTTTGCAATGTTCTCAGCTGATTCAGCATCGCAGCCACTTGTCACTTTCACAATTTTAGTGAGGGTATGATTTGTATCGCCGGGGTTAATTCGCTCGGGGGAGAAACCAACCTTAAAGTCAATGCCACATTTTAGTTCTGAAAATCTTTCAAGCACAGGGATACAATCATCCTCTGTACATCCGGGGTAAACTGTTGATTCATATACAACATAATCACCTTTTTTAAGTACTCTTCCAACTGTTTCGGAGGCTTTGAGGACGGGAGTCAGATCGGGAAGATTATTTCTATTGGTAGGGGTAGGTACTGCAATAATATGAAAAGAAGCTTCTTTCAGATCTGCCGGATTACTGGTAAGCAGGATATCTGTATTTTTGAAAGCTGCAGCAGTAAGTTCATTACTTGGATCAATCCCCTTTTTCATCAGTTCAACCCTGTCTGGTTTAATGTCGAAACCGATAACTTTAATTTGTTTAGCGAACTCAAGCGCAATCGGCAGACCAACATAGCCAAGACCAATGACTGAAAGTTTAGTCTGCTTATTAATTAGTTTATTGTACATTCTTATATGTTTTTTAATATTGGATGATAGTCTCCGTGAAGACCTACAGCTTTTGCATTTCTTATTGTGTAAGCAATTTCGACTGATTGTTTAGCCTCCTTAAGTCCGAATCCCCTTCCTGCAAGAATTTCTTTATATGTTTCAGTATGAAGTTCACCAAACCCTTCGCTAAACTCAATCTCTTCTCCTTCAACAGAAATAGACCTGAATGTTCTTTTCCCTGCTTTCCTGACCGAATCAGGGATATCATTATAATCGATGCTCAGGAACCATCTGATCCTTGCATTTTCAAGTTCTAAGTATCCTGCAGCCTTATCCGGTTCTGAAAGATGAACAATATTATTCTTTACATCGCCGAAAATCCAGCTTAGCATATCGAAAAAATGAATACCGATATTTGTTGCAACTCCTCCTGATTTCTGAATATCGCCTTTCCATGATATATTATACCAGTTTCCGCGACTGGTAATGTAAGACATGTCAATGTCATATATTTTCCCTTCAGGACCGTTCAGAATCTTTTCCCGTAATTCAATTATTTTAGGATGCAGACGAAGCTGGAGAATGGTGTAAATTTTATGTCCGGTTTCATTTTCAATCTCCTGAAGCGCATCAACATTCCATGGGTTGAGGACTATAGGCTTTTCGCAAATTGCTTCAGCATGATGACGCAGAGCAAACCTGATATGTGAATCGTGAAGATAATTAGGAGAGCAAATACTGACATAGTCTATCTTGGTTCCGTTTCGTTTCAGCTTATCAATGTGTCTGTCGAAACGCTCAAATTCAACAAAAAAATCACTTTCAGGAAAAAAACTATCAATAAGTCCCACACTATCAAACTTATCGAGGCTTGCCAGCAGATTGTTACCAGTATCTTTAATTGCCTTTAGGTGCCTGACCGCAATATAACCGGCAACACCTATCATTCCGAAATTTTTTGGAGTATCAATCATCATCAAATGTTTAACAAGCTCACAAAATTACTGAATTAATTTAGAAACTTTGCCATCTTCAAGCTTGTATCTCTCACCGCTTTCAGAACAAGTTGCAACACCTGAGTTGTCAAAAATAAGTTTATGTCCATATTCAGACATCCAACCTGTTTGTCGGGCCGGATTTCCGACAACAAGTGAAAACGGTTTAACATCTTTTGTTACGACTGCCCCTGCGCCTATAAAAGAATAAGTTCCGATTCTGTTTCCGCAAACAATTGTGGAGTTAGCCCCAATAGTAGCTCCTTTCCCTACAATTGTGGTTAAGTAACTGTCTTTACGGATAATTGCACTCCGGGGGTTGATTACATTTGTAAAGACCATTGATGGTCCAAGGAAGACATCATCTTCACAAATTACACCTGTATAGATAGATACATTATTCTGAACTTTTACATTTTTCCCTAGTTTAACACCTGGTGAGATTACAACATTCTGACCAATATTGCAGTTTTCACCAATTTCTGAGCCTGACATTATATGACTGAAATGCCAGATCTTTGTTCCTTTTCCGATTTTGCAACCATTATCAATGACTGCTGTTTCGTGAGCAAAATATTCCTTTTCCATTAGAGTTATTTACCTGAGAAATTTAAAATGTTAAGCACAATATAATCAATTTGTTCCTGCTCCATATCGGGATGCATGGGCAATGATAAAACCTCTTTGCACAGCATTGCAGTTACAGGGAAATCATTCTCTTTATATCCCAGATATTTATACGCCTCCTGCACGTGAAGGGGCCCCGGATAATATACCATTGATGGAATACTCTTTGATTCGAGGAACTTCTTAAGTTCATCTCTCTTCCCGTTTTTCACCTTAAGAGTATATTGATGAAATATGTGCGAAGAATAGCTCATTCTTTCAGGGACCGATAATGAGCTGCAACCTGAAAATGCTTTATCATATTGATCTGCAACAGCTCTTCTTGCTTCGTTGAATCGTGAAAGATGTTTAAGTTTTACCCGCAGTATTGCTGCCTGAATTGTATCAAGTCGCGAGTTTATTCCTATATCATCATGGTGATACTTAACCTTCATTCCATGGTTGGCAATGCTTCTGAGTTTTTTGGCTATTACGTCATCATTTGTATATAAAGCGCCTCCATCACCATAACATCCCAGATTCTTTGACGGGAAAAATGAAGTAGTACCAATATGTCCTATTGTTCCGGCCTTTTTTGTGGAACCATCTCTGAATATATAGTCTGCTCCTGTTGCCTGTGCAGCATCCTCAATAATATAAAGATTATGTTTCTTTGCAATTTCCATAAGACTTTCCATGTCGGCACACTGGCCAAAAAGATGAACTGGGACAATAGCTTTTGTGTTTGGAGTAATAGCTTTTTTGACAGCATCAATGGAAATAGTGAAGCTTCCGGGATCGGGTTCAACAATAACCAGTTTAAGACCAAGTAGTGCAACCACTTCAACAGTTGCAATAAAAGTGAAATTTGTTGTGATAACCTCATCCCCGGGTTTAAGACCAAGTGCCATCATTGCAAGTTCAAGAGCATCGGTTCCGTTTGCGCACGAAACCACATGTTTTACTCCAATATATTCCTGAAGCTCTTCCTCAAACAGCTTAACATCAGGACCTTTGATAAAGGCAGTTGATTCCAGGACTGATTTTATTGCGAAATCGATTTCTGACCCAATTTTCTCATATTGAGCCTTCAGATCGACCATCTGGATATCTCTCATAACTGGTTTAAATTTTGAAATACGAAGATAATATTTTTCCGTAAGACTATTTTTCTTATTTTTGTATGAGTATTAGATTAGATTTTGTGGATATAACTGTCTTCATACGCGAATTATTATTCGGACACGATTGTGTAATCGTTCCGGGATTTGGTGGCTTTATTGGGAACTATTCACCTGCACGCATTGACAAAAATTCGGCGACGTTCTATCCTCCGGTAAAGCAGATTTCATTTAACAGGAACCTTAATCATAACGATGGACTTTTAGTAGGCAGGGTATCAGCATCTCTTAACATTAATTATGGAGATGCCAGAAGTATGGTTGAGGAATTTGTTGTGGAGCTTCGCAAAAAACTTACTAAAGGCGAGAAAGTTGTTTTTGATAATATCGGAAGTTTTATAAATAATCAGGAAGGGAACATCCAGTTTGAACCAGACAGAGATGCAAATTATCATCTTGATTCTTTTGGCCTTGAATCCTTTCAGTATTTACCGCTCGAGGGTTATGATGTAAGAAAACGGATATTGCGACATCCCGGGAAAGATCCTGTTAAGCAATCTTCAATGAGAAAAATTCTTTGGAGAGCTGCTGTAATTATTCCTCTTCTTCTTGTTATAGTTGCGGTACCGCTTAAAACAAACCTCTTTAAATCGAGGGCAGAAACAACAACAATGAATCCCCTGGTAACCGCTGAGTTTGAGCATAATAAGAAGGCTGTAGATCAGGATATTAAAGATGAGGCAATAAAAATTGCTGAGAGTAGCAAGCCTGCAAATGTAGCTGTTTCGGTGTCTGAAATCAAAGTTCCGGTGGTTGCCGAAGAGGAATTATATTTTCTTATAACTGGTAGTTTCAAATCAGAAGAAAATGCAGTTGCCCAGGCAGAAATGCTTAAAAAAGAAGGTTTTACACCAGAAGTTGTGGCTGCACCAAACGGGTTTTACAGAGTTAGTGCGATGGAATGTCACGATCTGAATTCAGCTTTAACCAAAAAGGACAGTATTTCTAAAAAATTTCCGGGAAGCTGGATTTCAAGAAAGATATAAGATAATGTCATAAAAATATTTATACCGTCTCAAATGGGAAGGTATAAATATTTCTTGATGATGGTTCTTTAGTAAGTTAACTCTCCCCCCGCTCTGGCAGGGGGGGGAGAATTATACACCTTTATCTTTATTATTATCCATCAATTTACTATTTATTTTATCATACTCCCGTTGCTGACTTTTGTAGCAGGAGTTACCATAACCAATTTTCCGTCTTTATCCTCAGCCATCAGAATCATTCCCTGCGATTCAATTCCTTTTATTTTACGTGGCTCAAGATTAGCTACTATAGATATTTGCTTTCCAATAATAGCATCTGGTTCATAATATTCGGCAATGCCAGAAACTATTGTACGGATATCCAGTCCGGTATCAATCTTTAATTTCAGCAGTTTAGTTGTTTTTGGAACTTTTTCAGCTTCAAGGATTGTTGCCGTCCTTATATCTATCCTTGAGAAATCATCAAAGGTTATAGCATTTTTTCCTGGAGTTGTCTTTGCTCCGGCAACTTCATTGGCTTTTTTTGTCGCAAGAAGTTTATCTATCTGCCTGGTTATCTCTTCGTCTTCAATCTTTTCGAAGAGTAATCCCGGTTTATTAATTTCATGTCCGGCCTTAAGCAAATCTGATTTTCCTGCTTCGCTCCATTTCAGTTCATTTAAATTTATCCAGCCACGAAGTCTGGTCATTGAGAAAGGAAGAAACGGTTCACAAATAATTGTCAGATTAGCAGTTATTTGCAGAGCAATGTTCATTATTGTTTTTACTCTTTCCGGATCCGTTTTAATCACCTTCCATGGTTCCGCATCTGCAAGATATTTATTGCCAAGACGAGCAAGATTCATGGCCTCTTTAAGTGCCTCGCGGAACCGGTATGTTTCAAGACTTGTCTCTACATTTTCCTTAATCTTTGCAAATTCTTGCAAAACAGCATCATCATTTGAATCTGTTTTTCCTCTTGCCGGTACTTTGCCATCATAATAATTATTTGTAAGCACAAGAGTCCGGTTGACAAAATTCCCAAGGATAGCTACCAGTTCGTTGTTGTTTCGTGCCTGAAAATCTTTCCAGGTAAAATCATTATCTTTTGTTTCAGGAGCATTGGCACAGAGCGCATATCTTAGAACATCCTGTTTCCCGGGAAAATCTTCAAGGTATTCATGCAACCACACAGCCCAGTTTCTTGAAGTAGAGATCTTATCGTTCTCGAGGTTCAGAAATTCATTAGCCGGTACATTTTCAGGAAGAATATAACTTCCTTCGGCATGAAGCATAGCCGGGAAGATAATGCAATGGAACACAATATTATCTTTCCCGATGAAGTGGACCATTTTTGTCTCTTTATCCTTCCAGTACTTTTCCCAGTCAGGTGTAAGTTCTTTTGTAGCGGAGATATAACCTATAGGAGCATCGAACCAGACATACAATACTTTTCCTTTGGCGCCATCAACAGGTACAGGTACACCCCAGTCGAGATCGCGACTGACAGCTCTTGGCTGCAGACCCTGATCGAGCCATGATTTGCACTGTCCGTAAACATTTGCTTTCCACTCCTTGTGATCTTCAAGGATCCATTTTTTAAGCCATGGTTCATACTTGTCAAGAGGGAGATACCAATGAAGTGTCTCACGCAGAACCGGTTTGCTGCCGCTGACAGTTGAGTGCGGATTAATCAGTTCATTGGGACTTAGCGATGTTCCGCATTTTTCACACTGGTCGCCATAAGCATTTTCATTTCCGCAATGAGGACAGGTTCCCATTATATATCTGTCGGCGAGGAAACAACCTGCTTCCTCATCATAGTACTGGTCTGTAGATTTTTCAGTAAACTCACCTTTATCGTAGAGGGTTTTGAAAAACTCAGAGGCAGTATCGTAATGAACTTTATTTGATGTACGGGAATAAATGTCGAAAGCAATTCCAAAATCTTCGAAAGCTTTTTTATTTATAGTATGGTATCTGTCAACAATTTCCTGTGGGGAAACCCCTTCTTTTCGTGCTTTAAGAGTTATAGGAACACCATGTTCATCTGATCCGCAAACTGAGATAACGTCTACTCCTTTCATTCTCAGGAACCTTGTATAGATATCCGATGGAATATATACCCCTGCCAGATGGCCAATATGTATAGGGCCGTTGGCATAAGGGAGTGCTGAAGTGACCAGATATCTTTTAAAGTTCTTCATGATTCTGATAATGAGGTATTAGCAATTTTAAAAATCGAACAAAGATAATAAAGATTATATTCTTTTTTACCCTAAAACTAACTTTATGCCATGTTGTTTTGACCCTCACAGGGTTGTTTAAAAAGTCCTTTTTAACCTCTGAGATCGCAAAGTAGGCGCAGCGGTCGCAGATTTAAAGCTCTGCTTAACAAAACATTGCGGCCTTTTCGGTTAATGGATTTCGTCTTTTCAGACAACCACTAATACTCACAGATATAGTGAATTAACCCCCCTTTAAAGGGGCTGGGGGGCAAACAGCGGGAGGTTCAGGGTTTAAAAACTTGGAAACAGCACCAATATCTGTTACATTTACATCTAATAATTTTAAATGTCCACAAGTAAAATCCAACCCGATTTTTTGAAACCAGGTGATGAAGTAGCAATTATATCGCCTTCTTTTTGTATTGAAGAAAAGAAGTTGTCTGATGCTGTTGCTTTTCTTGAAAAATGGGGATTGAGAGTTCGTATTGGCAAGAATGCTCTGAAAAAGAATGGCCCATTCGCCGGAAGCGATGAGGATCGGTTATCTGATCTTCAGGAAATGACAAATGATCCTGATATTAAGGCTATTTTGTGTTCTCGTGGGGGGTATGGTGCTTCAAAGATCATAAGCAGCGTTGATTTTTCAGCATTAAAGATTTATCCAAAGTGGTATGTTGGATATAGCGATATAACTGTTTTGCATTTATGGTTAAGTGAAGTATGCGGAATAATGTCGGTGCATGGAGATATGCCTCTCAATTTTAATAATCCGGAGAAGACACGTGCCACATTCCGATCTTTGCAGCAGGTACTATTCGGTACTTTTGAGTGTTGTGAATGGAAAGGAACATTCTTCAGGGCGATGAATGTGACCGGTGAAATAACAGGAGGAAACCTTTCGCTTATATATAGTCTTATTGGTACACCGGGTGAACCTGAAACGAAAGGTAAAATATTGTTTATTGAAGATGTTGGTGAGTATTATTATCATATTGACAGGATGATGACTTCCCTTAAGCTTGCAGGGAAGCTGGAAGGGTTATCTGCTTTGGTTGTTGGAGGAATGAATAATCTTGAGGATGCCAAGATTCCATGGGGCAGGAGTATTGAAGAAACTCTTTATGGGATAGTGAGTGAGTATGAATATCCTCTGTTCTTCAACTTCCCGGCAGGCCATATAGCCAATAACAGAGCTTTCTATATGGGAAAAGAGGCAAAAATTGACGTAAAAGGGAAAAAAGCTACGTTGACATTTGTCTGATTATCAGAATGCAGAGATAAGAAGATCGAGATCTTTTGAAATTATCCCAAATTTCTGACCCAGAGTTTCATTGGTGAGCATACCGTTAAACAAATAAGCCCCATTTCGTACTCCCAGATCGTTTTTCAGCAACTGGGTAATTCCTCCGGCATCAGCCATACTCTGAAGCAGAGGAGTAAAAACATTACTCAGGGCAATTGATGCCGTTCGTGCCACGCGGGAAGGAAGATTCCATGCCGAAAAATGAATAACGCCATGCTTCTCATAAACAGGATCAAGCATAGCACGACATTCTGTAGTTTCAATACATCCGCCACGGTCAATACTCAGGTCTATTACAACAGCTCCTTTTTTCATACTGCGAACCATATCTTCTGTTATATAATACCAGGGACGCAGATCTTCAAGTTCAATTGCACCTATAAGCACATCAGCTGACTTAAGAGCTTTCATTAAGACCTGAGGATGGAATACTGATGTCTGAAGACGCTGGCCCAGAAGGTTCTGGAATCTTCTTAACCTGTGAAGTGAATTATCAAATATTTTAACCGTTGAACCAAGTCCGATAGCAGCTCTGGCTGCATATTCACCGGCAGTATTAGCTCCTATAATTACGACTTCTGTTGGCGTAACTCCTGTAATCCCACCGAGCATCACTCCCTTTCCTCCGTGCATATTACTCAGATATTCTGATGCAACAAGAAGGGAAGTTACACCACATATTTCGCTCATCGATTCTACAACAGGCATTACACCGTTATTGTCACGTATTTTTTCAAATGCTATAGCGGTAACTTTTTTCCTTATAAGCTTACTCAGGGTTTCTTCACTGAAATTAAGGACATTAAGATAGGATATCACTACCTGGTTGCCTTTAAGATATTCAGTATCTTTTTCTGAAAATGGTGCTACCTTGATTACTGCATCGGCACTGTAAACTCTTGCAGGAGAGTCGCTTATCACAGCTCCATTCTCACTGTAATCGTTATCAGTGTAATTGGCCCCCAGTCCGGCCCCTGTCTGAACTATAACCTCATTGCCACTTTCAACCAGAAGGTTAATTGCTTCCGGGGTCAGAGAAACCCTTTTTTCCTCATCTTTATTATCGCTGGGGATCCCAATTGTAATCCTCTTGTTCTTAACAGCTGTCTCCAGATGTTCTTCTTTTGGCATAAAAGCAGTATTGCCAAAATTAACTTTTCCGCTATTGCCCTTTTCGTTCATCATTAGGAAGGGGATATTTTTTCAAAGGTAGAAAATTTGCAAGAAGCTACAAAAAAAGATATCGTTATGATACCTCAAGAATTCTATGTTCCTGCTCGTCAACAGTAATTCTGATATTAAGTGTTCCGGGTGGCAGTATTTCTTCAACAAGTTCCGGCCACTCCATAAAACAGTAAGAGTCGCCTGTAAGATATTCCTCAACACCGAAGTCAAACACCTCTTCCTGTTTTTTTATTCTGTAGAAATCAATATGATATATAGATTCTCCTGTTGAGGTTTTGTATTCATTTACGAGAGTGAAGGTTGGACTGCTTGCAATATCGATTGCCCCGAGTTCTTCACAGATTACCTTTATAATTGTTGTTTTGCCTGCACCCATGGATCCGTAAAAGGCAAATATTTTATTATCTCCGGCATAAGTCAGAAGCTTTTTAACAGCTGAGTGTAAATGGCTTTTATCCTTAATTAGTATCTTCATAATTGTGGAAAAAATCTTTTATACCGGTTCAATTAATGCAACAGGCAACATAATCTCCTGCATTGAAATTCCACCATGCTGGAAAGTATCCTTGTAATAGCTCGCGTAATGATTATAATTATTCTGATAAACCAGGTAATCTTTATTGAGAGCAAAAATATATCTCGAACTGATATTTGTTTTTGGTAACATGGCTTTTTCAGGATTAATCAACTCAAATACTTTTTTTGGATCGTAATCGAGGTTTCTACCCATTTTATACCTTAGGTTTGGTGATGTATTCCTGTCACCTACAACTTTTACAGGATTCTGAACCCTTATTGTACCGTGGTCGGTACTGAATATTATTTTTACAGGATGTGAAGCCAGTGTTTTAAGTAATTCGAATAAGGTGGAATGAAGAAACCATGATCGTGTCAGGCTTCTGTAGGCAGGTTCTTCGTTTGCAAGATCGCGGATAACCCCGCTTTCAGTTCTGGCATGCGATAGCATATCAACAAAATTAAAAACAAGAATATTGATATCATTTACCAGCATTGTTCTCACTTTCTCATTTACCTTCTTGCCCTCGTTACTGTTGCTGATTTTATTATATGACCATTTGTATTTCAGATTTTTACGTAAAAGCTGGTTCTTAAAAAGTTCTTCTTCGAAGATGTTCTTCCCTTCCTCTTCATCATCATTTATCCAGAATTGAGGCATTTTGGCTGCAATTTCTGAAGGCATAAATCCGGCAAAAATTGAATTGCGGCTGAATTGGGTTGAAGTGGGTAAGATACTGAAATAGACATCCTCTTCAACTATCCTGTAGAGCCCTGATAGCTCCGCAGAAATTGTTTTCCACTGATCAAACCTCATGTTATCGATCAGGATAAAAAACAGCGGCTTATGTTCTTGTACATGAGGGAATATTTTCTTTGTAAAGAGAGCAGGAGATATTAAAGGTTTGTTGTGATTTTCAGGCTTAAGCCAACCAAGATAATTTGTCATGATGAATTTTGAAAATGAGTTATTGGCTTCATTTTCCTGTAATTTCAGTATCTCAGTCATTCCCGGATCAGTCGATTTTTCAAGTTCTGTTTCCCAGAAGACTAACTTTTTATATAGTTCTGTCCAATCGGAATAAGTTGAAGCTGTTGAGATCATATTGCTGATACGACTGAATTCCTGCCTGTAATCTGTAGTTGTTTTTTCAGTGATCAGTCTTCGCTGGTCAAGGATCTTTTTAATTGCCAGTAGTACCTGCTTCGGTTTTACTGGTTTTATCAGATAATCGGCTATCTCCGAACCAATAGCCGATTCCATTAATTCTTCCTCATCACTCTTGGTAATCATTACCACAGGAATATCTGTACGAACCTCTTTTATAAGCTTAAGAGTCTCAATTCCGCTTAATCCCGGCATATTCTCATCAAGAAAAATAAGATCGTAGCGGTTTTGCCTGACGAGATCAATAGTATCGTTTCCATTTGAACAGGTATCGATTTCATAACCCTTTTCTTCAAGGAAAATAATATGTGGTTTCAGCGCCTCAACTTCATCATCTGTCCAGAGGAGTCTTATTTTTCTCATTTTAAATATTTTTCCCTGAAGAAAATATTATACCGTTCAGGTTTTTTATCGTTGTTAAGGACTTTAAGATTTTCATTGTTTATTATGAATGACATCATTTTGGCTCCTGACGGATTTCTGACATACTTTTCAACGAGAAAAGCTTTATAATATTCAAGGGTCTGTGCAAAATCAGAAAACCCCGAAACCGTTATCATTATATATTTATTATCAACCAGAATACCTTCTGTTTTGTAATTTTTATTGGTATAGTTATCAATATTATAGCTTATTACATCAAAACTAGCCTGGTTAATATTGAAAGCAGGATCAGGAATGATTAATACAAATACGGGAATACCGGTTGTATCAACTTTATATAGCTCCTCTGCGATTTGTTTATCTTCTTCAACTTTTAATTCCGGAATTTTCTTATTAAGGAATGCTATTATTTCTTCAGCCTTTTTGCTTTCCGTTGTTTGTGGCCATGCTTTTATAAGACTGTTCAATTCTGCCTTAAATGTTCTTTCATCACTTACCCTGGCAATAGTATAAGCGTGAAGAAGCAGAAATTTAGGAGCAAGAGGATCGAGAGGGTATTTTTTCAATCCCTCATCGCAAAGAGATGTTACGCTGCTAAAATTTTCGGCAAGATATGCTTTATAGGCCTCCTGGTAAAGATTTTCAGACATTTTCATATCAGCCATCTTTTTTTCGAAATAAGCAGGATCTGAAAGTATTCTGGAAAACTCACTTTCCGGATAATCTATTAGTAAGCGCTGTCGGTAAGATTCAGATTTCGTACTATTCCCCTCTTTATTTACTTTATAAAGATTATACAATGCTTCAGGGACAAGTTCGTTTTTTGGGAAACGGGTAATGAGTGATTCAAACGATTCAGTAGCTTTTGCCTGGTCAAGGATCTTCTCTGAATAAGCTTTCCCGGCGTTAAGCAATGCATTGGCTATCTTTTCGTTGGAAACAGCAATTAATGAATCATTTAGAGGAAGATTCCTGAGGTAGAATTCAGGTTTTTTGTAATCTAGCACAGCTTTGGAAGTATCGGAACTTTTCTGTAATGTTTCATCAGCCCCAGCCACTAACTGTGAAGGATTTACTTTTGTTTTGTTAGCTCTTCTCCAGTTATCCTCCAGTTTTCTGTCTCCCCACCGTCTCCTGAATTCTGTACGACCAAAAGTAAGGGCTGCCTGATTATAGAAATACCATTTCCCTTCCTGATCAATATTACCCTGAAACCGTCGCTCATTTTCATAAAACTGACCAAGATTTGATCTGTCGGCGTTGTTAGTCCTTTTTCCTTCGCTTTCCTCTTTAACTATTTTGGCTATAATATTTGATATCATAGCATTTCTTTCAGGCTCTGTCATTCGTGCCACTTTTTGCAGACTGTCCTGAGTCTGAATAACAATTAATTGTGAAACAAGAGAGTTAAGACTTTGCGATTTCGCTTTTAAGGAAATATAATCCGGGTGTTTCTGATCAAGAAAATAAACAGCACTGTCATAATATAATCCGGCTTTCATATAGTCGGGTTTATCATAATAATGTCCGGCAAGAACCAGATAAGATCTCCCTTTTTGATTTGGATTAAGGGCAGCTGTTTTGACTGACTTCCTAAAAAAATCAAGAGCTTCTTTTTCGTTTTCTTCCTTCATCGACATATTCCCGAGAGCAAAATAGATCTGATCCTGAAAATCCTTGTTTTTGATATCCTTAAGCATTTTTTCAAGCTCCCTTCTTATCTGCTGAGGATTTTGTGTGTTCACATCAAAAACACCGGCAATGTTTATTCTCGCATTAAATTCAACATCATAGGGCGGGTTCATTTTAACAACATCGCGGTATAGTGAAGAGGCCCTTGGCCCATCACCTGTCTTCTCATAAATCTGAGCAAGGAGGTAGGTTAGCCTGTATTTTGTCCTTTTGCCTGAAACAAGTTTTATTGATTTACTTAGAGGTTCTTTTGCTTCAGAATATCTTTTTTGTTTGATAAACAGATCAGTCATTGTAGTATAGTACATTGATAACAAAGGCTTTGGAAGATCGGAGTTTGCTTTTAGATCACTAAGTATTCTCAACGACTCATTATAATTTCCTGTTTCACTGTAAATCCTTGCCATCCAGATACCAGCTTCAATTTTAATTAAAACATCATTTGCCTGGGTTATGCAGTAATTAAAAATAGTTGTGGCCTCATTGAACTCGTGCTTATAGAAACGGGCTTTTGCGATAAGGAGGTAACTGTCATCCACCCATTCATTATACTCTTTCTTCTCAAGAAGCGCTTTCTCTTTTTCAGTAGGTTGTTTATTATTTTTGAATTCCGGTTTTGCAGTTATGGATTTCAAAGTAATTAGTTTTGAAGCTTTCTGTATTGCTCTTTCCATATCAGACGAACAGAGGGATGCAGTTGCAGGATCACTGGACTCAAATACTCTTAGCAATTCTGCATAATCGTCCTTATAACCATTGTTTATTTTTACAATGCCAGCTTTAAAGCTCTCATAACCATTAAAATAGATATTGTATTTTGCGGTCATGCTATGATAAAACCGTGATGAGTCCGTGTTTTTTTCAACCGAACAGTTCGTCAGGATCAGGGCAAATCCTAATAACGCAAGATATTTATATGATGCTATTTCTGAAGCCAATAGATGACTATTAATACTATAACTGACTAAATTTGTGTATAGTATTTCAAAGGTAAATAAAATTGGGTTGAAGTCCTTTCTCAGGCTGAAATAACTCTCTTTATTTCGGGAACTTCCTTCATAATAGCCTGCTCAACTCCGGCTTTTAAGGTTTGCATGCTGTAAGGACATCCATGACAAGCACCTGTAAGCTTTACTTTAACTGTCATATCTTCAGTTACATCAATCAGATCTATATCACCCCCGTCGGACTGAAGATAGGGTCTGACTTTTTCGAGCGCATTCTTAACACGGTCTTTAATACTTTTTGTCTCTGCCATTTTTAATATTTTATTTATTTACTTGAAGTTTAACTGTTGGTTTTTGCTCTTTATTCCTCTCATTAACACTTTTGATCAGCTCTTCTGCCAGTTTCAGAAATGCTGAACCGGTAACTGAATCATTCAATGCTACAGGCTCTCCATTATCACTTCCTTCACAGATGCTTTGAACCAATGGTATTTGACCGAGAAGAGGTACTTTCATTTTTTCAGCGAGCTTCTTGCCCCCTTCTTTACCAAAAATATAATACTTATTGGAAGGGAGTTCAGCAGGAGTAAACCACGACATATTCTCGACAAGACCTAAAACCGGAACATTTATTTTCTCGCTTCGGAACATTGAAATTCCTTTTATGGCATCAGCCAGGGCTACATCCTGAGGAGTAGTTACTACTATCGCTCCGGTAACCGGAACCTCTTGAACCAGTGTAAGATGAATATCGCTTGTTCCTGGAGGCAGATCAACGAGGAGGAAATCCAGAATACCCCATTCCCCCTGGGTAATAAGCTGCTTAAGAAAATTTGAAGCCATTGGACCTCTCCATATTACAGCTTCTGCAGGATCTACAAAGAATCCTGTTGAGAGCACCTTAACTCCATATTTCGTCAATGGGATAATAAAATCAGTATTGTTTTCCCTTTTTACTTCAGGTCTGTATTTTTCTTCATGAAACATTTTGGGAACGGATGGCCCATAGACATCAGCATCAAGAAGGCCCACACTATACCCCAGGCGGGCCAGAGATATTGCCAGATTTACTGCTATTGTTGTCTTTCCAACACCTCCTTTTCCTGATGATACGGCAACAATATTTGTCACACCGGGTAATACCTCACGTTGTTTTTCCACTTGTTTCCCAACAATAATTTTAGGTAGAACCTTAATATCATTTATAACGGCATTTGGTCCGAGAACTTCTTTTAATGTCTTTACTATTGTGCTTTTTATTGAAGAAATAAACGGATCATTCGATTTTTCGGGAGTTATTGTCAGAGATATTCCATTATCGTCAGATATAATATCAGAGACTATTCCAAGTGCAACTATGTCTGTTCCCCTGCCCGGGTGGATTACTTTGGAAAGGGCTTTTAGAATCTGTTCTTTTGAATACATATAACCCGCTATTTTTATTTAAATTAAATCTAAACAAGGTGCAATTTTAGTAATTTTACGGGAGACCGCAAAATAAGTTACCTCTAGTTTAAAAAAGGGAATTCTTTATTTTATTTTTTGAAGAATTTTACCACGAATTTACACGAAGTAACATTGTTCTGGTTCTAAATGGGAGACAAAACTCCGTGATTTCCTCCGTGATACTCTGTGTACCCCGGGGTTATTATTTTAAAAGTAAAGTTATTGAAGTTCAGTGATAGGATCCCAGAACCTTTCACTGAAGTTAATGATTTTATCATCCCCGATAATAATTCCTTCGTTTTCCAATAGTTGGGCCATGGTAGATGAATTGCCAAAATGGTGTTTCCCGGTAAGCAGACCCTTTCGGTTAACAACTCTGTGAGCGGGTATAAAATCATTATTATTATGGCAGACATTGAGAGCCCAACCTACCATTCTGGCAGACCGGCCAGAACCAAGATACCTCGCAATAGCTCCGTAGGAAGTTATCCGGCCGAAAGGTATCAGCTTAGTAACTTCATAAACATTCGAGAAAAAGTCGTTAGTCCTTTCTTCTTTTTTGTAGGGCATCTTCGATAATCTTTTCTTTTTCCAGTCTGAAAGAGAGGTAGTTTATTTTTAATCCTTTGATTAGAAACAGTTTTTCATAATGTGTTTTTATCGAAAGAATTTTATCTGAAATATCTTGTGAATACAGGTCATTCGTAGCAGAGATAATATTAAGCTCATTAGAACTGACGACAGTTTTAGTGTAGGCATACAACTCTGTATTATCTGTTTTGAGGTGAACTAATCCGTTGTTTTTCACGAACATACGATAGATATTAAGAAACCTTGGGGAAGTAAGTCTTTTATCAGGGTTTTTTCCTCCGGGGTGAGGATCGGGGAATGTTATCCAGATTTCATCCACTTCATCATTTGAGAAGAAAGAGTTAATAAACTCAATTCTTGTGCGAAGAAATGCAATATTTGATAGTTTAAGTTCATTAGCTGTTTTCGCGCCCCGCCACATTCTTGCCCCCTTGATATCAATTCCGATAAAATTCCTTTCTGGATACGAGGTTGCCAATCCCACTGAATATTCCCCTTTTCCGCATCCAAGCTCAAGAACCAAAGGGTTATTATTTTTAAATATATCGTTATTCCACCTGCCTTTTAATGGATGGTCTTTGCCGGAAATATCTCCGATCTTTGGCTGGATTACATTATCGAACGACCCAAACTCAGTCCACCTGGCCAGTTTATTCTTTCCCACTTTCCGAAAATTATTTGCTGATCTTTTCTACTCTAACGCCTAAATCATAAACCCCATTCAGATTTTCAACACGCATCCCATGCTGAAATTTAAACTGATATATGCCTTTTACCGGGAAAAAGACATTTGATTTATACGGGAGATTAAGCGCATGAATATCTCCGAATCCTTTACCATACCATTTCCCTTTTTCATCTGCAAGATTATATTGCAGAGTATCAGTGATGACCTTCCCGTTTGGAGAGGTTGTTGAAACAAAGATGTAAATATTGCGAAATGGGTATGATGAGCCTGTTCTTATAGTAAAATAGACATTATTACTGTTTATGGTGTCAGTAACAGACATTCTGAATGTTGGGGTATTCATTAAATCCCAGGTTTTTTTTGGCATTGCCTGAGAATCGGTGTATACAACTTTGCTGTTACAGGATACCAGCAGTAAAAAAGATGTCAATATTATGAGTAATGAGGATCTATGGTTTCCTTTTATCATTGAACCTTCTGTTTTTTCTTTTATTCGGCGTGTTCTTATTTCTGCTTTTGGTATCAGGGGGATCAAACCGGGTGAGGCTGTTGTTCTTTAAGAGGTCCTGAGAAACCGGGGCAGGATTCCAGGAATCATCAATAACCTGAAGCCGGTCAACTTTTGTCCCTTTCCTGTTTAAAGCCTGAATCTCTTTTACTCTCTGAACCGTAAGAGGGATTAGATTAGCTGAGGAATGGGGATCAGTTGAATACCAGTAAATTCCTTTATGTATTTCCATTTTATGAAACCATGCCGTACTGTCGAGTGCTTCCAGCGGAATATCTTTTGGGGGAAATCCCCTCTGTGCATCAACGTAACAATCGAGTTCAAAGTTAAGGCAGCATTTCAGTTTACTGCATTGTCCTGCAAGCTTCTGCGGATTAAGTGACAGCTCCTGATATTTGGCATGAGTTGTTGTAATAGAAATAAAATTAGTAATATGCGTAGCACAGCAAAGTTCTCTTCCGCACGAAGAGATTCCGCCAATTCGTCCTGCTTCCTGACGTGCTCCAATCTGGCGCATCTCAATCCTCACTCTGAATTCATCAGCCAGCACCTTTATAAGCTGACGGAAATCTACTCTTTCGGTAGCAATGTAATAAAAGATAGCTTTTGTCTTATCGCCCTGATATTCTACATCTCCGATTTTCATATTAAGTCGGAGTTCCTCCGAGATCTTTCTTGATCTAAGCATGGTAGGAGTCTCGAGTTTTTTTGCCTCTTCCCACTTTTGAATATCAACAGCTTTTGCTTTCCGGTATACTTTTTTCAAATCCTCAGGTGATGGATGGGCTTTGAATTTTTTCAGTTGTTCATCGATAAGAGGACCAACCATCGAAACTCTGCCAATATCATGCCCGGGTGAAGCTTCAACAGCAACCACGTCGCCAATCTCAAACCTGATTCCATTTACGTTCTTGAAAAACCCTTTCCGGGTATTTTTAAAACGGACTTCAATAATATCATTCTCTCCGGGAGGCTCGGATATATCCTTCAGCCAGTTGAATGAATCAAGTTTATTATATCCGGGTTTATATGTTATATCAGGCATCCGGGGCTCTTCCCCTGGTAATCCCTGATTATCTTCAGTATCTGCCATAAATGTAATATTCTACAAATTTTATCACGCAAAAGTAGTGAATAAATGCATCAAATTCAACTATCTGTGTCAAGATCAGCGGATGAGCCTGGTTACCTTTAATGCGAGGTCAAGAAAGATAATTTTTGCATTACCATTTGCTTCAATGTGCGAATAGACAAGGTCAAGTTCTTCCGTAAGGGGGTAAATATTATTCTGATTTATGGAAGGGTGGAATTTTCCGGAGAAATTCGCCTCTTCACCGGTAAGAAAAACCAGGTTGTTTTTGAGTTGATCGAGAGATAACATAAGGTTCTCACGAAGAAGTCGCAGGGAAAATGACACAAAATTCTTCTGTGCTTCCCTTCCTGTTGAGGCGATCTCTTCCGACCAGCTAATAATCGATATGACATCCCGTTTCCATGCAAAACGCATCAGACTTTTAAACCTTTCAAGGTTTTCGATGGATGAGTCTTCATTTTCGCAAAGGTCAATAGCTCTGATAATATTGCCGTTCGAAACACGCGATATGTCTGCTGCTTTGTCACTTGTCAGATTAAAACGTTGAGTGATATATTTTTCAATCTCGTGATTTTTGAATGAGGGGATCTTTACCAGCTGACATCGTGAAAGGATTGTTGGAATAACTTTATCAGGTTCTCCCGAAACAAGTAAAAAGAGTGTTTTCTCGGGTGGCTCCTCAATCATTTTAAGGAGCTTATTGGCTGTTGCCTGATGCATCTTTTCAGGAAGCCAGAGAATCATAATTTTAAAATCTGATTCAAAAGTTTTAAGGCTGAGCTTCTTGATTATCTCAGATGCTTCCGATGCAAATATCATCCCCTGGGCATTGCCGACTTCGATTGAATCGAACCAGTTATTAACAGTAAAATAAGGAGACTTTTGTACAAATTCTCTCCATTCTGCTAAATAATTATCGCTGACAGGGTCAGGAAATTTCTTTGATTTAATTACAGGAAACACGAAGTGCAGATCGGGATGGATAAGCTTTTCGTATTTCACACACGATTTACATACTCCGCATGAATCATGTTCAGTACGGTTCTCACAACTTATATATCTGGCGTAAGCAAGAGCAAGAGCCATACTGCCACAGCCTTCCGGGCCGGAAAAGAGCTGGGCATGACTTACTCTTGCTTCCTTAACAGATCTGAGAAGCTTCCCGATAATCTCTTTTTGTCCCGGTATCTGAGCAAAGTTCATCTTCCAAAAAATCTTTTAGCTTATTATAATGCTGCTAATGCTTTATCATAATCAGGCTCCTGGGTTATCTCAGGAACAAGTTCGGTATAAGTAACTTTGCCTTTTTCATCAACAACCACTACACTACGTGCATAAACACCCGCCAGCGCTCCGTCAAGTATGTCAACGCCATAAAGTTTACCGAAAGCCGAATCGCGGAAACCGGAAAGAGTTGTGACATTTTTAATTCCTTCTGTTGTGCAGAATCTGCTATGAGCGAACGGAAGATCCTTTGAAATTGCAAGAACAATGGTATTATTCATGCCTGCAGCCATCTGGTTGAATTTGCGAACCGAAGTGGCACATGTCGATGTGTCAAGGCTCGGGAATATATTCAGGATAAGTTTTTTTCCCTTTAGTTCAGATAGTGAGAGGTTTCCTAAGTCAGACTTAACAAGTTTAAAATCAGGAGCAATGCTCCCTTTTGCGGGTAGGTTACCTGAGGTATTTACGGGATTTCCTTTTAAAGTAATTTTTGCCATAACTTTTTTTTTCAAATTTAGTCAATTTTATGGAGAGGGAACAATTAAAAGAGAAGCAAAGAAGGGGACGGGGGGTGAGTTTATTGGATGTATATATAGATGAAGGTAAGTTCCTGGGATTAAATAGTGAGAAGTTGATTTTTATCAAATGTTTATTTCCAAAAAAAATGTAGGTTTGTAAACGAGAAATTCTATTGTTAAATAAAAATATATGATCTATGAAAATGATTCAGGACTTTAACTTCAAAGGAAAAAAGGCAATAGTCAGGGTCGATTTCAACGTCCCCCTCGACAAAAAAACTTTTGCAGTAACCGACGATACCCGTATAAGGGGAGCTTTACTTACTATTAATAAGATACTTAATGATGGTGGCTGTCTCATTCTTATGTCGCACCTCGGAAGACCGGAAGGACGTATGGAAAAGTACTCATTAAAGCCCGTTCTTCCTGTTCTTGAAAAACTTCTCGGTAAAAAAGTACTTTTCGCTGACGATTGTCTGGGTGATTCGGCTGTTAAAATGTCTGCAGCACTGAAACCAGGCGAAATATTGCTGCTTGAGAATGTCCGCTTTTATCCTGAAGAAGAAGGGAAGCCTATCTTGCCTGAAGGAGTCACAGAAGAGGTTAAGAAAGCTGCAAAAGCTGAGATGAAGATCAAACAGAAGGAGATGGCGAAGAAACTTGCCGGCTATGGAGAGATCTATGTAAATGATGCATTTGGAACAGCTCACAGGGCTCACGCATCTACAGCTGTTATGGCTGACCATTTCGATACTGAAAAAAGGATGTTCGGTTTTCTGATAAACAGCGAACTTGCAGCAATGGATAAGGTTTTGAAAGATCCAAAAAGGCCATTCACTGCAATAATGGGAGGGGCAAAAGTTTCAGATAAGATTATGCTTATTGAAAACCTCATAAACAGGGTCGATAATATTATAATTGGTGGTGGTATGACTTATACCTTTGTTAAGGCTATGGGTGGCAAAATCGGCAAATCGCTTTGCGAAGAAGATAAGCTTGATCTGGCATTATCGCTGATCGCAAAAGCTAAAGAAAAGGGAGTTAAAATCTTTCTTCCTGTTGACAGTCTGAATGCCGATAAATTTGATAACGAAGCGAACACATCTGTTACTACTGTTGATGCAGTTCCAGATGGCTGGATGGGTTTGGATATAGCTGAAAAAACAATTAAGGAATTTTCTTCAGTAATCGAGAATTCAAAAACAATTCTGTGGAACGGTCCGATGGGAGTTTTTGAAATGGAAAAATTCTCTAAGGGTACAACTGCTGTAGCTAAAGCCATTGCAGCAGCTACATCAAAAGGTGCATATAGCCTTATTGGTGGTGGAGATTCTGTTGCTGCTATCAATAAAAACGGTCTTGCAGATAAAGTTAGTTATGTATCAACCGGGGGAGGGGCAATGCTTGAGTATATGGAAGGGAAGAAGCTGCCGGGGATTACCGCTATTCGTGGAGAATAAAATAAAAGACAACCACCTTCACTTCGTTTCGGTGGTAAAAGAAAGGCACAAGATAAAAGTGATTAAAGTGAAAGGGCTGCATTTAGGTGCAGCCTTTTTAATTTGTATCTTTGCAGATATTATGAAAAGGACATTTTATATATCAGTATTATTCGTGTCACTTCTAATGAGTTGCACGAAGGTAGAAAAGACTCCGACATCCGGGATAAGTACCATTGACAATACAATCTTTAATCCGTTGAATCCATATGTATACGGGTTCTCATTTTCCAAAGCCGGGTTAGTATCCACCAAGACAAATCCGGGACCTGATATTCTGCTTTTTGTGAATATTGACAATAGTCAGCACCGGTTAACTCTTCAGGTTAATAATCTGAAACCATCCTTGTTTAAAGTGGGTGATTTTGCTGATGAGCCAGCAGCCATAGCTGCCTTTAATACTCTTACGACTGTTTCTGTGACACAATGGCTTGATATGGCAGATCCGCTAAGTGCAAACCAGGTATGGCTATACAAAACAGGCGATGATAAATATGCAAAAATCAGGATAGTTAGTACTGTTAATGAGATAAGGCAGTTAATACCATATGGTGAATGCACTTTTCAATGGGTGTATCAACCCGACGGTTCAACAACCTTTCCGGGTAAATGAACATTAAACTGAGAAACCGGATTTTCAATATTAAAAACCAGCCTGATTTTTTAGAAACAGTCCTGGAAATATTTCATTATCAGTATAATAAAAACACTGTCTATAAAGATTATATAAATAGCCTCAGGAAGAAACCTGAAGAGGTAAATACCCTGGAAAGCATCCCTTTTCTTCCGGTGGAATTTTTCAGAAATCATCAGATAATTTCGGGGAACCAGCCTGTTGTTATGATCTTTGAAAGCAGTGGGACGACCGGAGTTACTCCCGGGAAACATTTTGTTACAGACATTAGTTTGTATGAGGAGAGTTTCCTTAGCGCTTTCCGGCTTTTTTACGGTGCGCCTGAGGAGTATTTAATTGCAGCCTTACTTCCATCTTACACTGAAAGAGAGGGTTCTTCACTTGTATATATGGCTGATCACCTTATTAAGAAAAGCCTGAATTCTTATAGTGGTTTCTATAGATCAAATTTTAGTGATCTTATTGATACCATTGAGACAGCAAAAAAGTCAAATAAGAAAACTCTGCTGCTTGGGGTCAGTTTTGCCCTTCTCGATCTGGCTGAAAATCAATCTCCTGACCTTTCTGGTGTTACTGTTATGGAGACCGGAGGAATGAAGGGGAGACGAAAGGAAATTACACGTCAGGAGATGCATGCAATCCTGAAAGATAAATTCAATGTACCGTCTATACATTCAGAGTATGGAATGGCAGAACTTCTTAGTCAGGCCTACTCGAAAGGCGATGGCATATTTTATTGTCCCCCCTGGATGAAAATATTAATCAGGGATCCGCAAGATCCTTTATCAGTCATAACTGAGCCGGGAAGAACCGGAGGGATCAACATAATTGATCTGGCAAATATCAACTCATGCTCATTTATTGCCACTAGCGATCTCGGAAAGCTTCATGAAGATGGTGGTTTTGAGATCCTGGGCAGGTTCGATAACAGCGACATAAGAGGCTGTAACCTGCTTGCTGAATAAAAAAAGTCATGCGGTCCTGCAAGTCACGCAGTCGAATATCCTAACATTCAGGACCGCAAGACAATCTTACAATCCAAGTTTTGTTTTTAATGCCGTAGGAATGGCATTCTTATTAACCATAATCGCAATGGTTTTAGCCATGACATAATTTTCGGATATATTAAGATAGCCTCCGAAAGGATTTCTGTCGGTGCCCCATGAATTCTTAGTTATATAGTATTTGGTGCCATTCTGGTCTTTAACAATACCGGTCATATGCATCAAATGATCATCAGTGGTTTTTTTGGTATCGAATCCTTCCTGACGAAATTCCTGTGTAACCTTAACTTCGGGGAATGGCTTAGCAAATTTATATGCTTCGGCAGTAAGTTCATCCTTAGTCATTTTACCTAACCTTGATTTATCTGCTGCTGAATACTGGTCAGTTTTTTCAAGCTCGGGAATAATTGCAACACCTTTTGAATGACTGAATCCCTTCTCGCTGACATCACCATCCCAGGCAACTGTAAAACCTTTAATAAGAGCGGAATCCATAACCTGTACAAGTTCATCAAGAGGGACATTATAGTAATTCATTTTTCTCCAGTTATCAGGTATCGGGACTAATCCCTGTGTATAGAACGGGAAAAGTGTAAATGAAGTTATTTCAACATAATCATCTGCTTTTATTCCAAGGCTTGCTGTAAACGATTTAGGAGTATAGCCAACACCTTTATATGTAAAGGAAGTTGGTGTTTTCCCAAGATATGTGTCAAGTACCGCATCGACAATATTCAGATACTGATCGCTTTCTTTGCTTTTCTGTACAGGAACAGTTGCTATTGCATTGATAAATGAATTTAGTTCACTATGATTATGGTTTGGCTTAGCGTAATTCAATCCTGTATAAGCTTCATCGGGCACAATTCCGTTTTTATTAAACTCATAAATCCAGTCATGACCAACACTACCCTGTCCAAGGTTTCCTTTTCCCTGCTGAATAAAGTTGTCTCTCAGTCTGTCAACATAGTTGTAACGTACTATCCACATTTCGGAAAGATCATATTCACCTTTTCCCATGCGAAGGAGTTCAGACTCAATAAATGAGGTTGTTGCAAAACACCAGCAGGTTCCTGTCGCAGACTGATTTTTGACAGGTGTTGCTTTTAATTCTACAACAGGAGTAAATTTATAACCTTCATCAGCGGTTTTTTTCTTCTGGCCGTACGACGGAAAGAGAAAAACAGATAATAATAGTACGAGAAATATACGAGTTTTCATTTCTATGGATATTGATTTTTAAAAATGCAAGCTAAAAAGAAAAAGTAGAAATAAAAGTGATATGTAGCAAGTAATTGATAATTCAACCCTATCTTTTTCCTGCAATCAGATTATAAGAATGGTCAATCCACGAAAATATCTCTTTATCAGGAACTGTCCCATCAAGAAATATTGTGTTCCAGTGCTTCTTATTCATATGATATCCTGCTGTTACTGAAGAATATCTTTCTCTCAGTTCTATTGCTAATGCCGGCTCGCATTTAAGATTAATACTCAGGTCACCATCAAGGTTTACAAGGGCGAATATTTTCCCTTTGGTTTTGAACACAAGAGTATCCTCTCCAAACGGGAAGCTTTCTGAGGCGTCTTTTTTCGAAATGCAGTAGTCTCTTAATGTTTCGATATCCATCTTTTTTGTTCTTATCTGAGAGTAGGGTAGAACGCATCCTCAATATGATCGATCTGAAAATCCTCTCCTTTTTTTATAATAGTTATTACATCAAATCGACCCTCCTTATCAATATTAAACTTTTTTATATAGCCGTCGGCAGCAAAAATTATTGATTTCTGCTTTTCTCTGGTAACGGCAGTAACAGGATGCATCTGATAATCATCGGATCTGGTCTTAACCTCCGCAAATACTATAAAATCCTTATTTTCAGCAATAAGATCAATTTCGTGCTTGCCCCATTTCCAGTTACGGAAAAGAATTTTAAATCCGGCTTTTTTAAGATGCCCGGCTGCCAGATCTTCACCTTTTTGACCCAGGTCGTGTGATTCTGCCATTGATATTAGATTTCGGATTTCGGATTGCCGATTTCGGATTCATTTTAATAACTCATTTAATCCGTAATCGAAAAACCGCAATCCGCAATTTCTTCTAAATTTCAATTAATTTATTTCTTATTGCGAATAAAATCAGACTCGCGGTATTCTTCGAATTTGTTTTTCCAAGCAGGTTAGCCCTGTGCTTATCGACAGTTCTTTTACTTATAAATAAGGTATCTGCTATTTCCTGATTTGACAATCCCTCACATATTTTAAACAATATTTCCGTTTCTCTCTTTGAAAGATTGGCTGATTTACTCTCGTGTTCGCGGTGTTTAATCTTCTGAATAACATGATAAAGTAACTCCTGGGAGAAGTAATTACCCCCTTTTTTTACTGTAAGAATAGCCTCTTTTACTTCAGAAATATCTGAATCTTTCAGGAGGAATCCTTTCGCACCGGCGTCTACCATTTTATAATAGTACTCTTCCTCTCCATACATCGAAAGGGCAATAATGTTTATTTCCGGACAAATCTTAAGGCCTTTCCTTGTTGCCTCTATACCATCCATTTCAGGCATATTGATATCCATAAGGACAATATCAGCCTGGGTGTTTTTCAGGATTTTCAGGAATTCTTCACCATTTGATGCCTCACCGGTAACCTCAAAATCAGGGAAGGCATTAAGGAGAATTTTTAATCCGTTACGAAAGAGCTGGTGGTCGTCCGCTATTATTATCCGTATTTTTTCCATTATTAGTTGTTCATTCTAAGAGGAATCATTCAATCAGTTTGATAAGCGCACTTGTTCCTTTTCCGGGGGAACTTTCCAGAATAAAAACCCCTTCAACGGTTTTTACTCGTGTCTCAATATTCGATAACCCCATCCCTTTAGTATCTTCTTTACTGAGTGTTGAAGTGTCAAAACCCCGCCCGTTATCATAAAACTGCAAGGTAATGAATTTTTCGTGTTTGTTTAATTCAATCTCAATCCGGGAAGCTCCCGAGTGAAGAATTGAATTATTAATAAGCTCACATACAGCGCGATACACAACAACCTCTTTTTCATTCTCCAGACGATGATTTTCCATATTGGTTTTAAAGACAATTTCAACTGCTTTTGTCTGATTTAATTTTGTTGTAAAGGCTCCTATCGCACTCGAAAGTCCAAAATTAGTAAGGATATGCGGACTCAGATTATTTGATATTTCCTTAATGGTGCTGATAGCTTCATTTACCAGATGGGTTGTGTTATTCAGGATTATTGTGCCAGAAGAATCTGTTATTCTTTCGTGAAGCGCTGAGAGGGACATTTTTACAGTTGACAAAATGGGTCCGAGTCCGTCGTGAAGATCTTTTGCGAACCTTTTTTTCTCATTCTCCTCTGTGTTAATAATGGCATTAATTACCCTTTTTTCAGACCGCAAACGGTCACTATCTGCACGTTTGAGGGAAAGGAATAATTCACGTATAAGGATAACGCCACCAATTATCATAATTGAAATTAGAACTCCAAGCCATTCGTCAATCATATGCCATGTAAAAGAGGGTGTTCCCCTGAAAAATTCAAAAAACTGGATTATCAATCTGACTGCCATGAAAGCAAATGAGAGAGAAAGTAAGATCCATGACAGTCTGTATTTTGTGAGCTTCATAAATCTCAAAGCAATTACTGCAGCAATGATCTGCAGAATAATTGAGATTATCAGAGCAATAAGCCGTACAATCGGTATTGAATTCATATTACAAAAATATGAGAATATTTATCCAAATCACCAACACCGTATTAAATAATAATGGCGTAGAGGCACAACAGCGCAACGGTATATTGGTATTGTGTACGGAACGGTATATAGGTATTGTGTAGGGAACGGTAGCGACCGTTCCCTACACAATATGCATCGTTGCACCATTGCGCCTTTTTTATACCTTTGGCAATTCAAAATTGAATGGCATGAGGTTTTTTTACAACATTGGAATTTACATTTTCTCGGCTTTAACCTATCTTATATCTCCATTTAATGCTAAAATATCATTATGGGTTAAAGGAAGGACGAACTGGGCTGAGAAGATCAGGGATAAGATAAAACCAGGTGATCATACCATATGGATTCACTGTGCCTCGCTCGGAGAATTTGAACAGGGTCGACCACTATTGGAAGCAATCAAAAATGAAATGCCGGAATTAAAAATTGTCCTGACATTTTTTTCACCCTCAGGGTATGAGATACAAAAAGATTACTCCTATGCTGATTGTATAAGTTATCTTCCTGTTGATACTCCGGGAAATGCTGCGAAATTTGTTACTCTCGTTAATCCCGAATATACCATTTTTGTTAAGTATGAGTTCTGGAATAACTATATATCAGTACTTTATAAGAAGCATATTCCAATATACCTGGCCTCGGCCATATTCAGACCCGGGCAGCATTTTTTTAAATGGTATGGATCATTCTTCAGAGGAATTCTAAAAAAGTTCGATAGTATATTTGTGCAGGATCAGAATTCCATGGATCTGTTAGAAAGCATTGGAATTAAAAATGGGTTGATTGCCGGCGATACCCGTTTTGACAGAGTAGTTCAGATTGCTGGAGCTTCTCAAGATATTCCTCAGCTTGAACAGTTCAGGGGAGATGAAAAATTGTTTCTTGCCGGAAGCAGCTGGAAACAGGATGAGGAGATTATTTCGCAATATATCAACAGGTTTCCTGATAAGATGAAATGGGTTTTTGCTCCGCACGAAATTGGTAAACCAAATATTGAGAGGCTTGAGAAACTACTTAAAGTTAAATCTGTAAGATTTTCTGATTTCAATCAGTCGTCAGCTGATGCCAGAGTCATGATTATTGATAATATTGGTATGCTTTCATCGGCGTACAAATATGCGTATATTGCAGCTATAGGAGGAGGGTTTGGGAAAGGAATTCATAATATCCTTGAGCCTGCCTGCTGGGGAGTTCCTGTTATGTTTGGACCCGACCATAAAAGTTTCCGGGAGGCAGTTGATTTAATTAATGAAAATGGGGCAGTTACTTTCGATTCCTACAAAATATTTTCAGATCTTCTTAACAAATGGTTGACAGATGAACTGTTTTACTTAAAATCCGTAAAAATTACTCTTGATTATATTAATAAAAACACAGGAGCTACCGGGAAAATTTTACGAGTGATCTTAAGAAAAGATATTAACAAATCAAGCTCATAATTTGTTAAAAACTAATTTTTTGCAAATAGATATGGATCATTTAAAGAAATGTAAATTGTTCCGCCGGATTTAATAAAATTTTAATTTCGGTGTAACCATAAAATCAAGTAATTATACTAACCTTGTCGAAAATTTATTAATCCTAAATCCTAATTTTATGATGAAGCAATTCAAACGTATGTTTACGATGTTGACTTTCCTGTTCATCTCAGTTATGATGTTCGGGCAGGCATCTACAACATCAGGAATTAATGGTAAGATAGTTGACCTGAGCGGGAAGCCGTTGGCAGGTGCAACTGTTCTTGCTGTTCACGTTCCTTCAGGATCCCAGTACGGGGCTCTTGCAAATGGTGATGGCTATTTTTCCATTCAGGGTATGCGTCCGGGCGGACCTTATACAATCGAGGTTTCTTTTATCGGATATTCAAAAAAATCAGTATCAGACATCTCTTTATTACTGGGAGAATCATTTGTATTTAATTCTACTTTGGAAGAAGGAAGCACCCAGCTTAATGAAGTTGTTGTAGTAGGTGCAAAAGCTCCTGTTTTCAACTCAGAAAAAAATGGTGCTTCGATCAATATTAGTAACCGTCAGTTATCTACAATGCCTTCTATCAGTAGAAGTATAAACGACCTTACGCGACTAACTCCGCAATCGAACGGCAACCAGATCGGTGGTGGTAACTATCGTCAGAACTTTATCACTGTTGACGGTGCCCAGTTTAATAACGCATTCGGTATCGGAACCAACCTTCCGGGGAACGGTTCTCCTATTTCAATTGATGCAATTGACCAGATTTCTGTGAATATTACACCTTATGACGTACGTCAGAGTGGTTTCATTGGTGCTTCTGTTAACGCTGTTACCCGTTCAGGGAGCAACGAATTTTCAGGATCAGCTTATACTTTCATGCAAAATGAAAAATATAAAGGCAACAAAGTTGGAGACTATACTTATTCTCAGACTGCCAGCGGATCATTTTTGAAAACAAAGTCAAGTTATGCTATGGAAGGTTTACGTATTGGTGGCCCGATTATCAAGAATAAGTTATTTTTCTTCCTAAACTATGAACAGGAGAAAACTACGATTCCTGGCCCTGCACGCGTTGCTGCTACTCCTGAAGCCCCTGCAGATTATAATAACAATATTGCACGTCCTACAGTTGCCGACATGGATATGATGAGTCAGTACCTGAAAGACACTTATGGATATGTGACTGGTCCTTATCAGGGATATTCAAATGATAGTCCGGGTACAAAATTCCTTGCCCGTATTGACTGGAACATAAATAAGAACCACAAATTCAATGTCAGGTACAGTTATATGGCCAGCAAGGATCCTAGCGCACCAAGTACTTCAGTATCTCCATTCGGATCGCTTTATACAGGAACCCGTACATCTATGGATGCTATGTGGTATCAGAATACCCAATACTGGCAGCAGAGAAACTTCAGCTCACTTTCAGCTGAATTGAACTCATCATTATTTGGTGGAAAATTTATGAATACACTGCGTGCTACTTACTCTTTTCAGAATGAGCCGCGTAGTTCAGATGGAAAGCTGTTCCCATTTGTTGACATCCTGAATGCCGGGAAACCTTATGTATCTTTTGGTACAGAGTTATTCACTTATGGCAACCTTCGTGAAGTTTCAACAATAACCGTTAATGACGATGTTACCTGGTCCATGGGTATGAATAACTTCACAGCAGGGTTACAGTATGAAACAGATAACACCAAGAACGGTTTCATGAGATTCGGTTCAAGTTTCTATGTATTTAATTCATGGAGTGACTTTACAAATGGTGTTAAACCTCTTGATTTTGGTATTACATTCTCAAATACCCCCGGGTACGCTCAGGCATTTCCTTCTTTCAAATATGCCCAGACATCTGCTTACCTGCAGGATGAGGTTAATTTAACTTCGCGTTTGAAAGTTACCGGAGGCATCCGTTTTGATCTTCCTACATATCCTACTCCATTGGCAGAGCATCCAATTATTTCATCTCTTACATTTGATCAAAATACTTTCAGCACTTCAACACTTCCATCAACTAAGATTATGTTCTCTCCAAGAATCGGATTCAACTATAACTTAACTGAAAATCGTTCAATGGTATTACGTGGGGGAACTGGAATATTTACCGGTCGTGTTCCTTTTGTATGGATTGTAGGTCAGGCTGGTGATGCAGGTATGCTGCAAACTACTCTTACCTATACCGGTCAGGCAAACGTGCCAGGGCCATTTGATCCGTCACCTAGTGCATATTATCCTGCAACACAGCCTGCTGCAGGGACAATCGTTCCTGGTACCTTCACAATTATTTCGAAAAACTTCAAAATGCCTCAGACATGGAAGAGCAGTCTGGCTTATGACGTAAAACTTCCATGGGGATTAAAAGGAACTGTTGAAGGTATCTATAATAAAGATCTTAATACAGCATTCTTTGTAAATGAAGGGATACAAAATGCAGCATACATGGGTATTTCAGGTTACCCTGATAATCGTATTATTTATCCTAATGCTACTGTAGACAGATATTACCAACTTATAAACACAAGTGGTATTATTACTACATCCACAGGTGTTGGTAACGGTGTATCCCCGATTGTTCTTGAAAACAAAAAAGGCGGATATTACTGGTCAGCAACAGCAAAAATCGAGAAAAATTTCGATAAAGGATTTTCAGGGATGATTGCGTACACCCACAGTGAGGCTAAAAATCTTGTTGACGGTAGTGGCGACCAGGCATCTTCTGCATGGAACGGTAACCCTAACGTAAACGGTGCAAATAGTCCAGAGTTAAGTTACACAAGCTATGTTACCCCTAATAAAATTATTACCTCGTTATCTTACAGAATTGAATACCTAAAACATATGGGTTCTTCTATTTCGTTATTCTATCAGGGTGGATCTCAAGGTCGTTTCTCCTATGTTTATTCAAGCAATATCGTTCGTGATGGTGCAGGATCAAACAACCTTATTTATATACCAAGAGATCCTTCTGAGATTAATTTCGTAAACCAGACTGTTAATACATTTGTCTGGACTGCTCAAGCTCAGAGCGATGCTTTCTTTGCCTATATCGCACAGGACAAATACCTAAGATCAAGACAAGGGCAGTATGCTGAACGTAATGGCGCTCTTATGCCATGGAGAAACCAGATTGATGTAAAACTTTTACAGGATTTCTATATTAATGTTGGCGGTAAACGTAACACTATTCAGTTAAGCCTTGATATTTTGAACATCACTAACTTGCTTAACAGTAACTGGGGTTTGGCTCAATCATATAATCAAGGTAATATCCTAACGCCCACAAACGTAGCAGCAATAGTTGCAGGTGGAGCAGTGGTGCCTACTTACAAGCTTAATCCTTATAACAATACTATGTTAACCAAAACTTTCAACAACACTATTAGTTACGCTTCAACTTATTCCATGCAGTTTGGAATACGTTATATTTTCAACTAAATAAAATTTATTGAAATTGAGAGGCTGTTAATTTTTAACAGCCTCTTTTTTTTAGAATGCCTGTAAAAATTATTCCAAAAATCGATATTCTGTTAATAATGCCTCTGTATGTGACTCAGTACAAATATGCTACCGACAGTGTTAAAATTATAACAACTGAAACAATACTTAATTAACAGAAATACAGGTATTTAACTAACGGTTAATAACTATGTTGCCAAATGTTAATAAAGTTAAAATTTTACTATTGCATTGAGCCATCCGCTTGTTTAATTTAGCATTTACCCGCTTTAAAAAGCAGCGGTAGTATAATCTCATCAGAATCAGAGAATAATAAAAATATATGGAAGAGTTATTTGTCCAGGAATCAGCTATTGCAAAAGAAAAAGCAACGACAGAACAATCGGCACCCGAAAAACAGAAATCAGGGGAAGTGAAGGAAAAGAGTAAATCGAATGAACGAGTGCACGAAAAAGTTACTTACACGCATGAAGAAGCTGTTGAAGCAAGCGTAGAGTATTTTAAAGGTGATGAACTTGCTGCCAGAGTATGGGCAAATAAATATGCATTAAAAGATTCTTTCGGAAACCTGTTTGAGAAAACACCTGATGATATGCATCACAGGCTTGCACGCGAAATAGAAAGGATAGAAAAGAGGTATAAAAACCCGCTTTCAGAGGATTTGATTTACAGTGTTCTCAAAGATTTTAAATACATTGTTCCCCAGGGAGGACCTATGACCGGGATTGGTAATGATTATCAGATCGCCTCTCTATCCAACTGCTTTGTTATTGGAAGCGGAGGGTCGTCAGACTCTTATGGAGGCATTATGAAAATCGACCAGGAGCAGGTGCAGCTTATGAAACGTCGAGGAGGTGTTGGTCACGATCTTTCACATATCAGGCCTAAAGGAACACCTGTGCTTAACAGTGCCCTTACATCCACCGGTGTTGTTCCATTCATGGAGAGATATTCAAACTCCACACGCGAAGTTGCTCAGGATGGAAGAAGAGGAGCTCTTATGCTCTCAATCTCCATAAAACACCCCGACTCCGGTAAATTTATTGATGCAAAACTTGAGAGCGGAAAGGTAACCGGCGCAAATGTGTCTGTTAAACTCACCGACGATTTCATGAAAGCTGTTGAAGAAAAGACAAACTTCAGACAACAATATCCTATCAATTCAAGCAACCCTAAATTTGCGAAAGATATAGACGCAGTAGCCCTCTGGAGCAAAATAATTCACAATGCATGGAAGTCGGCAGAACCCGGAGTCTTATTCTGGGATACTATTATTAAAGAGAGTGTGCCTGATTGCTATGCGGATCTTGGTTATGCTACAGTGTCAACAAATCCTTGCGGGGAAATTCCTCTCTGCCCTTATGATAGTTGCCGTCTGCTGGCTATTAACCTTTACAGCTATGTAAATAAACCATTTACTCCAAAAGCTGAATTTGACTTTGAATTGTATAAAGAACATGTAGGTCTGGCACAACGCATGATGGACGATATAATTGATCTTGAACTGGAGAAGATCGATTCAATTCTTGCAAAAATAAATTCCGATCCCGAACTTGAGGAATTGAAACTTGTTGAAAGAAATCTCTGGACAAATATCAGAAACAAAGCTGAAGAGGGAAGAAGAACCGGAATTGGAATAACTGCCGAAGGTGATATGCTTGCTGGTCTTGGACTAAGATATGGCAGTGATGAAGCTACTGACTTTTCAGTTGAGGTTCATAAGACCCTCGCACTCGAAGCTTACAAGGCTTCAACTTATCTGGCTAAGGAAAGAGGCGCTTTTGGAATATATGACGCAGAGCGTGAAAAAAACAATCCTTTCATCATGAGAATGAAAGAAGCCGATCCGGTCATGTATAATAATATGGTTAAGTTCGGACGAAGAAATATTGCCCTTCTGACCATCGCCCCTACAGGTACAACAAGTCTCATGACACAGACGACATCAGGTATAGAACCAATATTTTCAACTTTCTATAAAAGAAGAAGAAAAGTTAATCCAAATGATCTTGATGTAAAAGTATCTTTCACTGATGAGGTTGGTGATTCATGGGAAGAATTTATTGTATTTCATCATAAGTTTGTTGACTGGCTCAAACTGAACGGTTATGATACAGATGAGATAACCAGGATGAGAGACGAGGAAATTGAAACAATAATAGCAAAATCGCCTTACTATAAAGCTACTGCTAATGATGTTGACTGGATTGCCAAAGTTCGTATGCAGGGTGCAATTCAGAAATGGGTCGACCATTCCATAAGTGTTACTATAAACCTTCCTGCAGATGCTAAGGAAGAACTGGTAAGTGAACTTTATCTTACAGCATGGAAATCGGGTTGTAAAGGTGCTACAGTTTATCGCGACGGATCGAGAAACGGCGTACTAATAGCTGGTAAAACGGAAGTTCGTCCGGAAAGACCAAAAAGGCCTAAAATATTAGATTGTGATGTGATCAGATTTAGTATCAATGAAGAAAAATGGATAGCTTTTGTGGGACTGAAGGAAAGCAGGCCCTACGAGATATTCACAGGTATTGCTGATGAAGAAATATTCCCGATTCCAAAAAGCATAGTTAAGGGAAAAATTATCAAAATCAAGGATGATGACGGAAAGACACGTTACGACTTTCAGTTTACTGATAAATATGGGTACAAGAAAAATATCGAAGGTCTTTCACACATGTTCACTCCTGAGTTCTGGAATTATGCAAAATTAATTTCGGGAGTACTGAGACATGAGATGCCAATACAGGATGTTGTCAACCTGGTTCAGTCACTTAAGCTTGACAGCGAGTCAATCAATAACTGGAAGAATGGTGTTGAAAGAGCCATGAAAAAATATATTCCCAATGGAACAAAAGCCAAAGGGAAATGTGGTGAATGCGGTGGTGACAACCTTGTTTATGAGGAGGGTTGCCTGATCTGCAAAGACTGCGGATCATCAAAATGCGGATGATTTATTTTATCACCCCCATTTCTTTTCCGACCTTTTCAAATGCTTTCATTGCTTTATCGAGATGCTCTTTTTCATGTGCAGCCGATAGCTGGACTCTTATTCTGGCCTGGCCTTTAGCAACTACAGGGAAATAAAATCCGATAACATATATCCCTTCATTCAGCAATTTTGCTGCAAACTCCTGCGACAGTTTGGCATCGTAAAGCATTACCGCGCAAATCGCTGATTTGGTTGGTTTTATATCAAATCCAAGCTTCTTCATTCCGGCAATAAAATATTCAGCATTCCAGTGAAGCTTATCTTGTAAAACATTGGTTTCAGTCATCATTTCTACCATCCTTATACCTGCAGCTGCGATCATTGGTGGTATCGAGTTTGAGAAGAGATATGGCCGTGATCTCTGACGCAGGATCTCAATTATCTCTTTCTTTCCTGTTGTAAAGCCTCCTATAGCACCTCCAAAAGCTTTGCCGAGAGTTCCGGTTATAATTTCTACCTTACCGGAAATATTGAAAAGTTCTGTAACTCCTCTTCCTGTTTCTCCCACAACTCCTGCAGAGTGAGATTCATCAACCATCACCATTGCATTGTATTTATTGGCCAGTACGACTATTTTATCCAGAGGAGCAACATTACCATCCATTGAAAATACCCCGTCGGTTACAATAAGTCTGAAACGTTGAGCCTGAGCAAGCTGAAGCTGTTTCTCAAGATCACCCATATCGGCGTTTTCATATCTGTACCGCTGGGCTTTACAGAGACGTACACCGTCAATTATTGAAGCGTGGTTGAGAGCGTCTGAAATAATAGCGTCCTCTTCTGTGAGGAGGGGTTCAAAAACGCCTCCATTAGCGTCGAAACAGGCAGCATATAGAATTGTATCTTCTGTGTGAAAGAATTCAGCTATCTTTTTCTCAAGTTCTTTATGCAGATCTGTTGTCCCGCAAATAAACCTTACCGATGACATGCCATAGCCATGATTATCCATAGAGGCTTTAGCTGCCTTAATAAGAGATGGATTATTTGACAGTCCAAGATAGTTATTGGCACAGAAATTCAATACTTTCTGGCCGGTGTTAAGCTCAATTTCAGCTCCCTGAGGGGAAACGATAATCCTTTCGTTTTTATATAATCCTGCTTCCTGAATCTCATTAATGACCTTAATAAGATGATTTTGATAATTAGTATACATGATCTTCTTTTTAGCCTTTGTGAACCTTTGTGATTTCCTTTGAGTGACTTTGTGTTTTTTTTTTTTTACCACAAAGGGCACAAAGGATCTCACCAGGTATCACTAAGGATTAATTTAGTTAATACCAGTTTAGAATTACTTTGCCGCAATTTCCTTCTTCCATGGCATCGAATCCCTTCTGAAAATCGTCAATAGGGAAGCGGTGAGTGATGACGGGATTAAGATCGATACCCCCTATTATCATCTGTTCCATTTTGTACCATGTTTCCCACATCTCACGACCATATATTCCTTTTAATGTTATAGCCTTGAATATGATATCACTCCACGGAACTTCGAAATTTGACGGAAGTATGCCAAGCAGTGAAATACTTGATCCATTATACATGTTGTTGAGCATATCAACAAATGCTTTTGGCGACCCCGACATCTCAAGACCTATATCAAATCCCCTCACCCCAAGCTTTTTGCGGGCATCCGAAATAGTTTCTCCTTTCGATGGATTTATTGTTAATGTTGCCCCCATCTTCTTTGCAATTGCGAGACGGTAATCGCTCAGATCGCTGGCAACTATAAATCTTGCTCCGGCATACTTTGCAATTGCAACCGCCATACTGCCAATCAGCCCAGATCCTGTAATAAGTACGTCTTCCCCAAGAAGAGGAAAGGAAAGTGCTGTATGAGTGGCATTTCCAAAAGGATCCATAATTGCAGCCCACTCATCAGGGATTCTGGAGTCGAGGGGAATAACATTTGTTGCCGGAACTTTTACATATTCAGCAAAGGACCCGTCGATATTTACTCCTATCCCAACAGTATTTTCGCAGACATGCTCTTTTCCACGGCGGCAGTTACGACAATGCCCGCAAGGCAGATGACCCTCTCCTGTAACTCTTTCCCCAATTTTGAGGTTAGAGACACCTGCCCCCATTTTTTCTATATAACCCATGTATTCGTGACCAATTGTCATCGGAGTTTTAATGGTTTTTTGCGACCAGGCATCCCATTCATAAATATGAAGATCTGTTCCGCATATTGCTGACTTCTTAACCTTAATAATCACATCATTAAGTCCGGGTTCAGGAATGGGAACCTCCTGCATCCATAACCCTTTTTCCGGTCTGGCTTTTACCAGTGCTTTCATCTTTTGCATAATGACATAGTTTTCATCCCGCTAAATTAATACAAATCTGTTGTACAAAACCTGATTTTTGTATTACTATTTTATATAATGGGGTTTGTCTATCTTTGTCCATATTTCTAACAGATTAATTAATATGGCACAAGTAAGAGTACGTTTTGCCCCAAGTCCGACAGGCCCCTTGCATATAGGTGGTGTCAGGACAGCGCTATACAACTATCTTTTTGCAAAGAAGAATAACGGGACATTCATTTTAAGAATTGAAGATACTGACCAGGCAAGATTCGTTGAAGGAGCTGAAGAATATATTATGGAGTCGCTCCAATGGGCAGGCATAAAGGTTGACGAAGGTATTAATGAAGGAGGGAAAGATGGTCCGTACCGGCAGAGCGACAGGAAAGCAATATATAGGCAATATGCAGATTTACTTATAGAAAAAGGAGATGCCTATTATGCTTTTGACTCTTCGGAGCAGCTTGAAGCTTTAAGAACTGAATCGGAAAAAGCTGGTAATACCTTTATATATAATGCAGCAAACAGAGATAAGTTATCTAACTCAATCTCGCTAAAGGAATCAGAATGGAAGGAGAAGCTTTCTAAAGGAGAACCTTATGTAATCCGGTATAAGATGCCTGATAATGAGGATATTCATTTTGATGATATTATCCGTGGACATATTGTTGTAAATACCAGCACCCTTGATGATAAGGTTCTGTTCAAATCAGATGGTATGCCAACCTATCATCTGGCTAATATTGTTGACGACCACCTTATGGAGATCAGTCATGTAATCAGAGGCGAAGAGTGGCTGCCTTCTTTGCCTTTGCATATTTTGTTATATCGATCGTTTGGCTGGAATCCTCCTCTTTTTGCACATCTTCCATTATTGCTTAAGCCAGACGGGAAAGGGAAGTTAAGCAAGCGCGATGGAGATAAGATGGGCTTTCCTGTGTTTCCTCTCTTCTGGCCATTTGGAGAAACAGCAAAAGGATACCGTGAAGAGGGCTATTACCCTGAAGCATTTGTAAACATCCTGGCATTGCTTGGATGGAACCCTGGCACAGAGCAGGAAATCTTTTCGATGGAAGAGCTGATTGAAGCATTCTCAATAGAGAGGGTAGGTAAGTCGGGCTCACGGTTTGATCCGGAGAAAGCTAAATGGTTCAATCACCAGTACCTCCAGCAAAGGACCAATGAGCAACTGGCACTTGATTTCAGGGAGTTCCTCAGAGCTCATGGCTATCATTTCGACATTGTTGAACTTGAGGTTCTTATTGGTCTTGTAAAGGAAAGGGTAAGTTTTGTAAAAGATATTTGGGAACAGACTGATTTCTTTTTTAAAGCTCCTGAATCATACGATAAGGAGGTGATTAAGAAACGTTGGAAAGATGACTCAGCTTCTCTACTTCTGGAATTAAGGTCAGTTTTAGAGAAAATAGATGACTTTTCCAGCGCTGCCATTGAGCCTGTTGTTAAAGCCTGGATTGAGGAGAAAGGCTATAATATGGGGACTATAATGAATGCTTTCAGACTGGTAATTGTTGGCGCATCAAGGGGTCCTCATATGTATGATATAATAAGCTGGATTGGGAAGGAGGAAACTCTCAGACGTATAGATAAGGGCCTTTCCGTAATTGGTAAATAGAGAAATGAACTTACCGCAGCCAGGAGATTATATTGATATGCATACTCATGGAGGCAGATCAGCTCCCGGTGTATTCATTATCGAATGCCTGATGGCTCATGAAGAAAGATTTCCCGATAAAGCTGACGGGGTTACTTATACTTATGGAATACATCCCTGGTTTCTTACAGAAGACAATCATAATCTACATATCAGAAATGTAGAGAAGTCAACAGGTTTCCCGAATATGATTGCTATCGGAGAGGCAGGACTTGACAAGCTAAGAGGACCATCACCTGAGCTTCAGAACAAAGTTTTTGAAGAGCAGGTTCGCATCTCTGAGGCACATTCAAAGCCCCTGGTAATTCATTGTGTTAAGGCCTGGGACGATTTGTTGGCAGCTCATAAAAAGCTTAAACCCAAAATGCCATGGATGATTCATGGCTTCAGAGGAAGCGTTGAACAGGCAGAGCAATTTTTATCAAAGGGGTTTTATTTGTCTTTCTGGTTTGATTTTGCATTGCGAAAGGAATCAACTCAGTTGTTCAGAAGCTTGACTAAAGACAAGATATTCCTTGAAACTGATGGCGCTGATGTTGATATTAGGGATATTTATAAAAAAGTTGCGCAGGATCTTGATATTACCAAGGATGAATTAAAAGGAGTGATCCTTAGAAATTATTTTGATTTTTTAAGAATATAGGAATATTATAGCTGATCAATAATCCTCCTCCCTGAGAATTCAAAGTTGTCTCGTAATTTTTGAGACTCCTAATATATTCAAGGTATCCGGGAGCCATACCGCCACCTCGTCCACCCATACCTCTGCCGGAGATATTATGAGTTGTATAACAACCACCGATTTTAAGCTTCGGATCAACATCGGTGAAAGAGTTTTTATACCAATCTTTATCTGCATCACTGAAGACAAAATCAAAAGGTCCTTTAAGCTCTTTTACTAGCGAATGAGCGTCTGCCCGTCAGCTGTGGGTATATTCAGATCATGCCATTTCCCTGCATGGTCAGAAAGAAATTTCTTCACTTTTGCATCAAGTGCCTGGTCTTATTTCAACGTCTGTGCTTTATTTATTCCTGTAAAAATCGTTGCTGTAAAAAGCAGACAGAAAATAAAGCCTAAAGTTATCCGTAATTCCATTCTTATGAGTTTAGACGAATAATCGTAACTTTAATAATATGACAATCAGGACTCCGGAAATATTCCTTAAATTCGTCTTCAGGAAAGAAATGAATTCCCGGACTAATAATTATTTGGTGTTACATTAATTGGAATAAAAATATGAGACCTTATATTCTAGCAGAGACCACCTGGAAATCCATTAAGGACCAGAAAATTGAATTGGCGATTTTGCCATGGGGAGCAACAGAAGCACATAACCTTCATATGCCATTTGCAACAGATAATATTCTGACGGAGAAAGTTGCAGTAAAATCTGCTGAGGCGGCATGGAATAACGGGGCTAAAGTAGTTGTTCTGCCAACAATTCCGTTTGGAGTAAACACCGGGCAGTTGGATATCAGGCTCAATATAAATATGAATCCAAGTACACAATTTGCCATTCTTAATGATGTGACAGATGTACTTAACAGACATGAAATTTATAAGTTCCTTATTGTTAATGGACATGGAGGCAATGATTTTAAACAGATAATCAGAGAGTTAGGGTTTAAATATCCAAAAATGTTTATCTGTGGCTGTAACTGGTACCAGTCATTCGAAAACTCTCAGTTTTTTGAAAACAGCGGAGGTCATGCCGATGAAATGGAAACCAGTCTCATGCAATTTCTTGCCCCGGATCTTGTTTTGCCTTTGAGTGAGGCAGGAGAAGGGAAGGGTAAAAAATTTAAGGTAAAAGCTTTAAATGAAAGATGGGCCTGGGCCGAAAGGAAATGGACACAAGTCACCAGTGATACCGGAATTGGAAATCCATTCAAATCGACTCCTGAAAAAGGAGAAAAATGTTTTAATGAAATTGTAAAAAAAGTTGGCGCTTTAATGTTTGAAGTATCGAAAACTGATATTAATAACATGTATGAATAGTATGAGAAAGTCTATATTCCACAGTTTCAGTTTTGTGTCAATAATTATAATGCTGGTATTGGCCTCGTGTAAAAATGAGCCGTTTGTTTCTAAACGCGATACTATTAATCTTGGCGGAACGTGGCACTTTGCCTTAGACACAGCAAATGTTAGTTTTGCCGAAAAATGGCAGACTAAAATTTTTACCGACTCGGTTAAACTACCCGGTACCCTCGATGAGAACAATAAGGGAATTCCCAATACAAATACACAGGAGACAATGCGGCTTTCGAGGGAGAGAACGTTTGCCGGAATGGCATGGTACCAGAAAGAAGTGAATATTCCTGAAAACTGGAAGGATAAGTATATCAGATTAATTATGGAAAGGACCAAGCCAACTCAGGTTTGGATTGATAGAGTACTAATGGGCAATTGCAATGATATTCTAACTGCACAATACTATGATCTCTCATCAAAACTTGCTCCCGGGAAACATATTATCACAATCCTGGTAAATAATGGCAATGGCTCAGTGCCGTTGGGGGTAACAGGTTCACATGCATGGACAGATCATACCCAAACCAACTGGAATGGAATTATCGGCAAATTCTGCCTGGAAGCTGCAAATTCTGAACATCTTACAAGTGTTCAGGTATATCCGGATATTGCTTCAAAAAGTATTCTGGTTAAAGTAACAATTTTTAATCCGGGTGGAAACAATGATAGAACGAAAATAGTTCTTGAAGCATCCTCATGGAATACCAAAAAAAAGCATAATGTGTCTGCAAAATCATTTCCTGTAAAATTAGGTACAGGTGAGAATATTGTAGAACTTACATACACCATGGGGAGTAGAACTCAGGAATGGAGTGAGTTTAATCCTGCTCTATACAAAATGAATGTTTCGCTTAAATCAAAAGAACTAATTGATAATACCAGCATTGATTTTGGAATGCGTAAGTTCTCAACCCTTGGAACGCAGTTTACCATAAATGGCACTAAAACTTTTCTCCGGGGCAAGCACGACGCCTGCGTTTTCCCATTAACCGGTCATCCCCCCATGGATGTTGAGGGATGGAGAAAAGTCTTCAGAATCGCAAAATCTTATGGCATAAATTTCTACCGTTTCCATTCGTGGACACCTCCTCTTGCTGCCTTTGAAGCAGCAGATATTGAGGGAATTTACATGCAGCCTGAATTGCCATTCTGGGGAAGTTTCAGTCAGGTTAAAAATCAGGATCTAAATGCTTTCCTGTTAAAAGAAGGGGAAAATATTCTTGAGACTTATGCAAATCACGCCTCATTTGTAATGTTTTCGCTTGGCAATGAACTTTCAGGAGATATCGAAGTTATGAAAACTTTTGTAAAACATTTCAAATCACTCGATAAGCGTCCATTAATGGCTTTTGGCACCAATAATTACCTTGGTTTCAAAGGACAGGTTGAGGGAGAGGATTATTACACAGGTTGCCGTGTTGGAGCTGATACTGATACTACCTTTAGCACTCATATCCGTGGATCATTCTCCTTTGCTGACGCTTACGATGGTGGGTATATAAACAGCCGTTATCCTTCCACAAATCTGAACTATGCCGGAGCTATTTCAAAATGTAGCATTCCGGCCGTTGGGACTGAGGTTGGTCAGTACGAGATTTATCCAAATTATGATGAGATAAATAAGTACACTGGAGTTCTGAAGCCATGGAATTTTGAAGTATTCAAAGAACGTCTTAAGGAAAACAACCTGAGCGATCAGGCTAAGTCCTTTTTCAGAGCATCCGGAGCATTAAGTGCCTTATGTTATAAAGCAGATATTGAGATGGCTATAAGAACTCCCGGGTTTGGAGGGTTTCATCTTCTCGATCTACAGGATTTCCCGGGCCAGGGAACTGCATTAATTGGACTTCTAGATGCATTTATGGATAGTAAAGGACTTATTACACCGGCAGAATTCAGCCATTTCTGTAATAAGGTTGTACCCCTATTACTTATGGAAAAATATTGCTGGACAAATAATGAATCGTTTATAGGGAAGATCCAGGTTGCAAATTATTCGGAAACAAAGTTGAAAGGACAGGTAGTTGTCTGGGAATTAAGATCTTCCAAGGGGCAAATTATATTCCAAAATACACAAAAAGCTGATATTGCTCAGGGAGGACTGACTGATGTAGCCTCAGTGAAACTTGATCTTTCAAAGTTTTTGAAAGCTGAAAAACTGATACTTTCAATAAATCTTGAAGGTACCACATATAAAAACTCATATCCTGTCTGGGTTTATCCGGCAAATACAGAAACAAAGGTCCCTGAGAGTATATTTGTGTCGGAAAAGCTTGATAAAGTCACACTTACAAAACTTGCAGAAGGAGCTTCTGTATTATTATTCCCTGATATAGAGGACATAAAAGATCTTTCGGTTGGAGCGTTATTTACTCCTGATTACTGGAATTATCGGATGTTTAAAGGAATTTCAGAGTCAAATAAAAAACCTGTTTCCCCCGGAACTATGTCAATTCTTACTGACCCTCTCGATCCGTTATTTAACGATTTCCCAACCGAATTTTATACAAACTGGCAGTGGTGGCCAATTGTAAAGAACAGTCGTCCGTTTATACTCGATAATACTCCGAAAGATTATCGTCCTCTTGTACAGGTGGTTGATAATATTGAACGTAATCATAAACTGGGATTAATATTTGAATTTGCTGTAGGAAAGGGGAAGCTTCTGGTATGTATGTCAGAGCTGAAATTAATTCAGGATAAGCCTGAAGGACGTCAGCTTTATAGTAGTATCCTGAAATATATGTCTTCCGATAAATTCAACCCGGCTCAGATTCTGTCTCCATCAGAACTTACAGCTTTATTCAGCACGAAGGTTTCAGCTAAAAAGATGACAGGTGTGAAGAATATTTCTTACTAGTGTCATGAAATAATGATGATTTATTTGATTTTGGATTTTGGATTCCGGATTGCGGATTGCGGATTTTATTTTTTTTGTCAGTCCAATTTTATAACTTTATCAGCAGTTTATCGCGATAGCATTTGTAACGAACTCAAAACTAATAAATAAGATTGATGAAAACTTCAAGGAGAAATTTCGTAAAATCGAGTGCCCTGGCAGCATTGGGAGTAGCCCTGCTTCCAGCTTGTAAAACAGTATCTCCCGTCGCAGGGTCGACAAAGCCAAAGAGGTTTGTTGGCCTTCAGCTCTACTCTGTCAGGGACGAAATGATGAAGGATCCGGAGGGTACACTTACTGCCCTGGCAAAGATGGGGTATGTTTATCTGGAGCACGCCAGTTATGTTAACAGGAAATTCTATGGTTCTTATTCTGCCACTGAATTCAAGAAAATTCTTGACGGACTCGGACTGAAAATGGTAAGTGGGCATACTGTGATGGGTAAAGAGCATTGGGATGCCACTAAAAAGGACTTTTCTGACAGTTGGAAACGTACGGTGGAAGATGCTGCAATACTTCAGCAAAAGTATGTAATCAGTCCATTTATGGATGAAAGTATGAGGAAAACTTACGATGATTTCAAACGTTATATGGATGTGTTTAACAAAAGTGGTGAATTGTGTCAAAAATCGGGGATGAAATTTGGTTATCATAATCACGATTTTGAATTCAGTCAAAAACTAAATGGCGAGAAAATATTCGATATTATGATGAAGAGCATGGATCCTAAGCTGGTAGTTGTGCAGTTGGATATGGGAAACCTTTACAATGGAGGGGCAGTTGCCATGGATATTGTAAATCAGTATCCCGGCAGATTTGAAAACCTTCATGTTAAGGATGAGATAGCAGGACCTGCAGGCAGTACCGAAAAATATGTCAGTACTATCCTTGGTGCAGGTATTGTAGACTGTAAAAATGTTGTTGATATGGCTACAAAGATTGGAGGCACAACCTGTTATATAATTGAACAGGAATCTTACCAGAATAAGAAGCCTATTGACTGTGTGAAAGAAGATCTTGCAATTATGAAGAAATGGGGATACTTCTCCTGATCAATACTCTTTAAATCAAAACCGGCAGCGACCGGTTTTTTATTTTTTAACGATAGGGTGGATACAACCTTTTCCGGTCATTTAAGTACTTATGCCTGAGAAAAATTTCTTTGCTTCTGATAGCCATCTGGACTTTGCGAAAAATCTCTGCGCTCTATACAGTTAATGGATTTTATGGAACTAAACGATAAGTTTTAAAAATGAAACAACGACGATCTAAAATTATTGCTCTCCCTGCTTTTTTACTATTTATTTCATCTTCATATTGCTTTGGGCAGGATCTGAAGACTTCCAACAAACCATCACAGGATACTGCTGTGATCTACAAAGATGGTGTTTATGAAGGCAAATCTCAGTCACATTATACTGGTGAACCTTACTGGGGAATTGCAAAGATTACAATCAAAAATGGTTCATTTGAAGGAATAGATTTTATGATCAGGGACTCAGCACTGCATGAGATATTTGACGGAAGTTATGAAAAGCATTTCAAGGGTATTCCGGAGTATATTTTACAAAGCAGAAACGACTGGAAAGGGGTGCAAACCTATCCTAAAAAGCTAAGTGAAACAAAGAACATCGATAAAGTTGATGCAATGTCGGGAGCAACATGGTCGTGCAACATATTCAAAGCCTCAGTAAAAGAGGCACTGAAAAACGCAAAGGAATAATCAAAAACAGATTGATTTCTTACTTACGGTTATAAATATTCGCCTCTTTCACCTCTTTTAAAAACAAAGACCGGGGTGAATTATAGAAGTTTTTGAAATCATCTGTTGATGGGGAATTCAGATTTCCCTTCCTGGAACCTTTTGGCATATATGTGTTTCTCCAGGTTAATACATAATCAACTGGATATTTGCTTACAACCGGTAAAAGGACCGATGTCCACCAGTCCTGCATCCCCTGTCTTTCTCCCGTTTCACTTAATGCTGTCAGTTTATTTCTTGAGATGGCTTCCTTTGTGACAAAACCAAGAGCATTATCGAGTTCATTGTCAAATTGTGGTCCACGGTCATACATATCAAGCGAAAGCATATCAATCACATCATCTCCGGGATATCCGCGCATATATTGTTCGAGGCTGGTAACCCTGTCTGTATTGTAAGCGTAGAGAATATTGTGAATGTTTTTCTTATCACGCAAAAAGTCAACAGTATAGCGCCAGAGAGCTGAATAATCTTTATCGGAACAAAGATTGGTGCCCCACCAGAAGAACGAACCTGAATGTTCGTGGTATGGACGGAAAATAAAAGGAATAGGAGTGCCGTTGTCATCCTTTAATCCTGTAAAAAATGTAGCAAGATGTTCGAGCCATGAATTGAACATGGCGTTGTTTTGTCCCCCGGGGAGAATTGAAGCGACCACCTCTTTTGAGCTTACGTCCCAGGCTGTTCCTGATGGAAATTTTGAGATGGCACTATTTTTTTGCATTGTCAAAGGATTGTTCAAATGCCAGCTGATTGTAACAATACCCCCGCGCTTATAATGTGTTTTAATCTGTTCTCCAATTTGAATAAAACTTACTGAGTCGAGACTACGTTCATTTCCCAGTTCAATGTGACCAAGTTCAAATCCTGCAACCCCCGGATAATCCCCTGTAATATCTTTAATGTCGGAACGATCTTTTTCATACCACCATGAGTAGCCATACATAAGGTCATCCTGATGACCATACATGATACCTTTATTCTTAAGCTCATATAAGGACTGGAAAAGCGTTATCGTTTCTTTGGTAGCCTTTTTATCTGCAGGAATAGGGAGGTTTTGACCGTAACTGAATAAGGAAATGGTTATCAGAAGCAGAAATTGAATAGAGATTTTCATTATCTTTAAGTTAAGAATTGATTCAGAGTATTTCTGAATCAAAGATAGTACTTTATTACCTGAATTTATAGTTTGCTGTATTTGGAAGGTTTAGTACAAGTTGGGGGGCAAGCTGTTTTTCTGTTTCCGAGGTAAATCAAATAACGCCAATGTTATTTTTGATGCTAATCAGTCAACTACAATTAATGGACAATTTGAAGTTCAGATAGGTTCAACATTAGTGGTTCAATAACTTAAAACACATAAAAATGAAAACGAAAATATTTATCATAGTAATAGCCGCGTAATTTTCGCTTATGTTCTGCCAAAAAAAAGCAGATATGACCCAACTTGCTCTTATTAAAACAGAACTTGGTGGTTGTAATTTAACTCCTTCAATTCGAAACAATGTAGATATTGTTCATAATGATTCTGTTGATATTTCAATCAAAAATGATTCAATGAATATTTTTGTAGGTCTTAACTATTTTTGTTGTGCTCCATTCATTACGGATTGTCATATTAAAAGTGATTCTATAATAATATCTATTAAAGACACATGTTTAAACCCAAATTCATGTTATTGCAGGTGTTCATGTTATTATACTTTTAATTTTAAATTTCTGCTGTCGGGTATTAATAATTACAATTATGAAATATTATTATTTGATCCGAAAAAGATTGGCAGTAAGTTGATAAAAGCAGGGTTGATAAAGCCAAAATAAAAAATCTTGCCCTAATAAAAAATTTGCCTATAAGTAATGAATAGTAATAGATAAAGCTTTTATACTTTTTTCATGTATTCATCTCACTGCAGCAATTTGCAACCGGCCTGAAAGAGATCGACATTCGATTATCCCTTGAGGAAGAAAACGGGGACAAACAGGAACTCAACCCCGCCAGTGTCAAAACAAGGGCCTGACGAAATGAATAATAAACCTGACTGCTGCTTTTGCATTGAGAATGGTTCTTTTTATTACTTTTAAAACGTTTTTAAAAGCGAAAATTATGATGGTGATTGCTATTGTTTTTATTTTTTCAGCTTGCATCTTATATTCAGTTGGAGTTTGGAGTGAAAAGCTACGGGGCAGGTTAAAACTTTGGCACCTCATTGTATTCTGGCTGGGATTATTTTGTGATACAATCGGAACCGGGGCGATGGGTAAAATAGCAGGCTCAATATTTCAGTTTAACTTTCATGGTTTAACAGGTGCTGCGGCTATATTGCTTATGTTAATTCATTCAGTATGGGCTTCTATTGTGTTGTATAGAAAAAATGAAAAAATGATACTTCAATTTCATAAATTCAGTCTTTTTGTCTGGATCATCTGGTTAATACCGATGGTAACAGGAATGATCTTTGGCGCATCCGTTTAGCATAGTCTTGTGCGATCCATTGATTTATATTATTTTAGCGACAGTGTAATCATATACTTCAATATTAAAGTCTATGAATTGGAAAAGTAAATTTAAGGAGGGAATGTACTTGCATATTCCAGCTTTAAGCTGGCTATCAGATTATTCCCTATCTCTTTTTGGAAAGGATGCAGTGTCGGGGCTTACATTGACAGCCTATGCAATTCCAGTATCACTGGCTTATTCAACACTTGCTGGTCTGCCTCCGCAATATGGCATCTACGGTTATCTTATAGGAGGATTATTTTATGCCATGCTGGGATCAGCCAAACAGCTTGCAATCGGGCCAACTTCTGCAATTTCAATGCTTATAGGGGTGACCCTTGCCAAACTTTCAGGTGGTGACATACAGCGATGGATCGATCTTGCATCCTTGTCGGCATTTGTTTTTGCGGGCATGAGTGTACTGTCATATATTCTACACCTTAGCAGTATAATAAATTTTATCAGTGAAACAGTTCTGGTCGGTTTTAAAGCCGGCGCGGCCATAACAATTGGTCTAACCCAGTTGCCCAAACTTTTTGGTGTTGCATCAGGAGGCGATAGTTTTATAAGCCGTTTAGCTGCTCTTTATCACCAGATTCCGGGTACAAATATTTATGTTCTTATTTTTGGCATTATTGCAATTGCTTTCTTGATAGCAGGGGATAAATTGCTCCCCGGGAAACCTATTGTAATTGTTGTTGTGGCTTTATCTGTCCTGGTTATTTCATTTACTTCGCTTGGATCATTGGGCTTTAAAACGGTTGGAATTATTCCCAGTGGCTTACCAAAACTGCACTTTCCGGTACTTGATTTGAAAGATATAGGAAACATTCTCCCGCTTGCATTCGCCTGTTTTATACTTGCTTATATTGAAAGTGTATCAGCAGCAAAAACACTTGCTCAAAAAAATGGCTATGATATCGATGCCAGACAGGAACTGCTTGCACTGGGGGTTGCCAACCTTGCAACATCATTAGGAAATGGATTTCCGGTCAGTGGAGGATTATCGCAATCTGCAGTTAATGAAAAAGCTGGTGCACAGACCCCTGTTTCAATCGTTTTTACATCAGGGTTTATTGCTATTTGTCTTTTGTTTCTGACAGGCTTACTTAAAAACCTGCCAACTGTTATTCTTGCTGCTATTGTAATTGTTGCAATTAAAGGACTTGTTGACATTAAGGAAATGAAACGATTATTTAAAGTAAACCGTTTCGATTTCGTAATCGCAATGACAGCATTATTCAGTGTTATTATCTTTGGAATATTACAGGGAGTGCTTATAGGAGCACTTTTCTCATTGGTTCTTATAATCAGAAGTGTATCGAGCCCTCATGTTGCATTTCTGGGTAGAATTCCCGGAACAAACAGATATACAGATATAAAAAGGCATCCCGATAATGAATTGTTACCCGGAGTGCTCTTGTTCAGGGTAGAATCGGAACTGGTATATTTTAATGTGGCATATATTTACAGGGTTGTTTGGGCTAAAATATTGGAATCAGGTTCGTCGCTAAGAGTTGTAATATTCGATTTAAGTACATCGGCGAACATTGATTCCAGCGGTGCCCGGCTGATAAAGCGGCTTTATGATAATCTTGAAGCCAGAGGTATTGCTTTTAAGGTGGCTGAAGCACATTCTGAAGTCCGCGACACTTTAAGATTTGAAGATATTGAGCATTTACTCGGACATGTGAGCCGGCGCGACACGCTTCACGACATAGTTGTTAACGCCGTAGGTGAAAGTGAACCGGATATTCTAAAAGCGCCGGTTAAGCCAAAAACACTTCTTCCTCCTGAAATTATTTCGCATATCATTTTGGGGAACAACTACTTTAAAGAAACCCATCCAAAAGAATATTTCGAAAGTTTCAGTTTCGAGCAAAAGCCTTATATTACACTTGTTACGTGTTCTGATTCAAGGGTACCGCTGAATGCAATGATGCCAGATACTTCCAACAGAGTTTTTTCAATACAAAATATTGGCAACCAGATATTATCTACAGAAGGGTCAGTCGATTTTGGTATTTATCATCTGAAAACACCCATCTTGTTTTTTCTCGGTCACTCCGATTGCGGAGCTATTAAATCGTATCTGAAAGGATTCGACAGAGAATCGTATGAGATTAAACATGAACTCGACTTTTTGCAGCCAATTATTAAAGAATATTCGGAAAATAAAGATTCAGGTAAACTTGAATCACATGTTATTGAGAAGAATCTCGATTACCAGGTGAACATAGCCTGCAAAAAATACAAGGACCTGATCCAATCCGGACAACTTACAATTATGGCTGGTTTCTACGATTTCAAGGGGGAATTTGGAAAAGGAATGGGTGATATAGTTATTGTAAATGTCAACAGGCATAAAGATATTGAAGAGATGCGTAACCTTCCTTTGTTCTCATACCTATCAGCAGCTCAAAAAGAGTTACATATAGGCAGGCTGCCTGATTAGTATAATAAAAGAAACCGGCTTTTGCCGGTCTCTTTATTTAAGTTACTGAGTAACAACCTTATCTTCTTCCCTGCATTCGTGTCTGAATTTATCGTGGTATTTACCTTTCCACTCCCTGTGTCCATGGCGGTTATGACCTGGCGCTATGCCGGTAAGAAGTATTTTTGAAAGGAGAAATAGCCCGGCTGTCTGCCAATAACTTAGAACAGGTCCGTGGAATAAAGAAGGGATAAGTCCGTTCCACAGGAGCATAACAAGATAGATACACAGGAATACAAAACCTATTCCAAGTATCCCGAATCCAATGTACTTCAAAACTTTTAATGTTTTCATTTTAATTTTCTTTTAACAGTTTATATAATTCATTTAATTTCTCCCTAAGAGCAAGTACTGCGTATCTTTTCCGCGAGATGAGGGTATTGATTCCAATACCTGTTTTTGCAGATATCTCTTTAAAACTAAGATCCTCAAATTCGTTTGCAACAAATACCTTTCTTTGCTCTTCAGGCATTTCTGACAAAGTCTCTTCGATAGCTTCCCATATCAGCTCTTTTATTTCTTCATCTTCCGGTCTTGATCCAAGGGAGGGTAGAATCTCCTGGAGAGTGAGTGGGCCATCTTCTTCGTTTTTTGCGTTTTCACTGTAACTGATGGTAACGGGTCTCTTTTTCCGGAAGAGATCTGTGATACGGTTATCGGCTACTCTATAGAGCCATGCAGTCAGACTTTCGATCCTCCTGATATCCTGAAAGCCAACGGTGAGCTGGTAGAAGACATCCTGCAGAATATCCTCAGCTTCAACATGATCGGGGATTCTGTTTCTTATATAGCCAAGCAGACGCTTCCGCTCGTCAATATAAACTGCTCCGATTTTTTCCGACTCTTTTGGACTCATTTGAAGGTTCTCTATCCCTATAGACGAAACAGGGAAAGTTATATTTTAAAAATTACACATTTATTTTGTGATTGGAAGAAGAAAATATAATTGGATTTAATTCAGATTTGTTTTAATTTAGAAAATGATAAAATTTGTATTCATTGCTTCACTTTTATTATTCTGTTTCGTTTCATACAGGGGTGAAGAATCCAAAGAACAGGAAAGAACCAGATACCTCTTTGTCGGGGCTGAAAAATGTGCCAGTGTTTGTCATAATAACGAAAAGCTTGGCTATCAATATAAGATCTGGAATGGCAGCTCTCACAAAGATGCCTTTAATATTCTTGATTCAAAAAAGGGAAAGAAATTTGCAAAACAAGCACATTTATCAGAAAATCCGCAGGAAAGCAGGGTATGTCTTAAATGCCATGTAACTGGAGGAGATCTTGACTCATCGTACTTCGCTGCTACTTATAAAAAAGAAGATGGAGTTACCTGTGAAGAATGCCACAAGAATATATCTGATGGCAAAACCGTTCTTCCGACTGAAACAGACTGCTTAAAGTGTCATAATGAGTCACTTCATAAAATACGCGAATTCAATTTCAGGAAAGACTCTGCAAGAATTTTACACAAACGACCGAAAGTTCATCTTCCTGAATAGGTGAAAGCGCGTTAAAATGTCAGTCCCTAAATTGACTCAAATTATTTCAACGGTTTATATTTCTTCGAAACTTCAATGATTGCATCTGAAATCAGCTTATCCTTAATTCTTCCCTGATACTTTTTAGTTACTTCTAATAATTCTGTTATTAATTATTGTTTCAAGGTATAGTCGCCAGCTTTATCAAATGGAGATTCATCTGCAATCCATTCTCCTCTCCAGTTAAAAGGGCTCATAATAATTTAGTTTTTAGGGTCTGAATACTGTCTTCAATCCACGTGTTAAGGCGCCGGGAAAGACAGAAATATGTGTTTCTCCTTTGAATACCTGTGTAATAAATTTAAGGCTATCATATTTGTGTTGCTGTACGATCTGGATAAATTCTTTAGTGGGATCAATTACCCAGTCTTTATTATCGGAATCACCATAAGCCAGATAGACCATTTTATTCAATTCTTTATGTTTCCTGAAGTAATCAACTTCTGTTTTTAAAATGCTGTTCCTGTTAAAAAATAATGCGGGAGAAATAATTATATAGCTTTTAAACATTTCCGGTTGAGTAAAAAGCACATAAGAACTTAATAGTGCTCCAAAAGATAAACCCATTATTGTATTTGAATCCTCAATCGTCCTATAGTTTTTGTTGATAACCGGGAAGAGCTCATTTTTCATAAAGCCGAGAAATTTGTCTGCCCCGCCGGCATTTGGGTACTCATAATATGCTGTATCTTCGAACTGCGTATAATCTCTCGCTCTTTTTTCCCACCACACCTGAGTCCCTTTTCCATAACTTATTCCTACGACTATAATATTTTTCATCTCCTTGCTCCAGATCAACCAGTCTGTAATTTCTTTTATCATCCCAAATGATTTATCTCCATCCAAAACATATAATACAGGGTAAGATCTTTCAGATCGATTGTAACCGATTGGCAGGCTGACCTGAATAATATAATTTTCATCAGGAACATATTTTGAGTCAATTGTAAACTGTTCGGTGTTAGCAAGGCTGACTTGTTTCACAAGAGGCAGAGAGTCCTGACCTTGCAATCGCAAAGAGCAGATAAAGAATAATATAGGAATCAATGAGGGTAGATAAAATCTCTTCTTATTACTTAATTTTTGACAGGAAGCTGAATAAGTTACTTTCATTTTATAGAATTTGTGGCAAATTTAATATTTGATTGAACCCAATTACATCATAATGTTATTTATCTTGCTCCAAATTAAAATAAATTGTTTTATTGTTGCAAAATGCTTTGATGTCATGACCAGGAAAAACATCTCTGATGGTGACGTAAAGATAAGCTATTAAAGAACTTATAATGGATATGACGAATAATGACGTAAAGCTTAAGAGGCAGATTGGCCTCTTTCCAGCAACAAATATAGTTGTAGCAAATATGGTTGGTGCAGGAATATTTACTACATCAGGTCTTCTTATGGCGGGTTTAAACGATCCGCTTCTTATGATGGCATTGTGGGTAGTTGGTGGAATCATTGCAATATGCGGAGCACTTTCATACGGGGAACTTGGAGCGGCTATGCCTGAAGCAGGAGGAGAGTATCATTTTCTTTCTAAACTTTACCACCCATTGTTTGGATTTTTAAGCGGATGGGTATCCTTCATGGTAGGATTTTCAGCTCCCATTGCGGCATCGGCCCTTGGTTTCAGCGCTTATTTCTGCAGAGCTGTAAATATTGTACCTTCCTGGCTGGATAAGGCTGGGATAATAAGTCCTTTATGGACAGGGAAATTGCTTGCCATAGGGATAATACTGATATTCACCTTTATTCATTACCGCGGAATAAAATACGGAGCAAAAATTCAAAATATTCTTACAGTTCTTAAAGTCGCTCTTATTCTGATACTTATAATTGCCGGATTCACTTCCGGTAAAGGTGATATGGGCAACTTCAGCAAAGGAGGTCACATAGCTGCTGGATTTACCGGATGGAAGACCATTGGACTCTCACTGATGTGGATCATGTTCGCGTACAGCGGCTGGAATGCATCTACCTATCTGGGTGCCGAAATAAAAAATCCGGCAAAAATTCTTCCAAGGTCACTTCTTTATGGCACAGGCATTGTAATATTTCTGTATCTGGGACTCAACACATTGTTTATTTATGGAATTGATCCTGAGAAAATGAAAGGGGTACTCTCAGTCGGAGGACTTGCTATGGGCAATCTTTTCGGAAAATCTGCCGATATCCTTTTTTCTCTCCTGATAGCATTTGCTCTTTTTTCCTCCCTGAGCGCCTTTATTATTATTGGACCAAGGGTTTATTATTCCATGGCTAAAGATGGATTGTTTTTCAGATCGGCTGCCAAAATCCATCCAAAATTCAATGTTCCCTCCAATTCAATCCTTCTGCAATGCGTAATTGCAGTTGTACTTGTACTTTCAGGGACATTTGAGCAGGTACTTACCTATATGGGTTTTGCTCTTGGAATATTTCCAATACTTACAATCTTTAGTATTATCAAACTGAGAAGGAATAATCCTGATGCTATAAGAATGCCTGGTTACCCTGTAACACAGTTTGTATATATTATGACCGGCCTTCTTATCCTTGGACTAGCTTATGCCGACCGTCCCATTGAATCCTCAGTAGCCACATTAACAGTTCTTGCAGGGATTCCTGCTTATTATATTTTTAAAAAGAGAAACGGATCTTCTGTTGAAAAACAGGATGTTAAAAGCGATAGAAAAAACAGTTAAAACCTAAAGTAAATTTATTTCCTGACTGCGTATAACATGTTGGAATGTTCAGATCTCCAGTTATATCCAAGTGAAAATGAGATAGGTCTGTATACAGATGTTTGATATGCTTTTTCAAGAGTTGGTTCACTTATATAAGAAAACTCTGTACTGGGTTTGTAATACTTTCCATATAGCTTAATATCCCATTTCGATTTATCGAATAGGCTGTATGCTATACCTGAGTCGTCCTGAAGAATGGTTGAACTAATCTCGAATACCAAATTTCTGATTTCTTTGAAGTCAGCTCCATGCATGAGATATGATGCCGCTTTTAAGTAAGTAAATGATTTTGGTAATCCCGATATGTAAGTTTTGAAGCCTTTAGTTTTAGCAAGTCCTTTATCAGAGATATCGGTTCTGAAATAATATACTGACTTCATTTTTTTATCAGATAATGAATTAAAATTAACTTTAATTCCTGGAACCAAGCCCTTTATATCATTATAATTGTCAAGCGTTTTCATCTTGCCAAGAGAGTCTATACCTACTTTCTCAAAAGAAACTATCTGATGACCTGTTCGTTTAATGAAAAGCGAAATAAGTGGAATTGCACCATGTACTTTATTCGTCCTGAGGTCAGTATCCATTGTTTTTGTAATGAAATAGCTGCGTTTGAAAATATCAGTCAATGAATTATTAACTGTATTTAGGTAACTGTTCACTGAGTCGGGATGCATACCGCAGATATTTGGTAAATAACCTATTGGCTCCATCGCAATCATAATATATTGGTCAACATCAGGATAGAAAATATTTGCGTTCAAAAAATCTGGACCGGAGAATGGATAAAATACGGTTTTAATACTTTTATTTTTTATTAACTCACTGTCTGCCCATGATTTCATTTTTACAAAGCGGAAAGTGTCTGCCCTTGCAAACATTTTATCAAGTTCTTTAGCATAATTAATCCATTTCGATGTTGTATCAAGCCTGGCGTAGCATTTGTTTTCATTACTGGCATGAATTCCTGCAATGAATGAAGCGAGATCATCAATATCAGTATTTGAAGTAGGGACAATTTTATTTACCGGTGTTTTTTTAGCTTCTGTTGTCTGTTTAACCTCTTGTCCATTTAGAGGATAATTACATGAAAGAATCAAAACAGCGATTGATAAAAGCACGGATGATTTCAAATTATTCAACATCATATAGAATTTTTTAATAACAATTGTAGCCTTAAAACGATTTATAAGTATCACACTTCATTTAAATGATTTTGCATATTTTAATCAATAATACACGTTTCAAATATATGAAGAAAAAAGAAAGAAAGGCAATTACTGCTGCAGGAGGTCGTCGATAATTTGTTTTTCAGAAGCAGTTAAGCTGATAACCTTATTAAAGTTTGTCCAATCGGGGTCTGTTCGTTTGACTCCTACCCATGTATAAATGTCGGAATATTTTCCTCCAAACATTAATTTATCCATAGTATAATGCTTGAAAACATGGACCAGGTTTCCGGAATTGGAATCATATCCTGAAACTGTCGTCCGGATCATCGAGGTATCTTGATTTGACATTAGAATTTTCAACTGTTGAAGGGCAACTGCATTTTCTTCTCCATCCAGACGAATTTCCAGATACCAGGTTCGTTCTACAAGAGGAGTATTTGCTTCCCGTTTATATAAAGTACGTTTCTCATTGTTCGCAATCTGAATAAACTCAATTGTTGCAGTACAATCGATTAAGTTTTTACCCTTGTTGCCAACACGTGATGAAAGAAAAATGCGCTGATTTCTGTACCGGATAAAAAAATTGTCAGTTAACAGGATGTCATTAGGCCTCTGCAAAAATTTATAGGCAAGATAACCTCCGAAAAGTGGAATTAAGGCCAACTCAAAACATGATTCAAAAAGTACAATTACCTGTCCGGCTCCGGCTTTGGGAATGATATCCCCATATCCGATTGTTGTAAAAGTAACAGCACTAAAATACAGATAATCAAGAAAATGAACGGTATTAGATCCTGCTGACGGCTTAAATTCCAATGAATCGAATAAGAAATATAGAACTCCGAAAATCACTGTTAAAATAAGATATATAGCCACGCCTTTCAAGACAGCATTTATGATCTGGTTAGACCAAATAAATGAAGCAATATTTTGAACCGGATGTTTAATTTGTCTTAAGTTCATAACCCGGT
>JANXXP010000380.1 GCA_025350595.1 Bacteroidota bacterium
GTCATCATAAATTTTAAAATCACCGCCTCCTAAATTCACAAGAGTTCCCTTATCTCCATAAATAATAAAACCTCTTCCGCTCTGCTCAACGCCAAATGAATTGCAGCTTCGTCCTTCCCAGGTAATTGTCTTCTTATCGCCATATTCGAAACCGACAATCTGGGTATCAGGAGTCTCCCAATCATCTGAAAATGCATAACGACCACCAACTGAAGTAGCTTTTGTGGGAAAATCAACGCCTAAGAACCAACGGCAGCAATCAAGTTCATGATTACCATTGTTGGCAGCTTCTCCTGTTCCCCAGTTCCAGAACCAGTGCCAGTTATAATGCACAAGATTATCTTTGTAAACCATTCGGGGAGCCGGGCCCTGCCACAACTCAAAATCGAGAGTTGAGGGTACAGGAACTACTTTACCAACACCAATTGATTTACGGCTATTGGTATACCAGGCTTTAGCCATGTACGGATTTCCAAGAAGACCTTCGCGTACTTCTTTAACTACCCCTATCAGAGATGGAAACGACCTTCGCTGACTCCCTGCCTGCAAAACTTTTTTGTATTTGGCAACTGCCTGAATAAGTAACTCACTCTCATGTGGATTCTGGCTGCATGGTTTCTCAACATATACATTTTTTCCGTTAGCCAGACCTAATAAGGCGGCAGGTGTGTGCCAGTGATCAGGTGCAGCTACAATCAAAGCATCAAAGTCGGTTTTTGTAACAAGTTTACGGATGTCCTTTTCAATAACAGGTTTCCGGGGAGCATCTTTTAATGCATCGAGACCTTTTTTCAAAGCGCCATCTTCAACTTCGCATAAATATCCGACCTCAACATTGGGTAAAGATGAGAAACTCTTTGCATGATAAGCGCCACGACCATTCAGACCCATAATAGCAACAACAACTTTATTGCTCGGTGCATTCTTTCCGAATACCGGAAAATTCAGTATTGTTACTCCTGCTGCTGTTGCAAGAGTTGATTTTTTTACAAAGTCCCTTCGTTTCATAATATAATTATTTAAAGATCATCAGTTTAAGTTTTATTTAATTTAAAGATTTTTATCCCCTTGCTAATTAGTTATCTAAAAAGTTCTTTTTAACCGTAGAGTTCACAAAGTTAAAATCATGTATATCAAGCCTTTGCGCTCTCTGTATAGATTCCTGGCGATCTTCGCGGTTAATGGATTTCGACTTTTATAATAGCCCCAGTATAAAGTAATCAATTATTATTATGCGTTTTATAAATTACGCTCCGGCTATTATAAGAAGGGCCAATCCAATCAGATATGCAAGGAACATGAATAATATAAGTGTATTGACTGATTTAGTTGCTCCTCTGAACTCTTTCCATATAAATACACCCCACAATGCTGCAACAAGAGTAGCACCCTGACCCAGGCCATAAGAAATTGCGAATCCTGCTTTCCCTGAAGCAATAATACTCATCGACATACCCATATTCCAGATAACGCCTCCGAGGATTCCATTCAGGTGAACATCAAAAGTACCTTTTTTGTAATCTTTAAAAGACAGAGGTTCTCCTTCAAAAGGTCTCTTCATAATATAAGTGTTAAACAGCAGGTTACTCACAAGCACCCCTATTGCAAAGAAGAAAATTGCAGAATATGGAGTTAGTTTTCCTGCTTCAGGCAATACAAAATCAGATGCCATTGAACTGGCAACAAACCTATAGAACAAAGCCATCAGAACACCTGCCTCAACTGAAAGAATTATCCCTTTTTTAGAGACTTTTTTCATTGTTGCACTATGCTTTTTATAGGCAACAGCATCAATAAAAATAGCTGCTACAATAAAACCTAATCCTATGAATAACAACAGCGGATTTCCTTTTGGGACTGCCACGTAGTTTATGATAACTCCAAGTGCAAGGGCAATACCCACTCCAACAGGGAAAGCAACTGCCATCCCGGCAATTGCCATAGCAGCAACGAGCAATATGTTTGAAGCGTTGAATATAACTCCCCCAATCATGGCATTAATAATATTCCTGGGTTCAGACTGGCGTATATCTGCCAGAAAACCTCGTCCGTGTTCTCCGGTACTCCCCATAGAAAATCCGAGGATTAATGAAAACAGGACTATTCCAATAACATAATCCCAATAGAACAGTTCGAACCGCCAGGCTTTTCCAGCCAGTTTCTGGGTATTACCCCACGAGCCCCAGCAGAGCATTGTAATTACACACAGGATAATTGCTAGTTGGTAACTTTCCGGAATAAACATGGTATTAAGTATAAGGTTAAAGGAAAAAGATTAAAAAGGCTTAAGGCATATGGTTTACGGCGTATGACTTTTTAACTCCTTTCCGTTATAAAAGTAATTAATTCGTTAAATATTTATTATGGCTTTAAAGATCTTTAACAAAAGAATTTTCGGGATTGTAGAAAGTCATTGTATTAATTTTATATGTTTGTTAAAATAAGATTCTAAAATCTAATCTGCCATGATCAAAAGAACACTCCTTTTTATCTCATTCCTGCTTTTATGTTCAGCAGTCACATTTAGTCAGACAATCCCATCACCAAAAGAACATTTTGGTTTCAGTATCGGAGATAATTATAAACTTGCCAATTATACCCAGACCGAAGAATACTTCAAGAAAATAGCTGCCGCATCTGATCGGGTAAAACTTGTTAATATAGGTACAACTGAAGAAGGGCGTACTCAATATATGCTTATTGTTTCTTCACCTGCAAACATCAAAAACCTGGTCAGGTATAAAGAAATATCAATGAAACTGGCGCGTGCAGAGGGCATTACAGATAAAGAAGCCCAGGCACTTGCAAGTGAAGGCAAAGCTGTGGTGTGGATTGACGGAGGACTGCATGCCACTGAAACTGTAGGAACTCATCAGCTGATTGAAACATTATACAGATTTGTAAGTGGGAATGATCCTGAAACTCTACGGATTCTTGATGAAGTAATAATTCTGTTTGTACATGCAAATCCAGATGGTCAGCAGCTCGTTTCAGATTGGTATATGAGCAATCCCGACACATTGAAAAGATCATATTCACAATTGCCGAGGCTTTATCAGAAATATGTCGGACACGACAATAACAGGGATTTCTTTATGATGAATATGAAGGAAACACGGAATATGAGCAGACAGCTTTACATCGAGTGGATGCCTCAGGTTCTTTACAATCATCATCAGTCAGGCCCTGCAGGTTCTGTAGTTGCAGGCCCTCCCTATCGCGATCCTTTCAACTATCTCATAAACCCGCTTACAATAACAAGCATTGATGCTGTTGGGGCTGCAATGATTAACCGGCTTAATGTTGAAGGTAAACCAGGGTATACCGAGCGTGGAGGAGCAACTTTCTCTACCTGGTATAATGGTGGATTGCGGACAACTTCCTATTTTCATAATATCGTAGGACTTCTCACTGAAATCATTGGCAACCCTACTCCAATGACCATTCCTTTGGTACCAGCACGTCTGCTTCCAAGCGGATCAACTCCTTATCCTGCAAAACCACAAAAGTGGCTTTTCAGACAATCGATAGAATATTCTGTATCACTGAATTATGCTGTTCTTGATTATGCAGCGAGGAACAAGGAGCATCTTCTCTACAATATCTACAAAATGGGAATGAATTCAATTGAAGCAGGAAGCAAAGATTACTGGACGCTGACTCCAAAAAAAATTGATGCAATAAACAACGCCTATAAAAAAGATCAGTCTAATAGAAGGGGGAATGATTCTACTAACAGAGCAGCAAGAGTAAGAGGCGAAGATATTCCTTTGAAATACTACGATATTGTTTTCAAAGATTCAACTCTGCGTGATCCCCGCGGATACATAATACCTTCTGATCAACCTGACTTTCCTACTGCTGTTACCTTTATTAACGCGCTTATTCAATCGGGAATTAAAGTAAATAAGGCGACCTCAGATTTTTCTGTTGAGGGGAAGAAATATCCATCCGGGTCATATATTGTACAAACAAATCAGGCATTTCGTCCACATGTTATTGACATGTTTGATCCCCAGGATCATCCAAACGATTTTCAATATCCGGGCGGTCCTCCAATCAGACCTTATGATATTGCAGGATGGACGCCGGCTTTCTCAATGGGATTCAGATTTGACAGAATACTTAATAAGTTTGACGGACCATTTCAACAGGTCCCTTATGGCGAAATTCAGATTGCAACAGGTATTTTCAATAAATCCGCCTCAGCTGCAGGATATATTCTTGATTGCCAAACCAATAATTCATTCATTTCTGTAAATAATCTACTAAAGTCAGGAGCAGAAGTCTATCGTTTCGAAAAACCTTCAACTGGTACAGTTCCAATAAAACAGGGATCATTTTTTATACCTGCCAATGGAAAAGCGTCTGCTATTCTCGAAAAAGCCGCGAAAGATTTGGGACTTAGCATATCACCTGTTGCTAAACGACCTGAAGGGTTAACAGAAAAGTTGTCAGCAGGAAGGGTTGCTTTATGGGATCAGTATGGAGGTTCAATGTCTTCAGGCTGGACAAGATGGATTCTTGAACAAAATAAATTTCCATTCAGTCTAATCTATTCAAAGGAAATTGATGGAGGAAAACTTCGGGAAAAATATGATGTCATAATATTCGTAAGCGGGGCAATTCCTCCATTAGCTCAGAGTTCAAGAACTGCATTCAGGGATTCAACCCCAAAGGAGGAGGATATTCCTGCAGAATACAGGTCTCATCTTGGTAAACTTACTGCTGCCAAATCAATCCCTGCTCTGAAAAATTTCATGGAAGCCGGAGGTACTGTTATCACAATCGGAACGAGCGCCAATCTTGCTTATCATCTGAAGTTACCAGTTAAAGACGCTCTTGTTGAAATGACTAATGGAAAGCAGCAGACTTTGCCTCCTGAAAAGTATTTTATTCCGGGAAGTATTATGCAAGTCAGTGTCGATTCCACAAACTCTGTCAGTTGGGGTATGAGATCTGAAGCCGATGTTTTCTTTGACAGCAGTCCTGTATTTAAACTCACTCCCGATGCAATATCAAAAGGAGAAGTAACTCCTATTGCCTGGTTCTCTTCAGATAAAACACTTCGAAGCGGCTGGGCATGGGGACAGGAATATCTTCAGGATGGTGTTGCAGCGTTCTCGGCTTCTGTTGGAGCGGGGAAATTATATGTCTTTGGTCCGGAGATTACATTCAGGGCTCAAACTCAGGGAACTTATAAATTCCTTTTCAATCCGCTCTATAAAAATCAGAAATAAACCTTAGCTTCTTTTTTAATTATTAGATTTTTTTTAACCGCAAAGCGCGCAAAGTAGGCGCAAAGGACGCAAAGCTATAATATTGTATTAAAGCCCTTTGCGATCTTTGCAAAAAATCTTTACGATCTCTGCGGTTAATTTTTTCCTTTATTCCTGTAACCTTTTTCATTTATTGAGGTTTACAGTATAAATTGCATAATAAAAATAACAAGGCTTGGACTCTCTCTCGGATAATGCGCTGATGCTGAAAGTAAAAGATGGTGACATTGATAAAATGGGACTTCTTTACCAACGATATAACCGTCAATTGTATAGTTTCATTTTCCATATGACAAGAAACAGAGAGGTAAGCGAAGATATGGTTCAGAATACATTTTATAAGATGTTGAAATACAGAAATGGGTTTACTGGTTACGGAGAGTTTAAAACCTGGATGTATCATGTAGCCAGAAATACTCTGAATGACCATTTCAGGAAGGTTAAGAGAACACCTGCTCAAAATAGTCTG
>JANXXP010000383.1 GCA_025350595.1 Bacteroidota bacterium
GAAAAGCTGAAACGAAAAGGAGAATCCTTTTCCTGTTATGGGTCTCTTTCCAGAGAACTCCAAGAGCTGATGGCATGAAAACAAGTGCCAGAATAACTGCACCAATTGTCAGCATTGTATTTGCATAAGGCCAATGCTGAATTTTAAAAAGTGCTGCAATACCAAGCAGGATTGTCCCTGCCACGCCTGAAATTTTCATTGTGTTTTTCATATTTCTGTATTTAGTGTCAACTGCATAAAGTGTTTCTTCCTGGATCTCTTTTAATCTGCGAAATCCCATTTTCTGTTTTACCCTGCGATATGCCTCAGGAAAAGTATGTCCCTGCTGCATTTCATACTCCACATCGCAGCACACGTGATCTATCAGGTCGTCGAGGAGATGAGAGAAAGATATCTCCTGCTTGCTGATATCACGACTTATCTGGTCAATATGAAGCAGAGTAAGCTCAGGCATAGCTCAATCCGGGTTTGGCATTTACAATGCTCTGGAGAGATTCAATGAACTCGTTCATCTCTCTTATCTTTTCAACGACAACTGAATGTCCCTTAGGAGTAAGAAGGTAATAAATACGAATACGGTTATTAAAATTCTCCGATTCGGTCACTAATACCCCTTCATTCTCTAGTTTATGCAAGACGGGATATAGAGCGCCATAAGTTAGTTTTATCTTCCCGGCAGTCAGTTCCTCAACCCTCCTGGTTATCTCATATCCGTACATGCGGCCATTCTCTTCCAATAGTTTCAGAACTATTGTCTTTAGAGATCCTTTGATTAGATCGGTTTGTATCATTTCTTTATATATATAAGTTTATTTTATATTACAAATATAAAATATTAATTATTACAACTACAATTATTTTTGAAATTTTTTTTAAATAATTTGCCGAATTAAAAATTCTTTCATACTTTTGACCATTCGGTTAAACTTGATGGTTAATCCATACGGTTAAACTAAATGATTAAACATTATGACTGATAACGATAAACAAACTGAAGAGAAAATCTTCGACGCAGCAACAGACGTATTTCTTGATAAAGGAATGGATGGCGCCCGTATGCAGGATATTGCTAATCATGCAGGTATAAATAAGGCTCTGCTACATTATTACTACCGTACAAAAGATCAGCTTTTCGATGCAGTATTTCAGATGATTGCAAAAAAAATGCTTAAAAAATTCGCACCGGTATTTGATGAGAACCTAACACTTGAAGACAAAATCAGGTTCTTCTTCAGGGAGCATATTACATTTCTTCTGGAAAATCCGAGACTCCCGGCATTTGTTCTTAACGAGATCAACCGTAACCCGGAAAGGGTAAAGAAACTGTTGAAAAATGTCGATGTCGAAAGCTTGTGGAAGAAACTTTATGAACAACACAAAACAGAGTTAGATAAATATAATGTCTCGGAAAAAATGCTGCCACAATTAATGACCTCAATTGCTGCAATGAGTGTTTTCCCTTTTGCCGCTAAAGGTCTGATTGAAGCAATCCTTTCCAAAACCAGTATCAATTTCAACGATTATATTGAGGAAAGAAAACAATTTGCTGCTGATTTTGTAATTAATGCAATAACAAAATAACATTTAGGGAACGGTCGCGACCGTTCCCCAATATAGGTACAAAACAGTTCCATGCATATACACACAACAGTTCCCTGAAAAAATTGTAAATAATAATTATAAGATATATGAAAAGGAAAGTCCTGATACTACTCATTCTCATCATCCCGTGGGCTACAATACTCCGGGCCCAAAAGATACTGACTCTCAAAGAGTGTTATGAAAAAGCCATGGCTGCTAATGCACTTGCCGACGAAAAAGATGCCTACTCCAAAATATCCAAACTTAAGGATGATAACTTGTCAAAAGGATGGCTACCCACACTTGACGCCAATGGCAGCATTTTATATAACTCTTCGGTTGTGGATATGAGCAGTGCCCTGGGCTCTCTCCCAATTCCCGGAATTGCTAGCGCTATCAAACCTCTTCCTCATGAACAGTATAAAGTTACTGTTGATATAAATCAGACAATCTATGACGGAGGTGCTATAAAAAGCGCGAGAAATCTCGAAAGAACAGAACTTAGCGTTAATGAAAAACAAACTGAAACAGATTTATATAAACTCCGCGGACAAATTAACAGCTTCTATTTTAACCTGTTGCTGATTGTAAGACAAAAAGAACTCCTGAATAATTTCCTTGAATTAATTACAAAGCGTCTGTCATCTATGCAGTCGGCTCTTAATAATGGGGTTATTATGAAATCTGACATAGACGTTCTGACAGCTGAAAAGATTAAACTTGAACAACAGCTAAGTGAAAATGAAATAAGAAAAGTCTCTCTCCTCAAAGTTTTATCCGACGTAACCGGTTCAAATATAGATGCATCAACTGAATTTGTTCTTCCTTCTCTCTCAGTTGAACTGTCAAATGAACTTTCCCGCCCCGAACTTCAATTATTTGATCTCAGGAAAGAACAACTCAACGCAAGTATAAAGATGATAGACGCCAAAAGGATGCCAAAAGCTTTCGGATTTGCAACGCTTGGATATGGTAATCCTCCCGGGAGCAACTTCTTCAAAGATCAATTTGCTCCTTACTATATACTTGGCGCAGGAATTAAATGGAACATATTTGACTGGAACAAATCAAAAAATGAGAGACAGGTTATTACAATTCAGGAGGGAATGATCGATAGCCGTAAAATTGATTTGACTGATAACCTGAAAAGACTTCTGGAATCAAAAAGTGCTGAGATAACCAGTCTTAAAGGGCTGATCGAAACCGACTCCGGACTGATTGCTTTAAGAAAAAGGATTACTGCCTCAGCTGAATCGCAGTACCAAAACGGGACAATTACAGCAACTGAATATCTTAGCGAACTGAATTCTGAACATCAGGCAATGATAAATTTTGAAATACATAAAATAAATCTGGCAGTGGCCAGGATTGAATACCTTAATATTAGTGGAAAAGAGATAGAGTAAGCGCTCCCCGTATTTAGCCCCCACCCCCCCTAAACAAGGGCTAATTAGCTGTATATTATTAATATTTAATGAATTAAACCCCCTTTAGGGGGTAGGGGGGCAAAAACTCAGGAATGAGAGGGGGCAGAGGGCAAAAACTCAGAAATGATAGGGGGCAGGGGGCAAATACTCAGGAATGAGAGGTATCCCGTGGCAATAAATTGATTAAATATTTAAAACAACATACCAATATGAAAACCACATCATTAATAATTATCGCAATCATACTTATTTCAGGTTGCAAAAATAAAACTGACCAGGCAGATGCATACGGTAACTTTGAAGCAACTGAGGTTATGATATCATCTGAGACAAGCGGCCGGATACAGCTATTCTCTGTGGCTGAAGGTTCGGAAATTAATACCGGGACTATAATTGCTCTCATTGACACCACTCTTTTCCATTTGCAAAAAGGGGAGATTGATGCAGGAATGAAGAGCGTCAGAACGAAGAGTAACTCCATTAGTGCCCAGAATGACGTTTTAGGCCAACAAATAGACAATCTCAATGTAAATGTAGCTAGAATCAGCAAAATGCTAAAGGACGACGCTGCTACTCAAAAACAAATGGATGACCTGACCGGTCAGGTAGCAGTTCTTCAAAAGCAGATTGCAGCAAATAATACTCAAAGGTCATCTGTGCTGGCAGAACTATCAGTTTACGATTCAAAAAAAACAACACTAAATGAACAGATAAAAAGAAGCATAGTCCTCAGTCCTCTTAAAGGAACTGTAATTGAAAAATACTCTGAGGCAGGGGAAATAACCACTATCGGGAAACCACTAGTAAAAATTGCAGATCTGTCCATTATAAAGCTTAAGGTTTACGTCAGCGGAGCACAGCTTGGACCAGTTAAAATCGGCCAGCAATGCACAGTAAGAATAGATAACGGGGAAAAAGGATTCGTATCATTCCCGGGCACGGTAAGTTTTATTTCTGAAAAGGCTGAGTTTACACCTAAAATTATTCAGACAAAAGAGGAACGGGTAGCACTTGTTTATGCAGTAAATATTGATGTTATAAATAATGGAGCTCTTAAATCGGGGATGCCGGGGGAAGCAATTTTCTCAGAAGTAAAGAAATGATCTGATGCAAAAAATAGTTGAATCATCGGGGATCAGTAAAAGTTTCGGAACTACAAAAGCTCTAAACGATATCACATTTTCGGTAGATGAATCGGAGGTATTCGGATTTATTGGTCCCGATGGCGCTGGAAAAACAACACTTTTCAGAATCATAACCACGCTTCTGCTTCCCGATGTTGGGGAACTCAAAGTCTTTGGGATGAATGGGATAACCGGATTCAAAGAACTGAGAAAAAACATAGGCTACATGCCGGGAAGGTTCAGTCTTTACCAGGATCTGTCGGTTGAAGAGAACCTTAATTTCTATGCAACGGTATTCGGAACGACTGTAGAAGAGAATTATGATCTAATATCCGACATCTATTCTCATATTGAGCCATTTAAAAAACGTCTTGCAGGAAAACTTTCGGGAGGAATGAAACAGAAACTGGCACTCTCCTGTGCTCTTATCCATAAGCCCAGACTTCTTGTTCTTGACGAACCTACAACGGGTGTCGATGCAGTATCAAGAATTGAGTTTTGGGATATGCTCGGAAAATTACGAAAACACAATATAACAATTCTGGTTTCCACTCCTTATATGGATGAGGCTATCAGATGTGACAGGGTGGCTTTGATTCAGGATGGTAAAATTCTTACAATTGATACGCCTCAAAAGATAAGGGATGGATTCAGTAGAAAACTCTTTACTGTTAAATCGGCTGAAAAATACAAGCTTATAAATACCCTTCGAGAGTACCCGGGAACAATAACTGCTTATCCTTTCGGAGATTCGGTACATGTAACATTTAATGATGATATACCTGGTAATTCATTTTACAACTTCCTTAAGAATAAAGGGATCAATGATGCTGTGGTTAATGGTGCTGAAGCTGGAATTGAAGACCGGTTTCTGGAATTAATGGAAACCGGCTCAAAGGTGCAAAGGCTCAAAGGCACAACCGCTTAACATAATCAAGATGGAGAAGACAGTAATTAATGTTCATAATCTGGTCAAGAAATTTGGAAGCTTTGTAGCTAATGACAACCTTAGTTTTGAGGTTTTCAAAGGTGAGATATTCGGATTTCTTGGTGCAAACGGAGCCGGAAAGACAACAGCTATCCGTATCCTGTCCGGACTTTCAAAACCATCATCTGGAGAGGTAAACGTTGCCGGATTTGATGCCTACACTCAAACTGAACAGATTAAAAGGAACATAGGTTACATGTGTCAGAAGTTCTCGCTCTATGAAGATTTGACAGTAAAAGAGAACATAATGCTGTACGGAGGTATTTATGGAATGAAGAAAATACTGATAAAGGAAAGAACGCATGAACTTCTTGAGAAACTTCATTTCGAGGAATATGAAAACAGGTTGATTTCTGATCTGCCTCTTGGGTTAAGGCAAAAACTTGCTTTCTCAGTTGCCGTTCTGCATGAACCAAAGATTGTCTTTCTCGACGAACCGACAGGTGGTGTTGACCCAATCACCCGAAGACAATTCTGGGAGATGATTTACGAAACAGCATCTAGGGGCATAACTGTTTTTGTGACAACACATTACATGGATGAAGCTGAATATTGCGACAGAATATCAATTATGAGCGACGGGAAGATTGTAGCGC
>JANXXP010000034.1 GCA_025350595.1 Bacteroidota bacterium
ATGCACAGGGTTTCAGAATAGGGAAAAATAAAAAGCTGAATGTTAAACCTGTTGATGCTTATGTATATCATTATGGCTGGGTGAAAGAGCCCGAGACGATGATTAAAAAACTTAGAAATACAGCTACTTTTTATAAAGATAATAACTGGTTGAAAAAATTCAATACACAACAGGCTTATGATTATTCAAAAATGGACGCGCTCAGCCTGTTTACTGAAAGTCATCCGGCAGTTATCCAGGAGAGAATAAAACAGAAGAACTGGAATTTTGAACACGATATTTCATTTAACAGGTTATCGCTCAAGTATAAGGGAAAGATATTCATAAAGAAGTATCTTGGAATAAACACATTTTATGAAAATTACCGTATAATTTAAAAATGGATAAACCTGTTTCCAAAATTGAAAAAAATAAATCGCTTAAGCCAGGTATATTCAGTCTGTTAAAACCATACTCAGGAATTGTATCCCTGTTAATAATTATGGCTCTCCTCGGAAGTGCCATAAATATGCTGATCCCTAAAATTATTGCGCACGCAATTGACGCTTATTCCTCTAACCGGTTTGAAATGAAATCGGTAGTGCTGCAGTTTGTAAGTGCAGCCACAGCTATTTTCGTATTTACATTTCTGCAAAATATTCTTCAGACTTATACCTCTGAAAGAGTAGCCAGGGACATGCGAACAAAATTGTCTGAAAAAATTTCATGGCAGAGTTATGCGTTTGTTTTAAAATCGAATCCTTCAAAACTTTTAACAAACCTCACATCTGACATCGATTCTATTAAGATGTTTGTGTCAATGGCTTTTGTTACAATTGTTTCTTCGGTTTTTGTGATTGTAGGAACATCAATATTGCTAATATCAATTAACTGGAAGCTGGCATTGACTGTTATTGCCATTGTACCTTTAATCGGTAGCGCATTTTTTATTGTCCTCCGGAAAGTCAGAGTTCTTTTTAAGAAGAGCAGGGAAAATATTGACTCTCTTAACAAAATTATTAATGAGAGCATTATGGGCTCTGCTTTGATAAGGGTGCTTAATTCGCAGCAACCTGAAACAGTTAAGTTCCTTGAAACAAATATGGTGTCACGAAACCTTGGGTTATCCATACTCAGACTCTTTTCCACCTTAATACCGGTTATAATGTTTGTTTCTAACCTGGCAGTTGTGACAATACTTGCACTGGGTGGACATTTTGTGATTGCCGGAAGAATGTCGCTTGGAAATTTTGCAGCATTCAACAGTTATATTTTCCTCCTTATTTTCCCGATTCTTATGATTGGTTTTATGAGTAACATTATTGCGCAGGCTTCAGCATCCTTCCAACGAATAAATGATGTTTTAGATGCCCCTGAAACTAACGAGGGCGGTGATGTTACAAGCAACATTGAAGGCAATATTAATATTAAAAATGTCTGCCTCTCTTATGGAGAAAAACCGATTCTCAAAAACATTTCATTTTCTGTTAGTGCGGGAAGTAAAACAGCAATAATTGGACCTACTGCTGCCGGCAAAAGTCAGCTGCTTTATCTGCTGACAAACCTTATTTCTCCTTACTCAGGTTCAATCGAGTTCGATGGGGTAAGTATTGAAAAGTACTCAAAAGAAATATTCCACAGTCAGATAGGCTTTGTTTTTCAGGATAGTGTTATTTTTAATATGACCCTCAGGGAAAATATCGCCTTTAATGATAAGGTTACCAAAGAATCTCTTGAAAAAGCTATTACTACTGCTGAATTAACAGATTTTATCAATTCCTTACCTGAAGGCCTCGATACAATTGTTTCGGAGCGGGGAACCAGTCTTTCCGGAGGGCAAAAACAGCGAATAATGCTGGCCCGTGCACTGGCTGTCAATCCGAAAGTTCTGTTACTTGACGACTTCACTTCAAGGGTTGACAGGAAGACCGAAAATACAATCCTGTGCAACCTCGAAAACAATTATCCCGGTCTGACTCTGATATCTGTTACTCAGAAAATTTCGCCTGTCAGGCATTTTGAGCAAATTATACTTTTAATGGAAGGTGAAATTATTGCAGCCGGTAAACATAAAAATCTGAAGGATAGCTCACCTGAATATGCTCAGATTTATAGTTCACAAAAAAGTACTCATCATTATGAACTATAATTTAAATCAGCTGTCGGACACTGGTGAGCAAAAAAAATCGGGTTTTGCATCACTCAAAAAACTGTTCACACTCATCGGGGAGGAGAGGACCAACCTGATTATTGCTTTTTCTGCCATTTTTCTGAACGCCGGATTGAACCTTCTGGGTCCTTACATGATTGGCCGGACAATTGATTTGTACATTCAGACAGGTAATTATAAAGGTCTGATGGTATCGGCAGCAATTTTGCTATGTATCTATATAATTGCATTTTTTGTTAACTATTTTCAGATGAGGTCGATGGGAAGCATTGGTCAAAGGATGCTTTTCAGTCTGAGAAATGCTGTGTTTTTTAAACTACAGGAACTTCCTGTTGATTTTTTTAATCAGAATAAAGCAGGTGATCTGATTTCTCGTATTAATAACGATACAGATAAAGTGAACCAGTTCTTCTCACAGTCGCTTATGCAGTTCATCGGAAGTTTATTTACTATGACAGGAGCCGGTATAATTCTGTTATGCATTAATCCTGAACTGGGATTGGCAGCCCTTACCCCGGCACTTATTGTATGGATATTTACTAAAAGCACCTCCGCCTGGGTAAAGGGACGTAATGCTGCAAGTGCTAAAAGTACTGGAGGCTTAAGCGCTGAAATACAGGAAAGTCTTGCTAATTTTAAAGTAATCATTGCATTTAACCGACGTGATTATTTCCGTAAACGGTTTGAAGAGGTCAATAATGATAATTACACTAAATCAGTTAAAGCCGGCATTGCAAACAACATGTTCTCACCTGTATATACACTAGCAGCAAATATGGGGCAGCTTATTGTTCTCGGATTAGGTATTTACCTGATTAGTAAAGGACATTTTTCAGTAGGCTTACTCATAAGTTTTATCGCTTACGTAACAAACTTCTACAACCCGTTGCGTCAGATGGCTTCTCTTTGGGCAAGCTTCCAGGTTGCAATGGCAGGCTGGGATCGTATCTCACGATTATTATCTCTTGAAAGCAATCTGAATTTGATGGAAGATCAAAAATGCGAAACAACTACTTCATACCTCCATTTCCGCAATGTATCATTCAAATATCCAAACGGGAAAGAGGTCTTGCATAAAGTTAGTTTTGATCTGGAAAGAGGGAAAACCTATGCATTTGTTGGCCCTACGGGCGGGGGCAAGACAACCACAGCTTCTCTCATTGCCAGATTATACGATGCATCCAGAGGGACTATATTGCTTGATAATAAAGATATTCGTTCCTATAATCCTGAAGAACGCACACGGAAAATCGGATTTATACTTCAGGAACCCTTCCTTTTTACAGGTACTGTGCGCGATAATATTTTGTATGGGAATAATGAGTACAAAAATTACTCAAATCAGCAGCTTACAGAAGCTATTTCTCTGGCAGGACTTGAAACCTTACTTGAACGATTCGATCAGGGTCTTGATACAATAGTACAAACAACCGGTGACGGAATAAGTATTGGGCAAAAGCAGTTAATTGCGTTTATGAGGGCTGTCCTTCGAAAACCAGAACTGCTTATTCTTGATGAAGCTACTGCAAACATCGATACAGTTACTGAGCAGTTACTTGACAGTATTCTTAAAAAACTTCCAGAATCTACTACAAGGGTAATAATTGCTCATCGTTTAAATACAATTGAAAATGCAGATGAGATATTCTTTGTGAACACCGGGAAGATAATACGTGCCGGTTCCTTTGAAGATGCTATTAACCTGCTTCTTCATGGGAAAAATGAAAGCTGATTGTTCATCACAAAAAAATACAATTATGAATAAAATAATTGATCTGACTCAACTGATCAATAGTTCAATGACACTCTATCCGGGTACTGTTCCAACATCTATAGAAAAATACAATACTATCGAAAAAGATGGATTCGCTGAACTCAAATTGACCTTTTGTACCCATATTGGAACTCATATTGATGCTCCGTGTCATATACTTAAGAACATGAAATCGCTTGATCAGTTTCCTGTGGATAAATTTATTGGAAAAGCAATTATCATTCCACTTAAGAACGAAACGGAAATAAGTTTAGAATTCCTGGAGTCTTTTAAAGAAAGATTAGCTGAAGTTGAGTTTGTTTTGTTTTATACAGGCTGGCAATTTAAGTGGAACACAAAAAAATACTTTGATGATTTTCCTACTCTTACAAAGGAAGCAGCAGAATGGCTGACCAAATTCAATATAAAGGGGATAGGGTTTGATGCCATCTCAGCTGACAAAGTTGATTTCAACGAAACAGACCTGTCAGTTGCTCTTCGAAACCATAATATACTGCTTGAAAAAGAGATAATTATTATCGAGAACCTTACAAACCTCGATAAACTTCCAGAAACTGTGTTTACTTTTCAATGCTTTCCTTTAAAAGTTGAGAATGCTGATGGATCACCTGTGAGGGCGGTTGCAATTCTTGATTAGGAGTGACAGTAGACAGAAGGACCCGGTTCTTCCTTCCTCCCTATGAACCAAAACGATATGTCATCCCGAACGAATCAACCTGATACGTACATCAAAATAGTGGTTTGAAGTTGATGAGTGAGGGATCTCCTTCATTGTCAATACTAACTCATCTACTATAACTAATCTCATTCACTTCACTTATAGATAAACCTTATCTTATTATTGATCGCCGATACTAAAATCTATTTAATTTGTGTAAATTTACAGTATTGGAGTATTTGTTTAAAGACTGTAAAACTAAATGTTTTCAAAATCTGAAAGCGGTATTTGTCGTAAGAATTATTTTCTGCTCTTTCTGTGTCTGATCTCAATAGTTTCATGTCAGAAGGATGGACTTATAAATAACTATCCCTCAAGGATTAACTTTGAAGTTAACGGCCGCCTCCTCGAAGGGAAACGTATCGATTGTATCAGCAACGACACCAAAGGGCATACTTATATCGGCTCCGGAAATAAGCTTTATTATATTAATGGAAGCAGCCAGAAAGATTATAGTCTTGATTTTGGAATTCTTGATCTTGCCATAGCTCCTGATAATAGTGTATGGATAGGCACCAACGGCGGAGGCCTTGGCCATCTTACTGAAAAAGGATTCACATGGTTTACAAGTCAGAATGCCGGTCTTCCAAGGGATTATATAGCACATGTTAAAATAGCTCCTGATGGAAAAGTGTGGTTTACGAGCTGTGCTTTCAGGTTAGGTGGACTGGGAATCTATAATGGAAAAAGTTTTGAGTTTCTGACTCCCGAAAACTCACCCTTAAACCAGAATATTATAGATGATATTGAAATAAGCGGGGAGGGTGTTGTTTATATCGCTACCAGTGGTACTGTTGGCCATTCGAATATATACAGGATCTCAGATAATTCCTGGAAATGCCTGGGTGATGAAAAGGGCACATTCTATTGGGTATTTTCATTTTCACTGAGCCCTTCCGGCAATATTTTCGTGGTGGAAGATTTTTCGTTATCGTCATTATTCAGGACGAATATATTATATCAGTTTTCAAACGATAAATGGGAGAAAATAGAAACAAATGGGATATCCCCAAGAGGTTTCTTTTCAAGAGTTGTTGCCGATAAAAGAGGCTATTGCTGGATGCCTGACTTCAGTGGAAATAAGCCTGTATTGCACGTTTTCAACGGAAAAACCTGGGCTACTTCTCCCGATAATACCTTCCCTGATGATTATTTTACAATTATTGAAACTGATAGCAAAAACAATATTTGGGTGGGAACATCTAAAAACGGAATCTTTATTTTAAACCAATAATATCATTGAAATGAAAAAAGCTTTAATAATCGTTTTTTTACTTCTTTTCGCAATATCTTCTTCAACAATTGGTCAGATGGCTGTAGGTTACGGGACAGACGGAAATACGTTGAGTCTTTCCTCAAACCCATCTCAAAAATTCTGGTTTGAGATAAGAGTCAATACAAAATCGTATAATCAGTCTGATTGGTCATACAATGATAAAGGAATCACCCAGATTTATGTGCTAAGCAATATATTTACTTCAGGCAAAGTCAGTCTTTATGCCGGATTGGGATTTGGAATGAATTTAATATCGAAAGGAAATGATAAATGGGTAAGTGTTAATATTCCGGTTGGCTTAAAAATGAACCCTTTCGCCTCTTTGCCTGACTTGTTTTTATTCGGGGAATACAATCCTATGATAATTGCCAAAGATGGAACTCCTGTTATTCATTGCATGTCAGTGGGGTTCAGATATATTCTCAGTAAGAAAGAATAAGGAATTGAATTCTCCTGCAAATAATTGATTGACATTATAGTGATGGCGAATGAACTCTAACGATCTAAGTTTGTTTAGACTCTATTGTACTTTTATTGAAAATCAGTTATGCGGAAATATTTTGATTTATTACTACTTCTGTTTTTAATCCTACTAACAATAAAATCACAGGCTTCTGGTCCTGATTCTGAGAAAAAAACACTTACCGGAAAAATAACTGACAACCTAACAGGAGAAGCCATCCCGGGTGCAACAGTTTATATTCCTGAACTTAAAACCGGAACACTTGCAGATATAAATGGCATCTATATAATTGAGAATCTTCCTAAAGTAAAAATTATTATTCAGGTCAGTTTCCTTGGATATAAATCATTGGTTGAAAACATTGACTTAGCAACAATATCTTCCCGCGATTTTATACTGGAACAGGCCATTACTGAAATGAACGAAGTGCTTGTTATTGGTTCTTCAAGGTCAACCGAAATTACCAGTACTCCTGTTCCAATGATCACCGTAAGCAGTCGGGAATTACAACAGAACTTATATTCAAATATAATTGATGCAATCGCAAAACTACCTGGTGTTAGTGCGGTGACCACTGGTCCAAATGTATCTAAACCATTTATTCACGGACTTGGATTTAACAGGGTACTGACTTTGTTTGATGGTGTAAGACAGGAAGGGCAGCAATGGGGTGATGAACATGGGATTGAAATAGATGAAAATATGATAGACAGGATTGAAATTGTTAAAGGTCCTGCAAGTTTAACCTATGGCTCTGACGCATTGGCCGGCGTAGTCAATTTACTTCCTGCCCAACCGGTTCAGGATGGAACAATTAAAGGTCATTTAGAAACAAGTTACCAGACAAACAACGGTCTTTTTGGCACTCATGCTGCATTTGCAGGAAATAAAAACGGCTTTATATGGGAAGGTGTGGTGTCACATAAACAAGCCACAAATTATCAAAACAGATTCGATGGACGCGTTTATGGCACAGCTTTCAATGAAACTGACTTAAGCGGGTACACAGGGCTCCATAAACAATGGGGTTATTCCGATCTTAACTTTTCTTTATTTGATGATTTACAGGAGATCCCTGACGGGAGTAGAGATTCGGTTACACGGAAATTCACAAAGCAAATTACTGAAGCTGATACCTTCAGACCAATTGTTTCAGATTCTGAATTAGATTCATATAAAATCACTCCTTTACATCAGCATGTTCAGCATTTCCGTATTTACTCTACAAATAATTTTATTATCGGGAATAGTAAACTTGGGCTGATAATGGGATACCAACAAAGTATAAGAAGGGAGTACAGCCATCCGGAAGATCCCGATATCCCCGGCCTATTTCTTGATTTGAAAACGCTTACTTACGACATAAAATATATTATTCCTGAATCTAAAGGATGGGAAACAACTATTGGTATAAATGGTATGTATCAGCAAAATACAAATAGAGGTACTGAGTTTGTTATTCCGGATTATAATCAGTTTGAGATTGGGCCATTTTTTCTGGCAACAAAAACCATTGGTAAGCTTGACTTAAGTGCAGGAGCCAGATCTGACATCCGTATATTTAGGAACGATGGGATGTACATTCGACCTAATCCTCAGACAGGTTATGATATGCAGGTAAGTTTACCTGACACAACCTTTGCAGGTCATCCCTTCTACAGTTTTAAACATACCTTTTCAGGAGTATCAGGAAGCTTTGGTGTAACTTATAATATTGCAAAGAAGTTTTTGGTAAAAGGAAATATTGCACGTGGATTCCGCGCACCAAATATTGCTGAAATATCGGCTAATGGTGTACATCCGGGGACACTGATTTTCCAGATTGGGAATACTGCTTTAAAACCAGAATTCAGTCTTCAGGAAGATTTTGGGATTTCATACAGATCAGATCATGTTAGTGGTAATCTGGAGATGTTTATTAATAATATTACCAACTATATTTTTAATCAGAAATTACTAAACCATCTCGGACAAGATTCGGTGATAACAGGTGGTAATCAGACTTTCAAATATCAACAGGCTAAAGCGCAATTATATGGATGGGAGGCTAATCTCGATATACACCCTTATGACTGGCTTCATTTTGAAAATTCCATCTCTGTAACTTATGCTTTGAACAAAGGCGGATCCGGAATACAGATAAATGATAGTTCTAAATTCCTGCCATTTATTCCTCCTCTTCATACAAATACAGAATTAAGGGCTAATATAAAAAAAATGTTTAAACATCTGAATTCAACATATATAAAGATAGGAGTGGAGTGTTTTGGGAAACAAGACAGAGTATATTTAGCTGATAATACTGAAACTCCAACCTCTGGTTATGTCCTTTTTAATGCCGGAGTGGGTGCTGATATTACAAACCACCAGGGGAAAGTGCTTTTCAGTATTAATATCCTGGGTAATAATATTACTGATGTTGCTTATCAGTCTCATATGAGCAGGTTAAAATATTTTGAAGAGTATCCGAATAACCCGTCGGGCAGAAGCGGTATTTACAACATGGGCAGGAACATAAGTTTTAAGTTAACTGTGCCTCTGAATCTCAGATCGAAAGTTTAGAACCACTATTTTCTTGGGTTTAACAATTGCATCACATTTATGAAATTCCATATCAGTCAGTATTTCTCTTTATATAAAGTTAAAGCATAGTTAAAGAAATCATAAATTGTTCATTTTGTGATACATTTTACTTCTACTGATTGTTTATTATTTAAAAATGGATTTAATTTTGCGCGAATAGAATTTATTAAGTCTGGACCTGATGAATAAACTTTTAATCCTGATTTTTACTTTTTTTTACATTTCAGCTAATCTTATAGCCCAGAAAAAAGTAGCTGAAGATACTGTTTCATTGTCACTTAAGGATGCAGAAAACCTGTTTCTCATAAATAATTTTGACCTGCTTGCTGCCAAATACCAGATTTCAGAGGCTGAGGCGTCAGTTCTTCAGGCAAAGTTATGGGACAACCCAAATCTGAGTATTGACAAAGAAGCATATAACTCACCATCGAAGAAATGGTTTAACGTACCAGGAACAGGAGAATTTGCAATATCGTTTCAGCAGTTGATTTATCTGGCAGGTAAAAAAAATAAAAGGATAAATATTGAAAAAATCAATACGCAAGTGGCACATTATCAGTTTTATGATCTTATGCGGACTCTGCATTATGAATTGAGGACCTCTTTTTTTGATCTTTATTTTTTGCAACAATCTCTTTCAATTTATGACCTTGAACTTACTGCGTTAAAATCATTGATAGATGCTTATAGCAAAGAATACCAGAAAGGCAATGTTCCATTTAAAGAACTGGCACGGTTACAAGCATTGCAGTTTAGTCTGGAGAATGAAAAATTGGGGGTACTTAAAAGCCTTACAGAAAAACAAAGCAATATTGTTTTACTTACAGGCGATTCCCTTATGCGAAACGTAAAACCTGTCGTTGATATTTCCATGTATGATAGTTTAAACTTTTCATCTTTAAACCTTGACAAACTACTCGATCTGGGTTTGACAAGCAGGTATGATTTAAAAATTTCAGATACACAAATACAAACTGAGCTACTGAATCTTTCATTGCAAAGGGCAATGCGTATTCCAGATGTTACTATAGGTGCAAATTACGACAGAGCAGGAAGTTACATTCCTAATTATAATTCAATCTCTTTAGGTTTCGACCTTCCCATCTGGAATAGAAACCAGGGAAACATTAAGATAGCCGAAAACAGAATTGAAGAGACTAAAGTACTACGAAACCAGAAAGAACTTGAAGTAAAAAGCGATGTTGGCAAAGCTTTCACGCAATTTTTAGAGTTTGATAAGCTCTATAAAGAATCAATGCAAAAATTTGACAGCAGTTATGATAAATTGTTTGATGGAATCACAAGCGCTTATAAAAATCACACTATTAGCTTATTGGAATTTATAGATTATTATGAAACATATAAAGATTCGAAAAACGAATACTTTCAGCTTCAGAATAGTCGTCTTGACGCGATTGAAAATTTAAATTTTGCCACTGGTACAACAGTTATTAATTAAATCATTATGCGACGCAAAAGTTTATTGTTTGAAACAGCTGTTTTAACTACTTTTTTATTTTTGTCTTCATGCGGGAACCATGTTTCTCCCGATTTGGCTTCTGCAGGGAAATTTTGTATTACCGATTCTCTTTTGAAGAATATTACTTTCGATACTTTACGAAAAGAACCTGTTAATAGCGAACTTTCTCTTTCGGGTAAAATTGCTTTTATTGAAGATAAGGTCTCAAGAATTTATCCTCTTGTAAGCGGTCATGTTAATGATGTTAGGATTTCGCTTGGCGACTATGTTGAAAAAGGAAAAACCCTTGCTATAATTGAAAGTTCAGATATGGCAAATTATTATAATGAACTTAAATCTTCTCAGTCGGAGGTTGTTATAGCAGGAAAGAACCTTGAGGTGGCAAAAAATATGCAAAGCAGCGGTGTAACTTCAGATAAAGATTATCTTATAGCTCAAAATGAATATCAGAAAGCTTTAGCGCAATTAAATAAAATCAGGGAGATTCTAAAAATAAATGGAAGCTCATTTTCATCAAACGATTCCACAGGCTCTGGTTACGTGATTAAAGCTCCAATAAGTGGATTTATTGTTGAAAAAAACGTCACTCCCGGAATGGAGCTTCGTCCGGATGCAAACGAAAGCCTTTTCATAATTACCGACCTGAAAGAACTTTGGGCAACAGCAAATGTATATGAATCAGATATTTCAAAAATCAAAGTTGGCTCTGAAGCGGAAGTTATTACCTTAAGTTATCCGGATAAAAAGTTTAGTGGAAAGGTGGAACGTATTTCTAACCTGCTTGACCCTGATACTAAAGTAATAAGTGTAAAGATCAGGATTGATAATAAGGACCTTATTTTGAAACCAGGGATGTATGCAAGAGTGGCAATACTTTTTCCGGAGGAAAAGAAGATGTTTGCTGTCAAAACCAATTCAATTATTTTCGAAGACAACAAAAGCTATGTGTTAAAATATGGTGGGAAATGCGATGTGACAATTAAACCTGTTACTATTCTAAAAACTTTCAATAATGTGAATTTTTTTGATAGTGATGCATTGCAGGAGGGCGATTTACTCATTTCAAGAAATGGGTTATTTATATTCACTGCATTAAAAAGTATATAGCTACATAACAGAAAAGTGATCCAAAATTTAATATGAACAACTTAGTTAAGAATATTATTTCTTTTTCATTACGGCACAAGTTATTTGTTTTTTTCATGACGGGTATACTGGCAATTGTCGGGATATACTGTTTTATTAAAACTCCCATTGTTGCTTTTCCTGATTTTACTAATACCCAGATTCAGATTATAACCCGATGGCCAGGACGTAGTGCACAGGAAGTGGAACGATTTGTTACAATACCTGTTGAAATTGCTATGAACAGCGTTCAAAGGAAAACTAATCTCCGGTCCCAGTCACTTTTTGGTCTTTCAGTCGTGACACTGGTATTTGAAGATAATGTTGACGACATGTATGCCAGGCAGCAAATTGATGGATTGTTACCTTCTATCGATTTTCCTGATGGGGCTGTTTCTGAGCTTACCCCTCCAACGGGTCCCACCGATGAGATTTTTCGCTACACTATTCATTCTGCAACTCATTCTCCAACAGAACTTCGCACCCTTCAGGACTGGGTAGTTGACCGGGCTCTCCATACAGTACCCGGTGTTGCAGATGTAATAGCATTCGGTGGTCCTGTAAAATCTTATGATGTAAACGTAAATCCTGATCTGCTTACTCAGTACGATCTTACAGCACTTGAAGTATATGATGCCATAAGCAAGAGCAATGTCAACGTAGGTGGCGATGTAATTGAAAAGTCATCACAGGCATTTGTCGTTCGTGGAATTGGCCTGATTAACAACATTGAGGATATCAAAAATATTGTTTTAAAAAACAGTAAGGGTACTTCGCTTCTTGTTAAAAATGTTGCAGTGGTTGTAGAATCGAATCAACCCCGTTTAGGAATGGTGGCCAGAGGTCATGATCTGGATGTAGTCGAGGGTATTGTTTTGATGCGAAAAGGAATTGATCCCGGACCGGTACTTAAAGCGCTTAAAGAAAAAGTAAAAGAACTTAATACTAAGGTTCTGCCTGCCGGAGTGGAAGTTCAAACTGTTTATGACAGACAAAATCTGATAAATTTCTGTTTACATACTGTTTTTCATAATGTTTTGCTTGGTATAATTCTGGTAACTGCAGTAATCCTGATTTTTATGAGGGATTGGCGTGCTACTCTTATTGTATCGCTGATTATTCCGCTTTCTCTCTTATTCTCATTCATAATGCTTTATATGAAAGGGATGTTTGCCAATCTCATTTCCATAGGGGCAATTGATTTTGGGATTTTAATTGATGGAGCCGTGGTGATGGTGGAAGGGGTCTTTGTTGCTCTAGGTTACTATGCCGCTGAGATCGGGATGGAAAAATTCAATAAAGTGGCAAAGCTTGGTCTCATCAGACGAACCGGAGTAAACATGGGAAAGGCAATACTTTTCTCCAAACTCATTATTATCACTGCACTTATTCCAATCTTTTCGTTTGAAAAAGTAGAGGGGAAATTATTCTCACCTCTTGCATATACACTTGGATTTGCATTACTCGGTGCATTGTTGTTTACACTTACTTTTGTTCCCGCTCTGACTAGCAGACTACTCCATAAAAATGTGGTCGAGAAACATAACCCGATTGTATCAGGCATGATAAAATACTATGAGATCTTTTACAACTGGATAATGGGGCATAAAAAATTCAGTCTGGGTTTAGCAATGGCAGTCATCTTATTAACATTCATGTCGGCAAAATTTCTTGGCACTGAATTTATTCCTCATCTCGATGAAGGATCACTCTGGGTAGAAGGAAGTGCCCCAATGAGTATTTCTTTACCTCAGGCCAAAATCCTTGCCGATAGTATGCGATACGACCTTTTGAGATTCCCGGAAGTGCATGAAGTGGTTACTCAGATAGGAAGACCTGATGATGGAACTGATCCAAAAGGATTTTATGATGTTGAATGCCTGGTTGATCTCTATCCCAAGGAACAATGGAAATCGCACCTGACAAAAGATCAACTCATTGATAAAATGCAGGAAAGGCTGGATTCAAAATATGTTGGAGCAGTGTGGAGCTTTTCCCAGCCCATTATCGATAATGTGAACGAAGCGGTAGCTGGCATAAATGTAAATCAGGCTGTAAAAGTATTTGGTGAGAACTTAGATACTATTTCAAGTATTGCCCGTAAGGTCAGCGAGAATGTAAAATCAATCAGGGGTATGGAAGATGTCGGGATTCTTAAGAATCTTGGTCAGCCGGAATTGCGAATAGAATTGGATAGAAGTAAAATGGCGGCTTATGGTATTTCTGCAGCTGAAGCTAATGCTGTAATTGAACTTGCAATTGGAGGGAAAGCTGCTACTCAGTTATATGAAGGAGAGAAAAAATTCGATATTCGTGTGCGTTATCAGTATCAATTCAGGAAGTCTGAAACTGAAATTGGCGAACTAATGATTCCTGCTTCTTCAGGAGAAAAAATTCCTCTTAAAGAAATTGCAAATATTAGTTTAAGTAGCGGCCCTTCATTTATTTATCGTGATAATAATAAACGCTTTTCTGCTGTTGCATTTGCTGTCAGAGGCAGAGACCTTGGCAGCACAGTGGCAGAGGCCCAAAAGAAACTGAATTCTGAGATTAACTTGCCAAAAGGATATACAATTCAGTGGAGTGGTGAATATGAAAGCGAGATAAGAGCCATGACAAAATTATCTATAGTGGTGCCTATAAGCCTTGTCATCATTTTTATCATTTTGCTGATTCTTTTCAGAAAAATAAAAGACGTATTGCTTGTTCTGATGAATATCCCTTTTGCACTGGTTGGGGGAATATTAGCTTTACTTATTAGTGGAACCCACTTTAACATTGCGGCCGGGATAGGGTTTATTGCCCTGTTTGGAATTTGTATCCAGAATGGTGTAATTATTATTTCGGTGTTTAAACAAAATCTTGCAAAAAGAATTCCTCTTAATGACGCTTTAAAAACCGGAGTTATTAGCCGTGTTCGCCCGGTCGTCATGACTGCCTTAATGGCGATTTTCGGACTTTTGCCAGCAGCAATTTCAACCGGAATAGGTTCTGAAACACAGAAGCCGCTTGCAATTGTGATTGTCGGAGGTTTGATAAGTGCAACATTACTTACCCTTCTGATATTTCCTGTAATAGTTCAAAGACTTTACAGAGAATAAGACGGCTTTTAAAATGTTAAACGGTAAATAAGCCTTTTCAATTCAATCTCAGCAACCTTGGCAGCATATTGCTGATTAACAAACATATATCCTGCTCCCTCGAGGCTAGCCTGAGCAGCTTTAACATCGAGAATTGTGGACTGATTAGCCCTGAATCTTTGGATAACAATCTCTACCAGTTTCCCGGCATTTACATAACTCATTTGTTGCGAATCCATTTGCTGTAAAGTATTCTCGTACGACTTATATGTATTTATTGCATCTGCTTTGAGGGATGAGAGTAGCTTCTCTTTCTGAATTTTTGCGATCTCAACATTATACTTAGCTACATCCTGCTGGGTTTTGTAAATAGTTCCGTTAAAAATCGGGATTTGCATTGTTGCGCCAACAGTAGGACCATAATTCTGGGTAAACAAATTAAATCCTGCCGAACTGCTGCTATAAGTAAAATTATATCCGGTATTGAGTCGGAGAGAAGGATAGCGCTGTGCATTCTGCTCTTTTACAATCTGTTCATTTATCTTTATCTGCTGATCAGCTGAGAGGTACTGCGGATTATTTTCCAGATAATTTATAATACTGTCCTGTTTAATATTTTTATCAACCAGTATGGTATCATGTATGGTAACAGGAAAATAATGTTTTATACCAATCAATTGTTGAAGACTGGTTTTTTCTTCTTCAATAATCAACTGCTGACTTCTGATGTTCTGTTCCGCAGTATTCAGATCTATCTGAGCCTGCAGTAGATCAGCATCATTAGCCATCCCTACATTATATCTATCCTTAACGATATCCAGTTTTTTTGATGAAACATCCAGTGAACTTTGGATAATGTTAAGGTAACTTTGCTGTCGGATAATGTCATAATACATTACCATAACCTGAGCTATGGTATTTTGTATCTGTTGATTAAGCTGCAGTTCACTCAGATTCTGAAGGTAATTCAGTTTCCCTTTTGTAGCAGTAACTTTAAATCCGTTGAATAGAATAATACTGGCTGTTACACCGGCATTAATTGAGCTGCTCTTTACATTGTCTTTAGTCAGATCGAGCCCGCTGGCTGTTTTTTGCTTCAGGTTGTAAAGAGAATTATTATCACTGGCAGTACCATTTACTGATGGTAATCCGCCAGCATTACCAAATGAATTACTTACTCTGCTGATATCGGTATTGCTCTTTGCTATCAGTATATCAAAGTTGTTCAGAAGGGCGGTATCAATGGCATTGGTAATAGAGAGTGGTACCTGTGCCGAAGTGATTAGCGGAAGTAATAAAAATATATATAAAAGAGTCTTTTTCATTAATATTCACATTTACAATTCATTATACCTTGTTTTCAATGTCATCAATGCTTACTTTTTCTTTTCCTGAAATGTATGTGTAAACCGAAGGGATTACAAATAGTGTCAGAACCAACGAAAATAAGATACCTCCAACGACAACAATACCTAATGGAATACGGCTGGTGGCTGCTGAGCCCAGGCTCAATGCTATTGGTAATGCTCCAAGTGAAGTTGCAAGACTGGTCATAAGAATAGGACGTAAACGTTGAGTGGAGGCCTCAATTACAGCCTGCCTGAGCGCAATTCCCCTTTCTCTTTTCTTGTTGGCAAATTCTACAATAAGGATCCCGTTTTTAGTTACTAATCCAATTAGCATAATCATTCCTATCTCCGAAAAGATATTCATAGTTTGCCCGAAAATCGACAAAGTCAGCATAGCGCCTGCAATAGCCAGAGGCACTGTTAACATAATCGTAAACGGATCCTTGAAACTTTCAAACTGAGCAGCCAGAACAAGATAAATCAGTATTAGTGCCAATGTGAATGCAAAAGCTGTATTTGAAGAACTCTCGGAATAATCACGTGAAGGGCCGCTTAGGGATGTCTGGAAACTTTCATCAAGCAGTTTATCTGCTATCTTCTGCATTGCTTTTACTCCATCGCCAATTGTATTGTTACCTGAAAGAGTTGCTGAAAAAGTTGCTGCTTTATAACGGTTATAATGGAACAGGGTAGGAGGGATAGCATTAGGCACTATCTTTAGTACAGTAGCCAGTGAGATATAAACTCCTTTACTGTTTCGGACATATAACTTAAGGATATCATTAGGGACCTGTCTGTCGGTTAACTTAACCTGCGTAATTACCTGGTATTGTTTCCCGTTCATTGTGAAATAATCTGATCGTCTGCCGCTAAATGCACTCATCAGAACATCGTTAATATCTTTTACTGTAAGTCCCAGTTCTCTTGCTTCAATTCTGTCAATCACAATATCAGCTTCCGGCTTGTTAAACTTAAGGTTCACATCGACGTTCTGGAATGTTCTATCATTTCTTGCAGCATCAAGAAACTTAGGAATAATATTTCTCAATTTATCAAAATCGAGGTTTTGTATTACGAATTGTATAGGGAGAGCACCCCGGGAGGCTAGCCCGACTGCAATAGTTTGCTCCTCAACAGGAAATATGCGAATATCGTTGAAACGGGCTAGCCTCCCGGGGTGCTCTCCCTATACAATTCGTAATACAAAACCTCGATTTTGATAAATTGAGAAATATTATTCCTAAGTTTCT
>JANXXP010000036.1 GCA_025350595.1 Bacteroidota bacterium
GTCGTAAAGTAATTGACATAGTAATGGACCCCGATCTTTTGGGTTTAAACGAAGTTGTTGTAACGGCCTTTGGTATTAAAAGGCAGGCAAAAGAACTTGGGGTTGCTACTGCTCAGGTATCTGATAAACAGCTTACCCAGGCCGGTGTTAGTAACGTAGTTAATGGACTGGCCGGTAAAGTTTCAGGCTTGCAGATTAACACAGTTAATAATGGTGTCAACCCTGATACTAAAATTACATTGAGAGGAAACCGCCATTTCCTGGCTAGTAACCAGGCTTTAGTAGTTCTCGACGGTGTACCGGTTGATGCCGGATTCCTGAATTCAATAAACCCTAACGACATCGGCAATGTTGATGTTCTGAAAGGTGCAAGTGCCGCAGCTCTCTACGGGAACGCTGCATCTAACGGAGTTCTTGTGATTACAACAAAAAGAGGCTCTCTTGCTGGAAAGCCTGTTGTAAAAATAAGTAATACCACAACATTTGAGTCAGTTTCATACCTTCCTAAACTTCAGACACGGTTTGGATCAGGATCAAGTGAGGATACAGTAAATTATACACCAAATTATACATTCTGGATAGGCCGTGATAGAAACACTGAACCTTTCACATCCTATGAAAATCAGTCTTATGGACCCGAATATAATGGGCAGATGGTTCCGCTTGGCGGTGTTCTCGTTGATGGTTCATACCAGATGGTTCCTTACAGTAATGTAAAAGACGGAAAACGTAAGTTCTTTCAAACAGGTGTATCAACTCAGAATGACATATCCTATTCAGTAGGAGATGACAAAAACAGTTTTTACCTGTCAGCTCAGGATGTTAATACTACCGGTACTATTCCAATGGATAAGAACAGAAGAACAGGGGTTCGTATGTCAGGATCAAGGACAACCGGTATCTTCCATGCTGATTTTTCAATGGGTTTCACAGAAACAAATACGAATGTTTCCGGTGGTGATTATAATCAGCAGAGACCGGTTTACTGGAATGTGCTGAATACCCCGGGTGAAATTGATCTTACAAATTACAAGGATGTTGTAAATAATAAGTTTGCAAATGTAAATGGTTATTTCAACGCATATTATCCTAACCCTTACTGGCAGCTAAATTACTCAAGAAATATAACAAGGAAGGAAGATCTCCTGGGTTCCGGGTTAATATCTATTACTCCTGCGCCATGGATCGACATTTCGTATCGCGCAGGTCTTACATATTCCTCGACAGCCAATAATTCTTATAGGGATCCGGTTGTAAATAACAACTATATGAAAAGTGACGCCTGGGCGGCCGGAAACAATGCAACTTTATCACCATTTGCAGGTGTATCAGCAGATCAGCTCTACAACAGTCTTATTCTGACCGGTGACTTTTTGGTGCAGTTGAACAAAAAGATAAATGACTTCAGTGGAAAAGTGATTCTTGGAAACTCCATGTATTCCAACAAATACAGAAGGGTAAGTGTTAATAACAATTCTCTTGTCATACCACTCTTATATAATATCTCCAACAGACTAGGAGAACCAGGAGTAGGTGAAGAAATGCTGAACCGTAATTCAATTGGTGTGTTTGGTGATTTGACATTAGGTTATAAAGATTTTGTGTTCATTCATGCTTCTGCAAGAAATGACTGGGATTCAAGACTAACAAAGGCAAACCGCTCTTTCTTCTATCCCGGCGTTGATGCAAGTTTGATTCTTTCTGATGCAATACCTGCACTGAAAGATAATGCAGTCCTGAGCTTCTTAAAGGTAAGAGGCGGCTGGTCAAAAACCGGACAAATATCGCTTTCTAACTGGTATGCAACATTGCCATCCTTTAATGCAGGTTATGGAAATGGTGGTACCGGATTCCCATACGGAGCTCTTGGCGGTTTTGAACTTAATCAGACATTAAGCAATCCAAATTTGAAACCTGAAATTACTAATGAAATTGAGGCTGGTGTGGAAATGAGCTTCATCAGAAACAGATTTCATCTGAATGTGAATGGCTATCAGTCGAAAACAAAGGACCAAACGATCCCTGCAACAATTTCTTATGCAACAGGTTACGCAAGTGCATTCATCAATGCAGGCGAACTGCAGACACAGGGTATTGAAACAGACTTCAGACTCACTCCCCTGCTCAATTTTGGTGATTTCGACTGGAATCTGACTGTCAACTACACTTACCAGACAAGTAAAGTTTTATCGATACTCCCGGGATTGGACCAGTTATCAATTTCTGACGTGTCTTACGCAGTTGTTGGAAAACAATTCCCGGCAATACTGGTATCAGATGTTCAGAGAGATCCTCAAGGGCGTATTATTGTAGACCCTTCTACAGGTTATCCGATTAAAGACCCGGCTCTTAAAAACATAGGACATGGTAACCCAAATCATCTCTTAGGTCTGACAAATAGCTTTAACTATAAAGGAATAACCCTTAACGTAGTAGGTGAATACAGGACTGGCAACGTAATTAATAACAATGTAGGAGCTCAGCTTGACTTCACCGGTGCTACCTGGCACACCGCTCAAAACGGCCGTCAGAGTTTTGTTGTTCCAAATTCAGTGACTGCAAATGGTGATGGAACCTTTTCTCCCAATACTGACGTTGTAGTTAAGAACGCAGGACACTTATTCTGGACAAATTCTGATTACACAGCTGTACAGAGTACATATATTACCAGTGCCGCATTCTGGAAATTAAGAGAAGTATCTCTTTCATATGATGTTCCTGTAAAGAATATGTTTGGCGGTGCAATTAAGGGTGCCCAGATTGGTGTTGTTGGCAGAAACCTTATCATGCTTCGTCCAAAGACAAACTTCTGGACTGATCCGGAATTCAACAATCAAAACGGAGCTAGTAATGCGGTCGGAAATACAGATTATAACCAGACACCTCCTACGCGAGTTTACGGGTTTAGTGTTAAACTTACTTTCTAAGTAGAAATATAAAAAGATATGAAGAAACTATTAATATTATTAACTGTACTGCTTGTTTTGGGAAGCGCTTGTAAAAAAAGTTTTCTAAGTGTTGATGAAACCAACCCCAATTCAGCTTCAGCTGTTCCGCCAAACCTTGTTTTGCCGGCAGCTCTCAATACTACTGCACGCTTGGTAACTAATCCCGATAACTTTACCTTTATCTATCTCTGGTATGGTAGCTGGAGTATCAGCGGCGGCTATGCACAGCCGACGAACCTGACACAATATAATCTACTTAACAGTTCATACCAGGGTATTTGGGATAATTTCTATGTTAACCTTGCAAACTATGATTATATTGAGAAAAATTCAACTTCTGCTCAAGCAGCACCTTACAAAGCTATCGCCATGATCATGAAGGCATATATCTTTCAGGCACTTGTTGATTGCTACGGAAACGTGCCATATACTCAGGCTCTGAAATCTGGTACACCTCAGATACTCAAGCCGGCTTATGATAATCAGCAGGATATCTATGACTCCCTGGTTGTTAAGCTCGATGATGCAATGGCTATCATTCACACTTTACCTGCTGATGCAGTAACAGTAGGATCTTATGACATAGTCTATAACGGCGATATGTTTGCATGGGTCAAATTTGCAAACACACTGAAGCTCAGATTGCTTGTAAATCAGTCTGGAATTGCGTCAAGAGCATCATATATTTCTTCTGCTATTTCCTCATCAAGCACATCAGTTGATTTTATAGGTGCAGGTGAAGGAGCAATGGCAAATCCGGGATATACGAATTCAAACAATAAGATGAATCCATTCTGGGAGAACTTTTACAAAGTAGATGGTTCAGCCCAGGCTGATGGCATTACCTATACTATGGCCGGTCAGGATGCAGTTGATTTCCTAAACGATAATAACGATCCACGTAAGTTGTTAATATTTGCACCTTATACTACAGGTGGTACAGTTATCAAAGGGAATTATTTTGGAGCTCTGCTTCTTGGTACTGTACCCACAACTTCACCCTTGGGTCGTGGTCTCTTAAAAGGCCCAACACAGTCCGCACCTTTATTGACAGATTTTGAAAGTCTTTTCATCCAGGCAGAAGCCGCACAGAAAGGCATTATTGCAGGGGATGTAAAAGCACTTTATCAAAGAGGCGTGACACAATCGATCGTTTATCTTGGAGGGAATGCTGCTGATGCTGCTGATTATTTGAGCCAGGGCGGAAAACCTCTGGTAAATTTCAATGAAGCTCCAAACAAACTGGAAACTATAATTACTCAAAAATGGATTGCATTAAACGGTGTCGACCCAATGCCAATATGGACTGACTACAGGAGAACGCATTTCCCAAGTTTCATTCACTTCTCGCAGGATCCTGCAAAACTTAATTCTAAGCCTCCCGTCAGGTTGTTATATCCTCAAACAGAAATAAACACTAATGGAGCCAATGTTACTGCTCAGGGACCTGTCACTCTGTTTACGACACATATATTCTGGGATCCCTTTCAAAAATAACTAACGATAAAAAAAAAGAATATGAGAAACAAAATATTCATAAAAATATCCTTTCTGGCAGTTGTACTACTTGTAACTTCATGTCTGAAGGATAAGATTGGAGAGGACTGGACATCCAGCCTGAAAGGGAAAATGTATGCACAGATTGCCAATAATGGAGCGCAAACCTTTACAATTGCTCCTGTTGCAACTGACCAGGTTTTTAAATTTCTGGTAAACATAGCAACTGATGCTCTGCCTACAAGCGACATAGTAGTTAATTTTTCAGTTGATAATGCCGCTATGAATGCTTATACCGCTGAGGTTCAGGCAGCAGATACATCTATACATTGGAGTTACAAACTGTATCCGTCTTTCACAGTTCTTGATAACCCTGTAACTATTAAGGCAGGAACAAGGAACGCATATGTTCATGTTAGAGTTAGCAGGGCTGATACAATCAGACTGACCGGTAAATATATGATTCCATTGACAATTAAAGATGCAAGCAACGGAGTTACTGTAGCAGCTAATATGCAAACTGTATTGTGGCAGCTACCGATTGCCAATAAATGGGAAGGTACTTATAAGATGAAAGGATATATTTTGAGAGATCCTTATCCTGATTATACCGGATGGTATAAGAACAGGACTATGAAACTGGCTACCGCTGGTCCGAATACAGTTAAGATTACAAATCTGCTTTACTGGGCTGCTCCTAGTGCATCATCCGCTGTTGGAGGTATTGGTAACTGGCTGATAACAATAAGCGAAGCTTCCGTTCCTAATCCAATTACACTTGTGGATCCCACTAACGCTGCAGTTAAACTCCTTTCAACATATCCCAATCGATATGATCCTGCTACAAAGACGATATATATGTCAGTATATTGGGGTGCCGGACCAACTAGCAGGGCGACTACAGATACACTTACTTATTATGGACCATATTAATAGATCTGTATAAGTATTATTGTACTAGAAACATAAACGTGAATAAAATATTATTAAATATGAAAAGGAAAAATTTGATTTTTGTAATGTTGCTCGTCCTTTCCGCCTTATATACAATGCAAAGTTGTAAGAAGGAATCAGCGGTTGCATTCACCGAAGAGCAAGCTTTTACAATCCCAACGCTTGAAGCTCCAGTCCAAGGATTTCTTGATCTATCGGGTTCAACAGTTGACCTGAAATGGGCATCTACAAATGCCGGAGGAGCATCGAATAATTTTAATGTCTATTTCGGAACCGGTGACGACCCTGCTCTGTATCAGAGTAATGTTACCGCAACTTCTTTAACAGTACCTGTAGTAGTGGGAACCAAATATAATTGGAAAATTGTTGCTACTGATGCCAAAGGAATTACACAGACAAGCCCGATATGGAGTTTTGAAACTGTTAATCCTGATGCACCATTGGATATGAATATGACCTGGACAACAGGTTCTTTGGCTGCAATAGGTTTGGATCTAGCTCCCACGGCTGCAGTCGATATGAGGCTCCTCATCCGGAAAGCTGATAAAACTGCACAGACTACAGTTAATACTACAGGTTTCGAAAGCTACGCTAAATGGAATACTCTTCCTAACGGGAAGTATTATGTAGCTACAGATATTTTTGCCACTGTTGATGCTGGTGACTTTAATTCTCCAATCCCCGTAAGTATTGATTTAACATTTAAGCAAAGAGGTATACAGAATGAAGTTGTATCTTTTGCAAATGTTATGACAAACCAGTTTGTTTGTTCTTCGTACCGGGTTTATCTTGGATATGTAGTTAAAACTGGTTCAACTTATGCATTCACCAAGGAAGTTACTTATCCTGTTAGTCCATTCTCTGGTACATGGAAAGGATTTGATAGCAAAGGATTTGAATATCCGAGTGAGGTTGTAACATTCCAGGGGTGTTCCTTACAAATTAAAGGTCTGGCATTTGGTTGGATGAGCGATTTCTGGGGTGAAGTTATATTTAAAGGCGGTACTGCAAGTATTACTATTAATGCAGGCACCGGAGTAGTTACTATTCCAAATCAGTTCTACTGCAGAACAAAATATAAAGGCGCAGTACAACCTGATTATTTCATAGAGGGAACAGGAACCTATGACGCAACAGGGCCATTCCCAAAAATGACAATTACTTATGACCTTCTTCAGAATGGAGTAAGTATGGCTGAGCAGGATCCACTCAGTACTCCTAAATTTGTTGCAACATTGACTTTGAATCCTGCAGGACTTAAAAGTCTGGGTAAATCGGTTCACTTTACTACGCCAGCTGTAAAACCAGCTCACTAATCAAAAAGTCATAGTTGACTTTAAAATAATTGATTAAATTAGAAACCGTCTCAAGAAATTGGGACGGTTTTTTTAGTATGTCAGGCATAGTTCGTTCACTTGCAGGGTGCAAGTTTCTGTACACACCGGGTTGATAGGAAGTGTTAGCGAATGACAAAGGTGTTCACCGTGAGGCGGAATCTGAAGGAAGTCATCAGCAAAGTTGGCATTTTGACGAAAAGAAATCTCATAGAAGGCTGAGATGTCTTGCAACGTGTCCTGGCGAAACGTATAATGTCAAAACATCGTCAATGATATTATGTTAAAGCCAAACGGGTTACCGGATGTTGAATTCTAATATATCGACATATCTTGATAGGAGTGCTTTCAGAGATAGTTAATTCCGTTTTGACCTTAGCCCGTAGGGCTTAAACTATTGTAGCATAATTGAAAGGAATATTCTCTATACCTCGTAGAGGTTAAACAGAATCCTCCAAAAAATCGAATAAAAATTGTTCATCAAATTCCATCTCATTGGTATTAAGGTAGTCAATATATTCTTGTTGGAATGTTTTTAATTTATGATGTGATTCCTGATTCTCAATGTAATTGTAAATATTAGGAATTTGCGTGCGGCTATAAGAGAAACCGCCATAGCCTTCCTGCCAGTTAAATCTACCGATACAAAGTTTCTCCTTATTAATAAATAGAGAAGAGCTTCTTTTGATCTCATGCACCGTATCTGACACTGAAATGGATGGATTTAATCCCAAAAGGATATGTGCATGATTTGATGTACCGTTCACGATAATGGATTTATGTTTCATATTTGTTAAAATCCCACTCATGTACATAAATACATAGTTC
>JANXXP010000060.1 GCA_025350595.1 Bacteroidota bacterium
TTTTAGAGTCCGGATTAGAGATAGATGAGAGGTACTTTCCCTGACTTTTATTACGCTCCGTTGGAGCTTACAACGGTTTATTCACTGTTACCCCCGGTTGCACCAGGGGTTATTCATATCTGGCTCTTTCAGAGCCATTTGTCATAACGACAAGAGTGCAAAAATATTTTGAATGAACCCTCATGTCTGGAACATTTGAAGTTCAGAACTTTAAACATACTTGATGACTTTAATCGTGAAGCATTGGCTATTGACATTGATTATTCATTTCCATCATTAAAAGTAATTGAACGAGTAAAACGTGTGATTGAATGGAGAGGCAAACCAGAGGAGATCCGCAGTGACAATGGGACTGAGTTTATCGCAAAAGTTTTTGGTGACTTTTGCACAACCTCAGAGATCAATCACGTACGAATCCAGAAAGGGGTAATAAATTGAAATACAGAAAATCAGACTACAGAAAAACTTTTTTAAAATGTAAATGGGCATCTCCCTTCTGCCGTAGTTAGCCAGGGGGTCTTTAAATCTGCCAGGTTCATTGGTGAGCGATTTATGTAATTGTAAAACAAAAGAGGCTGCCCGTTTGGACAGCCTCTTTAGATATATGCGATTCTTTTATTTAATATACTTACTAGATCGCTGCAAGAGAATTTGTCAAAAGGGTTCTGACATACTTCGTATTGTGAATTCCCAAACTATAATCTCTGAGGCAAAGCTGGAAATTGATAATTGCTCCGAACTGTGCATTTGTTAAAACAAGTTTTGGAAGAGTTAAGTTATAGGCTGTCTGAGCTGCATTTAGGCCTGATGGTGCAGGATTCTGGAACTGTTTTGCATTTTGGGCTGTTCCCAGTGGGTTGGTGTTTGGATCGTAGATATTAAGATAACCATCATAATTATTGTTAGTTAATCCTGCCCAAAGATTTACACCTGCTAAAAAGTCTTCAGCTGTTCCATCAAAATTATAATCGTAGTTAACATAAGATTTTTCAGCTGAAACCGGGTTTCTGTTGAGAATATCCACTCCGCCAATGGTCAGTTTTGCTGCAAGGCTGTTTAGAAGGCCTTTGATCTCAGTTCTTGTTGCTGCCCAATATGCAGTTGTGGTGGATGATGTGATAGGAGCGGCTGCGTGGCAACCAGCTACGTTACATCCGTTGAAGTTACCTTTTGCAAAAAATGTATGACCACCTGTTCTTCCAGTAACGGGAGCCATATGGCAATCCACGCATGAAGCAACAGTTGTGTGTTGTGAATTTGTATAACCTGTTCCAAATTCTACACCACCTTTACCTGCATAAATAGCTCCAACAGTTCCGTAATGAGGATGAGTTCTGTAGCCGGGTCTGATTGTATTGACGTTTGCTGTTGATGTAGGATTGGCACCATCAAAGAAAACAGTAGTGGGGGAACTGACAAGAGCTGTATAGTCAATAACATTTTTATCACCGAATGTTCTGGTAAATGGACGTGGCTGATGACATTTAATACATAAATTGCTTTTGGCACCATCCTGTTGCAGATCAATTGTTTTAGCGCCTCCAAAAAAGGTCATTGGTACGGCTGCAACTGTTGTAAACGTATTGAAATCGTCCTTAGTATAACCTGTGTGCAATTTATTGTGGCACATAGTGCAGCGCATTTCGCCATAAGATTTATCGATTGCAGAAGTGTAGGGGTTTGAATAAGTTGTTGCAGGTGCTACAATTGAAAAGACAGTTGAGGTATTATTTGCAACAACACTCTTAAATCCTTCAGCTGTATGACAAGGAGCGCATCCAACAGTTCCTGATTCACCAAAAGCCGCTTCTCCATAAGAATGTTTTGACAATTCAAACATGGTCTTAACTGAGTCAATACCGGCTGAATTGTGGCAATCCTTACAGGTCTCGTTCGCATCTTTTCCTGCGGGGCCAATCGGTCCTTCGCAGGAGGTTAGAATAAACCCTGCAAGTGTTAATAATGAGAGTAATCTGATTAGGTTTTTCATATTAAGTTTATTAGTTAAGATTTCCTCCTGCAAGCTACAAAGAACATCTGTTATTTTATTAACAGATATTATGCTATTTGCGATATATATAATTGATAGATATAGTATCTTATCATGATAAATATCAATTATTAGAGTGATATTTATTAGATTTGCAGTTTCTGTTCCTATTAAAAACTATTTTTGAAACCCGTAAAAAAAGGAATATGTCAGGTCAAAATCTTATTGAGAATTGCGCGGAATGTTCCAGTGGATGGAAGAATTTTCAGCTACTGACAAAAAGTGAGATGCTTCTGATTAACCAAAACAGGTATGAAGCAACTTTCAAGCCTGGTGAAGTTATGCTGAAACAGGGTTCACCTACCTCAAATGCATTATTTCTGGCAGATGGGATGGCCAAACTGTACATGGAAGGATTGAAAGGTAAAAATTTCATAATGAGTATTGGCTTACCGGGTATGCTGATTATGGGACCCGGAGCCTATGTAAACTCACGGCATACTTATTCAGTGGCAGCAATAACAACAGTTCACGCCTGTTTCATAAGTTTTGAAATTTTTAAACAGTTGGTAAGGGTTAATGGAGAATTCGCAGAAAGCATGATCGAAGATATTAGTTCCAAATCACTTAAAACTCAAATTAGAATGGTCAACCTGGCTCAGAAAAGAATGTCGGGGAGACTGGCTGAAGTTTTATTATATTTTTCAAACGAAGTGTTCAATAATGACGAATATGATATGATCCTGTCCAGGCAGGAATTGGGTGAGATGACCTCAATGGCTAAGGAATGCGTGGTAAGGATACTTAAAGAACTTGAGGATTCAGGAGTAATATATTCTGATTCTTCAAAAATAAAAATTCTGGACAAGGAAAGACTGATTGAGATATCGGATAAAGGGTGAAGAGGTCTTCTGTCTTCAAATTAAAATTTAAAAACATAAAACAAATTAATATTATGAATTACATTAAATTTCTTTTTTCGAAGGTTTTAATGGGTGTTCTATTCGTCCTGTTCGCCTTCGCTATGGCAGCTGCTACCTTTATCGAAAATGACTTTGGCTCTGCAGCCGCCTACAATTCTGTATATAACAGCTTCTGGTTCGAATTGATATTACTGCTTCTGGCTGCAAACCTGGTCGGGCAGATGATAATCTTCAAGCTTTACAAGAAATCAAAACTTCCTGTTTTCCTTTTTCATCTTTCATTTGTGCTTATGATTGCAGGCGCAGGTATAACAAGATATTTTGGATGGGAAGGTTCTATTCATATCCGGGAGGGCGAAGAACAGAACAGCTGTTTTTCAACTGAAAAATTTATTGGGTATTCAATTAAGGAAGCAGGCGGCAAAATTCTTGATATGAACTCATCGAAATATTCAATGACTTCTTCAACAGCTGACGAGTATAAAAAGACAATTAAAGTCAATAATAAGGATTATGAACTGGTACTGGCAAAAATTATTCCGAATGCTGCTGAAATAAATGGAAAAGCAGTGGGGGTGAATCCTGCAGAACAGAGCACAGGTAAAAATGCATTCATTTTTAATCTTTATAACGGGAATGAATCCTCCACTGTCTATGTCTGGGACAAAGAGGATGGACGAGTTGGCTCCGGCTCATGCACTATTGGTGACAAAACAGTCGAAATCAGTTATGGATCAAAGGTTATAACTCTTCCTTTCAGCATTAAACTAAATGATTTTATTCTTGAGAGATATCCGGGGTCAAGCAGTCCTTCGGGCTATAAGAGCGATGTTGTACTCCTCGATAAATCCGGGAATGTTCAGAAGCCTTTTGTGATCTTCATGAATAATATTCTTAAATATCATGGATACCGTTTTTATCAATCTTCTTTCGATCAGGATGAAAAGGGTACCATCCTTTCAGTTAACCACGATATGGCAGGTATGCTCGTTACATATACTGGTTATGCTCTTCTTTTCTTTTTTATCATTCTGGCAATGATAAGTAAGGACACCCTGCTCCGCAACATAACGGCCGGATACTGGCAATCAAATATCCGGAAGTCTGTTCCTGTTGTCATTCTGGTTCTGATGCTGTCAGGATTTTTGAATGTAAATGCACAGAAACTGGTTCCTGATAAAGCTGTATCTGAAGAATTTGGAAAAGTACTTGTTCAGGATCAAAAGGGAAGGACTAAGCCACTTTTCACACTGAGTAATGATATTCTGCGTAAGGTGACAAGGGAGAATGAGTTCCAGGGGCTTTCTTCAATGCAGGTTTTTCTGGGCCTGTATCTGGATTTTAATAATTGGAAGGAGGTTCCGATGATTGTGGTTTCAAATAAAGATATTCAGAATAAACTCGGTATAAGCAGAAACCTTGCTTCATTTTCTGAACTGGTTAATCTGGAAGGGAACGGTTCATATAAATTATCTGCAGAAGTCAATGCTGCATATGCTAAAGCGCCAGGAGACAGAAATAAGGTGGACAAAGAGTTGATGAAAATCGACGAACGGGTGAATATTGTTTATATGATTTACAAGGGAGATTTTATGAAAATATTCCCTTTAAAAAATGGTACTCATGACTGGGGCTCACCTGAAGCAGCACTTCAAAAAGCTGTTACCAAAGAAGATTCTGCTTATCTGAAAGGGATTATCCCGGTTTTGGCAGAAGCCCTTCAAACAAATAATATTGCAGTTATCAGGCAGGTAGAAGAATCGGTAAGCTCTTATCAACTGATGTTTGCTAAATACGAACTGCCTTCAAAATCGAGGACAAACATTGAGCTGTTATATTATAAGATGAATATTTTCGAAAAGCTCTTTCCTTTTTATGCAACAATTGGTTTGATAATGCTTATCGGGCTGATTACAATGGTGATAAAGGGAAGAAAAGAAAAATCATTATTTGTGAAAATCCTTGGATGGCTTCTTTTTGTAGGATTCCTCTTTCATACACTAGGACTTGGTTTAAGATGGTATATCGCCGGGCATTCGCCAATGACAAATGGCTACGAATCAATGATTTTTATTTCATGGGTAACACTTCTTGCAGGATTCATCTTTAGTCGCAAATCAGCATTCTCTCTTTCAGCAACTGCCGTTCTGGCTTCAATGACTCTGATGGTAGCGCATTTAAGCTTTATGGATCCTGAAATAACAAACCTTGTACCTGTACTGAAATCATACTGGCTTACCCTTCATGTGTCGGTTATAACGGGTAGTTATGGATTCCTTGGTCTTGGAGCGATTCTTGGTTTGATCACAATGATACTTCTGATTTTATCGAACGACAGTAATCGTGAAAGAATATCCAATACTATTGATGAGCTTACGGTAATTAACTTCAAGACACTTACCCTTGGACTTTATTTTCTTACTATCGGAACTTTTCTTGGTGCAGTTTGGGCGAATGAATCATGGGGCCGCTACTGGGGATGGGATCCAAAAGAGACATGGTCGCTCATTACCATTATCATATATAGTATCGTAATTCATAGCCGTACTATTCCGGGGATGAAGGATATTTTCACATTTAACCTGATTTCTCTGTTTGCATTCTCATCGGTTCTGATGACATACTTCGGGGTAAATTACTACCTGTCGGGAATGCATTCATACGCATCAGGAGATCCGATTCCTGTGCCATCATTTGTATATATAGCTGTGATCGCTCTTGCTGCGATATCACTGGTGGCATATATAAAATATACCGGGAACAAAAAACAGTTGACTCGTTAAAATATTTTACTGATTGCAACCTGCAGGATAAGTCCTGTCAGGAACAGGATACTGAACCTTTTATTATAAACAAAGGCAAAGCTGGCAAAATATAAGGGCCAGGTAGTTTTTACCCCTGGTATTGGCTGAGATGGTTTTGGCTCAAGAAATACTTTTGATGTTTGTAAGTATAAAGGTATTGCAAGGAGTACTATTATAAATGTTAGTCCAAGCATACCTTTAAAGATAAAGTAACCTATAAGAGCATATTGAAGAAACCAGATTACTATTGTTGTATACCTTGATACTTTTTCACCCATTAGTACAGGAAGCGTGTATACTCTCTTCTCTGAATCCTTATCTGACTTATCAATGTGTTTCCCGAAGATAACACTTGTCGGCCCAATTGCATAAACCAGGCTAAGGTATATTATATCCCAATTCCATTGGCCGTTTGAGGATACATAGTACGCCCCGCCTATCATTAACGGACCCCATACCATTACTACGGTAAGTTCACCTAATCCAATGTATTTTAATGGCCATGTATAAAATACCAGGAACAAAATTCCGACTGTCATTAAATATAGGGTTGTCCTATCGGTACGAAGAACAAGAAAAACTCCACATGCAACAGCTAATAGCAGGGTAACGATAATATAGGTATAGAATGTTGCCCTTGATGTATATTCTTTTTCAAAGATCTGCGGGCCATACAATGTCCTGTAATAGTTGTTATTATCTATGCCTTTTTTATAATCGATCAGGTCGTTGAGCAAATTATTTGCGGCGTGTGCAAATACCAGTCCCAGCATGCATACAATGAAGTTAATGGTGTTAAAATTACCAGAATAGTAGGCGGCAAGCAATCCTCCGATTGCACACGAAATTGCAGTCATAATAAAAACTGCCGATCTGGTAGCAACAAGCCATTTTGAAATAATGTCGAGGGATCCCCATTGCTCTTTTGAAACCTGTGGGATAACCGTTAAAGATTTTATCCAGAATGATATAGTTTTCATAAATTTGAATTTGTTATTAGTAATTAGAATAATTAAATATGTACATGTCTCTCAGCGTGATATGACGATCTGACTAGTGGTACTGACTCAACAAAGCGGAATCCTTTTGCAAGTCCGGCTTTTAGTTGGGTCGAAATCCAGTAGTCCTATCTTTTTAAATGAACAAATCATATATCACATTGTTTAAAATTTTCAGGCTTTATTAAAAACATCGTTTACTATAATGGAAAAAACAATTAATAACCCAAACACTATTAAATATATCAACCAGAAGAAAATCAGAGAGATTCGTTTTCTGACTAAAAGCGCCTTTGTTCTTCGTTTTGATCGCGACAATATTCAGTTTGTTGCAGGTCAGCATGTTATTGTTGGCCCGAAGGGAGCATTAAATCAACGAGAATATTCGATTTACAGCAGTGAAAAAAATGATTACATCGAAATTTTAGTTAAGGAGGTCATAAATGGGAATGTATCATTGCAACTCAGAAATTGCAAACCTGGGGACTTACTTGAAGTTAACGGACCTTTCGGATCTTTCAGACTGGAACAGAAGGAAATATATTTCAGAAAATATTTCTTTATTGGTACAGGTACCGGGATATCCCCATTTCATAGTTTTGTTACCTCTTACCCGGGATTTGACTACACTATTTTTCATGGGATCAGGGACATAAATGATGCTTATGAAAAACATGATTATGATCCTAAAAGATATTTACCATGCGTATCAAGGGGCAATAAAAGTAAGTATAATGGAAGAGTGACAGACTTTTTACCCGACTACCCTGATGAGCCTGATATGTTATATTATATTTGCGGTAACAGCAATATGCTTTATGATGTTTGCAAAATACTTAGAAATAAAGGTGTACAGTCAGAACGCATATTTACAGAAGTCTATTTCTGACTCTGACAGTTCAATCGATAGAAAAAAATCAGTTTCTGAATGTTAAGGAATGTTGTGGTCCTATTGCTCTGTTAATCATTTATTCAGATGGATTCAATATATCAGAATCCGATAACCCACATCGTTAAAATAACTTTCTGTTTTCACAATGTTCTCCGTAAACCCAAGAAAATAGCCACCTCCTCCTGATCCGCATAATTTTAAATAAAACAGGTTATTTTCAAGACCATAATTTATTAATGGAACAAGCCTTCCTGGGATCATCTCAATTAATATCTCTGACTGCAACAAAGTAATTTTCCTGATAGCTGAGAAAAACCTGTCCTTATTATATTTGTTTGTTAATAACATGATACATTCATCATTAACAGGGATATACCTGTTGATTATTTTGCTTAGATACTCAGGATCAGAATTGTATTTATCCTTAAAGATATTAACCAGGTCTCTGGTTTTACCTTTCTGTTCACAGTTTATCAGGAACATTCCGGATTTATGAATAGACTCTTCAACTATTAAAACAGATATTGTGGATAAATGATCATTTTTAATGATTAACGGTTTCTGCAGGTAACTGACAAGAGGATCAATTCCCGAACTGGTACCATGATAAAATGATTCAAAAATACCCAGGCACTCTTTTATTTTCATAAGATCAATCTCAGAAGCTCTGATGTCAGTATACTTGTCAAAAACTGCCGCAACAAGTGCTCCGGAACTACCAAGTCCCGATTCTTCCGGTATATCTGATCTGAAATACAGCCCTTCTTCAAGATCTTTTTCAAATGTGCTAAAATCAAACGAATACTTTAGTTTCTTTTTTATATTCCCGGATTTTGAATATGTCAATAAATCTTTCAGGATCTGATTTGACCGGATTTGTTCTTTAAGCTTTTTGCTTTTATCTGCATCCCAGAATGCCAGCTCTCCTTCGAATCTGGTGAACGGAATGGATAACGCATTCGAATTCAACAGGATTACATATTCCCCAAAAAGCAGAATTTTTGACGGATACATTTTTAAATAATTAATTTTGAATTAATTCCGGACCTTTTCCTATTCTATCGTCAATCCACATTCCCTTTTCGCAAAAAAATATCAGATCCGACCTGATAAAAGCGATCATTCTCTCCCGAATGCTTTCAGAGTATAGCAAATGGATATTAGGCCCGGCATCGAGGGTAAAGCAGAACTCAAGGCCTGATTCATTCCTGAACTTGTTTAACCTGTCAATTATCTGAAGGGTTTCAGGTTTAAGAAGAACAAAATATGGATTAGATGTCAGAAACATTGCATGCAAACTCATTGCTTCATATTCAGCTATGTTTCTGAATACCTTTTCATTTCCGTTTTTAATCGCATCTATTAATTCAATTACATTTTGACTTCCTGACAGGAACTTAATCTCTCTAAAAGGATTGGATTCCATCAGCTTGTGCCCTTCGCTGCTTGTTACTTGTTTTACCCCGGAATTAACAATTAGGATGGCATCATAATAGGTATTGAATACTTTATTAGCATAATCTGAAATTGGAAAAGCATAATCATTTGATGAATTTGAAATTACAGGAGTCTCTCCCCACAGCACCCAGCCACCATAAACTGATCTGGAGGCGCTACCTGAACCCATTCTTGCAAGGCGAGATGCTTTTCTGTAAAATATTTCTTCATCTTCAATAATACCTGAAACCTGCTGGTTGATTTGACACAGACACAGTGCAAGTGAGCTTATGGAAGAAGCAGAAGAAGCGATTCCTGCAGAATGAGGAAATGAATTGGAAGACTCTATGTCCAGATGGAAGTGTTTCAGGGCTGGTAATTCCTTTAATGCAATTTCGAGAAAAATCCCAGTTCTTCTTTCGAAAGTGATATTTTTCTCTCCATGGAATAAAAAATTAAATGAGGGTTTTTCTGAATCAGCTTTTTGTGAATATTCAATTGTAGTTTCAGTATAGCTATGGGTTAGGGTCATACTCACTGAAGGATTCCCAGGTAACTGAAATCCTTTTTTTCCCCAGTACTTTACCAGAGCTATATTTGAAGGACTGCGCCACGCTGTTATTCCTGACTTCACCTTAATTTAAATTAGATTTTATAATATCGTCAAATCGGAAAATGGTTTCCAGCTTCTTATCCTTGAAATATTGTGTTACCCTTATCCGGTCCATTCGTGAAACTGTCATTGCGAAATCACCACCCCAGGCACCTAATGATTTTATCTCCCCTTCAAAATCACTAAAGTATTTTTCCTTGATTCTTGGAGTCTTAATTGTTCCTGATACTATCTTTTCATGTTCAGTAATACATCTTGCAAATTCAAGTATGTTTTTTTCATTCGCAAATTTCTCAGTTAAATCATTAATAAGGGGAATCAGGTTTTTATTTTTTTTTACTGAAGCAAGATTCCTTTCTATACTGCGTTCAGAACTCTGTTTCTTACCCAGGTAAATAAATAGAATAGATTCTTTGAATACAGGATTGAATACTACAGGATCAACCAATCGGATTCCTTTATTAACCTGGTAAAGTACCGGGGTAGGAGACAAGGAAACTGCGATATCATATCCTGATCCTGATGAGACCATTTGGTTCAGTTCAAACGGATCAATTCCGGCCCAGTTTGCAAGATTTGATACTAACGTCGAACTACTTCCCCATCCCCAGTTCAAATTGAACTGAATATCAGATGAAATGAGGTATGACTTCTTTTTGTCAAAGAGTTCAGGTTTTATCTTATGAATAGCTTTCAGTAACTTTTGCAGCCTCAAAGCAATTTCTGCATTGGAGGAACTTTTTATGTCTAAATTTTCACAATCCAGCAGTGCGCTGAACCACGGATTTCCAAGTTCACTTGATTTCCAGTGTATAATATTCTGATTGTTTGAATAGAAATCAACTTTCATTGATTGGCCAAATTTAAGAGGTACAGCAAGTGCTTTTGCCCCGGCTAGAACAAAATATTCTCCTGAAATTATCAGATTCCCATTTGAAAACCAGGATGTTTGCTCTTCCTTTTTCATTTGAGTTCTTTTGTTCTGGCCAGAGTGTTACTCAGGTGCAGCCTCATATGTCCTTTCTGTATACCATCTGTAATTAAGGAACGGATAGCTGCAAAATTACTCGCAAGACCGACACTGGCAGCGATTTGCATCAATTCACGGGCTGAAGGATTCTGCATTAGCTGAAGTGCTGATCTGGCCATTGGGTGAACAGAAGTTGCACCACCTACTGTACCTAATGATAATGGTATTCTTAGCTTATACCTGAACCTGTTATCACTGATTTCAATATCAGTAAGAATTGTGTACTTTCCATTTCTTGCAGCATAAGCATGCCCGCAGGCTTCAACTGCTCTGAAATCATTTGCTGTTGCCAGTAGAACAGCATCTATACCATTGAATATTCCTTTGTTATGTGTTACTGCTCTCGAAACATTCTCCCGGGCAATCTTCACTGCCATGCTGAATTTAGCTGCAAATTGTTCTGGTGATAGATTCCCCGATATCTGAGATAATTCATTTATATCGCAATCTATCTGCGATTCAACCAGACAATCAGGTGTAAGGTTTGATAAAATAGCCATTATTATTTCAGCTTCACCCTCATTTTCACCAAGATTATTCTTTATAAAAGAAGTTAATTCTGTCCCCATAACTTCGAGGCATGAGTTAATTAAGTTTGCTCCCATTGAATCAGCCGTTTCAAACTCAACATCAATTATATAATATTCACTTTTATGCTTATTCTCTCTATTTAGTTTAATGCCAGTGATTCCACCTCCTCTTTTTTCCATATTTGCTGTCAGATGTTTCACACAGAATAACAATTTCTCTTTCAGCAGAGGAAAGATGACTTGCAATTTTTCAATATTCCCCTTCCATGTAAAATAGATCTGTCCGGCCTTCTTTGTTCCCATGATTTCTGCTTTAAAGCCTCCATGTTCACACCAGAATTTTGCAGAGTAGGCTGCTGCTGCGACGACTGAGCTTTCTTCAGTAACCATAGGTACAAAATACCACTTATCGTTTATTTTGAAATTAGGAGCAATACTAAAGGGTAATACATAATTTGAGATATAATTCTCGCTCAGATTCTCAATAATACTTGCAGAGCCAGGGATGTTATCAATAAAGGATTTGAGTAATGAAGTCTGATGGTCATTGAGTGGAATGACCCGTTTCAGAACTTCAATCTTTTCTGTTTTATTAAGTTTTGAAAAACCTTTTATTAGCTGCATCTGATCTGGATTAATTAAACCGGACCTCTCAGAATTAAATATTTTTCTCTTTTAGCCTCAGGTAGGCTGACGCTAATTTTAATCCTTCTACCTGAAGCTGGATAAATTCTTTTAGCTGGTCATAATCTTCTCTTGCATATTCAAGAAAAGCGGAAGCCTGCCCATAAACTGAATTAAGTTTGCATCTCCGCATCAGGTAGTAACCATCGAGGAAACTTTGCACTCCCCCTGAAATTATTACAGATTTGCATTTAAGTTGGCTGTTATTGGTTTTTGCAAACCGGTTAATATTGTCAACCATCTGATATGCATTATTTCCTATACGGGATAATGGTTCAAGGAGTTTCTGGCGCTGAATATTGCTTCTCTGTAATTCAACTTTTGCAAAATTTGTACCACCGAAAGATGCAAGTTCAATCGCTTCAAGGGGAAGCTTCAGAAGTTCTGCTATACTTCCCGGACCAAATCCCTGTCCAACCTCCTTTACAATTATCTTCAGCTTTGTTTTCGACAAAAATGCTTTAATTGTTTCTATTGGAGCAACCTTTAGCTTGTCTCCCTCTGGCTGAAGCCATTCCTGGATAGGATTTACATGGATGATGAGTCCATCTGCTTTCAATCTTTCGACCATATCTGTTATTCTGGCAGTACTTTTATTCAGAATAGATTTTTCAATTTGTGAGATCCCAAGATTAGCGTAAAACGGGCAATCATTTCCGATTATCTCCCTCAGATTAAAGTGATGAAAATAGTCTCCTTCTTCCAGTAATACCCTGCATGATCCTAGTCCCATTCCCATTCCAAATTCATTGCAGGCCCGTGCCAGGTTATGGTTAATAATTCCTGAGTATTCCGATCCTCCTGTCATGCTTGAAATCCATATCGGGACTTTCATTTCTTTCCCTGCAAATCCGAACGGTTTAAGAACATCTTCCGGATGTGCGCTCAGCATTGGTTCATAGTCAAATCTATCATCATTCACAGATAAAATAGTCTGCGATTTCAAAGCCAGTTCAAGATGTTCTCTTTTTCTTTTTATCATAATCCTAAATGTCTTGAAATAAGAACTTTCAATATCTCTGAAGTACCTTCCCCGATCTGAAGTATTCTCTGGTCACGATAGAATCTCTCAATGGCATTATTTTTCATTAATCCGTATGCCCCGTGGATCTGAACTGCTTCATCTGCAATTTCTTTTGCTATATCTGAGCAGTATAGTTTTATTACAGCTGCTTCTTTAGCAAATGGGAGGTTAGCATCTTTTTTCCAGCATGCATTATACAAAGTGTTTCTCGCCAATTCAAGCTTAATCTCCATTTCTGCCAGTTTGAAAGCGATAGCCTGGAACTTTCCGATAGGTTGTTCAAACTGGTACCGGTTTTTGGCATATTCAAGGGCCATCTCAAAGGCCCCCTGTGCAAGACCTAACCCGATAGCAGCTATAGAAAGTCTTCCGGAATCAATTGTTTCAAGCATGATATGTACTCCCTGACCCCGTTCTCCGAGTAAGTTGGTTTCGGGAACATTACAATTATCAAATGAAATTTTGCCTGTATCTACTGCTCTCCATACCATCTTATTTAAAATAGGTTCTGTGTAAAAACCTTCACTCCCTTTTTCAACAAGGACAGCTGAAAACTCTTTCTTGTTGTTATTCTCACCTGTTATGGCCAAGACCGTCATCCCAGCTGAACACTCTGATGCGGAATTAGTTATAAATAGCTTAGACCCGTTTAGGTTCCATCTTCCATTATTTATCACAGCCCGAGTCTTTATCCTTGTAACATCAGATCCGGCGTCAGCTTCTGTTAATCCAAAAGCCCATACGGCTTCACCTGAAGTAAGTTTAGGCAGATAATATGATTTTTGTTCTTTTGTTCCGTGTTTATATATCGGGGCAATACCCAGTGAGTTATGAGCTGCAACAGTTGCCGCCTGTGAACTGTCGACCCTCGCAAGTTCCTCAACCGCGATGATGTATGAGAGAGTATCAAGATTCTGACCACCGTACTCTTTTGGTATTGAAATACCTAGTAATCCCATTTCCCCAAGGCGCCTGGTTAGTTCTCCTGAGAATCTTGCTTCTTCATCGAGTTTTGCAGCTACCGGTTTGATTTCCTCCTCAGCAAAAGATCTGATTTTTGATCTTAATTCTACATGAGTGTTCCTTATTAATGGATGTGTATTTATATTATCAAGCATTAAGTTTACTTTTTTAAATTCCGTTAATAGTTAAATTATTTCTACGATTTGAACTTTAACATTCTCTCTCTTGCATCATCAGTCATCTTGAGCCTTGTAATAGTTTTTATTGTTTTTTTAATGATTCCGGAACTAACAAGGTTTTTATTTAAAATCCTTAATAAATGCTTGGCTTCACTAATTGCAGAAGGAGATGCAGAACAGATTTTTTGAATCAATTCATTTACTTTAAATTCCATCTCAGTGATACTTTCATAAACATTATCAATAAGATTTATGTTTTTTGCTTCTTCAGAAGTAAATACCCCTCCGCTGAACATAAGATATTTAATATCAGCAGGTTTTACTCTGGTCAGTAAATAGGGCATGATTACTGAAGGTGTAAGCCCTAATTGCAATTCAGGCAGGCAGAATTTTGTATCTTTCTCCGCAAAGGTAAAATCGGCGGCACCTAAGAATCCAAGAGCCCCTCCATAAACATTTCCGTGTACCATGTTTATTACTGCCTTATCTGAATCGTAAACTATTTTGTAACATGCAGCCAAGTTCTTGCTATCCCGGTAGCAATCAGAATAGTCAAGAAGTCCGGAATCAATCATCCAGTTTATATCAGCTCCGGAACAAAATGATTTCCCTCTTCCTCTGATGATGACTACTAACAGCTCATTTTGCTTTTCAATCCATCTGAAGGTTTTGATTAGTTCTTCAATTACAGTCAGGTTTAGAGCATTCCTTTTCGAAGGATTGTTTAGCCACACAGTAACCAGTTTATCCTTAATCTCAACTTCAACTTTTTTAAGGTTCCGCATAATTTGTCAGTGGGTTACATTCTGTAGACTCCTGGCTTTGGTTCCGGGAAAGGTTTATTTAATGACATTGATATCCCAATAGCCAAAACTTTCCTGGTATCAACCGGATCTATTATCCCATCGTCCCAAAGTCTTGAAGTACTGTACAAAGCAGAACTTTCAGTTTCAAAATCCGATAAAATTTTCTGCTTCAGTTTTTCTTCTTCATCAGTCATCGGAACATTACTTTCTTTGTTCTTCCGTTTTATACTAATTAATACCTGAGCTGCCTGTTCGGCTCCCATTACTGAAGTCTTTGCGTTTGGCCAAATAAATAACAGGTTTGGTTTATATGCTCTTCCGGCCATTGCATAGTTACCTGCACCAGATGAAGCTCCGATAATAATTGTAAATTTTGGTACATTTGCAGTAGCTACGGCTTGTATCATTTTAGCGCCATCCTTTGCAATCCCCTTGTGTTCATATTCTTTTCCAACCATAAATCCGACAATGTTCTGCAGAAATACCAAAGGAATGTTTCTGCTGCAACACAACTCAATAAAATGGGTAGCTTTGAGAGTTGATTCAGGGAATAATATTCCATTATTGGCAATGATTCCAACATTATATCCCATAATCCTTGCAAAACCTGTAATTATCGATTTTCCGTAATTGGTTTTAAATTCCTGAAAACAGCTTCCGTCAACAAGCCTGGCAATTATCTCGTACATGTTAAACCCTTTTCTTATGTTTAAGGGAATAAGTCCGTAGATATCGTCGATAGGATATAATGGTTCTTTTGATTCTTTTTTGTCAAGAGGCTGCTTTTGGGGTTTATTAAAATGTTTAAAGATATTCCTGCATAGCAATAAGGCATCTTCCTCATTATCAGCTAAATGATCAGCAACTCCGGAGATAGAAGTATGAACAATTGCTCCTCCAAGGTCTTCAGCAGTCACAATTTCTCCTGTTGCAGCTTTCACAAGTGGCGGACCTGCCAGAAATATTGATCCAATGTCCTTGACTATTATACTTTCGTCGCTCATCGCAGGGATATAAGCTCCTCCGGCTGTGCACAAGCCCATCACTAAAGCAATTTGTGGAATTCTCTCCGCCGATAATCTGGCCTGATTATAAAATATCTTTCCAAAATGATCACTATCGGGATAAACGTTTGCCTGCTCAGGTAGGTAGACACCCCCTGAATCAACCAGGTAAACGACTGGCAGATTATTCCGGAGAGCTATTTCTTGTGCTCTGAGATGTTTTTTGATAGTTTCATATACATATGTTCCCCCCTTAACCGTTGAATCATTCGCAATTATAACTGTCTCCATTCCGTTTATGACACCCAATCCTGTAACAATACCTGCTCCGGGGAACTGATTTTCATATTTATCATTGGCTGCAAGGGTGGAAAATTCAAGGAAGGTACTCTTATTATCAATAAGCAATCTTATTCGATCGCGTGCCAGAAGTTTCCCCCTTTTCTCATGTTGTTTAAGGATATTGTCATCCCTTTTATTTTGAACGTTATAAGATAAGGCTTGAATATTCTTATTTAATGATTTATTATACTGATAGTTAGAAATAAATTCTTCAGATTCAGTTATTAGTCCGGTCTTTAAAACAACCATGGATTTGATTAAAATTTAAGTGGTATTAATTAGAAACATTCTAAACAGTGAAAAGTTTAAAAGTATACTTTATCTCTTATTCTGAAGAAAACCGGGGGCAGATTTACTTATAACATAGAATGCAAAATCCCAGGTTACTCTTAAAAAGTACCTGGGATCTTTTGGGTGGAAGACCGGGTTCGAACCGGCGACCTTCGGAACCACAATCCGACGTTCTAACCAACTGAACTACATCCACCGTTTCAGGATTGCAAAATAAGGTCAAAATTTCTACTTCACAAAATTTTATTTTTATTTTCTCTTACTGATGTCAATTACTATCTTTGATCAGTTCGAAAAATAATAACCCATCATGCACAATTTTTTAATTAAAAGGTTGTTAGCAGGAGGTATCTGATAAGTTTAGATTCTGTTTTGAGAAAAATAAAGTTTATAGATAATATTTCAAGCATGCAGTTTTTTCAACTGCTGAAACCTGTTATTTTCTTTATTATAAGTATAGTCTTTACAAAAAGTCACCTTACAACATATGATATCGGGCAGTTTGAAGGATTTATGTTTATTGCCTCCCTTTCTACTTTTTTCTGGGTTACAGGGATTAACCAATCACTACTTCCATTATATAACAGGAACAGAACCTACAGGAAGTTTGGGGAGAACGGACCAACAAAATCTCCGGAAATATTTAATGCATTCCTCATCCTGTGCTTTTTCAGCCTCTTGTTATTTATTCTCGGGCACACATTAAAATACAATTATTCATTTTTCCATAACAGAGGTAATGTTCCATTTATTAACCTGTTATTGCTGTACATGCTTCTCAGCAGTCCGGTTTGCCTCATTGAATATATTTATCTTCTGAATAACAGATCATATCGTATTTTTCAGTATGGGCTCTATACATATACAGCACAACTTTTACTGGTCATTACCCCTCTGTTGTTTGGGAAAGACATAATCTGGTCAATCTACGGGTTGCTTGTGATAACCGGTATCAGATGGATCTGGCTGCTTATATTGTTATGGCGATATACTGAAATGAAGATATCTCTTTCATTCATGAAGGAGCATCTTTACCTTGGAGCCCCTTTAATAATTACAACTCTTATAAGCGGATCTCCTCAGTACACTGATGGCTTTATAGTTTCTGTTGTTTTCAGGGACCCGGCAAAATTTGCATTGTTCCGGTATGGGGCAAAGGAATTTCCCCTGTTCCTGATGTTGGCCAATGGATTGAGTAATGCGATGCTTTCTGAATTTGCAACACGCGAAAAGATGAAGGAATCGCTTGAGAAAATAAAGGTGAAGTCAAAACAACTCATGCACTTCCTGTTTCCCGCTACTGCAGTTATTATGCTTTTAGCAAGATGGGGTTATCCGCTAATTTTCAGACAGGAATTTTCTACCAGCTCAAGCTATTTTCTTGTGTATGCATTGATGATAATCCCTAGACTTGTATTTCCGCAGACGATATTAGTCGGACGGAAAAAAACCCGGATAACAATGATAGCGGCAGTTCTTGAACTTGCAATAAATATACCATTAAGCTTTTTGATGATAAGGTTGGGTTATGGTATTACCGGGGTAGTACTTTCATCATTTATTGCTTATACAATCAATAATGTATTCCTTGTGATTTATCTCTGGGTGAAAATGAAAATTAAACCGGCAGAATATATTCCTCTTAAAGTTTTTGCACTCTATTCCTTACTCATCTCCATCCTGTTCATACTTATTGACCATAGGATTATCGATATACACTAATAAGCAGAAAGTAGTATGTAGAAAGTAGTAAATAGAAATACATCCTGCTTCAATCTTCTGTCTTCCGTCGTCCGACTTCCTTTTTCAAAAATCTGTATATATTTGCAGCGAAAACTATTTACTTAAATCATTAAATAATAGTTTTTAAGGTAACAAAGAGCATGCAGATAGTTGAAGTTATATCAAAACGCGATAAAAAGGAATTTATAGATCTTCCAAAAAGATTATATAAGGACGATCCGTTTTGGGTATGTCCGCTGGATTCAAATGTGGAATCTGTTTTTGATCCCATGAAGAATCTTACATTTAAACATGGGGAAGCAATCCGTTGGATTCTGAAAGATAATAACGGTGAATCAATTGGAAGAATTGCAGCATTCATTGATGATATAAGATCCGCAGCAAACCACCAGCCTACAGGAGGTATTGGCTTTTTTGAGGTTGTAGAGAGTAAAGAAGCTGCTGATTTGATGTTTAATAGGGCTAAAGATTGGCTTAAGTCGAGGGGAATGGAAGCCATAGACGGTCCGATAAACTTCGGAGAAAATGATAATAACTGGGGACTTTTGGTTGACGGGTATATTCAGCAGGCTTTTGGAATGCCCTACAATAAAAAGTACTATAAAACTTTTTTTGAAGAGTATGGGTTCAAAAATTATTTTGAACAATATTCTTATCACAGGGATGTACGAGGTGAAAAGAACAAAATAGTACAATTCCCTGAGCGGATCATGAAAATTGCAGAATGGCTCTCAAAAAGGCCAGGTTATTCATTCCGGCATTTCGAATTCAAAAATTCAAAAAAATTTGTAAGCGATATTGTAGAAATTTATAATTCTACCTGGTCGGTTTTTAAAGAAGATTTTACCCCGCTCGATCCTTCCTTTCTTGAAGAATCGATGGAAAAAGCAAGAGCTATCGTCGATGAAGATCTGATATGGTTTGCCTATTTTAATGAACAGCCAATTGCCTTCTTTGTTCTTTTTCCAGATCTGAACCAGATACTTAAAGTACTCAATGGGAAACTACATTTCTGGAATATAATCAGGTTTACATACCATAAGATAACACATAAAATGACCAGGGCGAGAGCGGTTGTAGGTGGTGTTCACCTAACTTACCAGAACAGCGGAGTTGAATCAGCTATCTTCCTGAAACTCTATGAAGCATTTAAAAAGAAACCCTGGTTTAAAGAACTGGAACTATCATGGGTTGGTGACTTCAACCCGAAAATGATAGCAATTTATGAAGCCCTGGGAGCAAAGAAAGCAAAAACCCACGTAACATACCGTTATCTGATAAATGACAAACTGAATTTTAAAAGGTATAAGGACGAAATGGCTGAAAAACAGGATTTTAAGCATGATAATCCATTATATGATCAATAATTATGCAATTCCTTTTGCATTTTAAATAATGTTAATTAATTTTGCAAACCCTAAATGGGGAATATTTAAACGGATTATTTAAGGACAAAAAATATACAACAATGAAAAACGGAATTCATCCTAGCAATTACAGGTTTGTAGTATTTCAGGATATGTCAAACGGAACTTCTTTTCTTAGCAAGTCAACAGCGCCATCGAGAGAGAACTTAAAATGGGAAGATGGGAATGAATATCCCCTTATCAAACTTGAGATTTCAAATACATCTCATCCATTTTATACGGGTAAGATGAAACTTGTTGATACTGCAGGTAGGGTTGATAAATTCAACACACGCTACAAAGACCACAGTAAAAAGAAATAATCTGTAACACGAAACATAACACAGCCCTCCATCGTGGGGGCTTTTGTTTTTTATATACTATGGCACAATCATTGCATGACCCCTTTTCACAGCAATTGAAATAATTTTATGTAATTTTGGCATAACAGGTAAAGACAAAAGACAAAAGTATAAGAATGGCTCAGAAGACTGAGGGAAGAGCAAAACGTCTTATATCTTACATCTTATGCCAAAAATAGGAGTAAAACAACCAGATGGAAAGAAAATTCAGAAAACCTGTTAGCGAGATACTACTTCCGGATATCATTGATGATGAAGGAGATATAATTCCGATCATTGCCGATGGAGATGATGGCGAGCTTGAAGATGTTGA
>JANXXP010000088.1 GCA_025350595.1 Bacteroidota bacterium
TTGCAAGGGAGCCTAACCAGACATGTGTATATTTGAAAGCACTTGACTTGTATTGTTTTTTTTCTGCACCTTCTGTTTCGTTATCAGAAGTTTTAATTTCCGGCAGTTTCAGGAACAGCATGATTACCATTATCACGGCTGTTATAATTCCAATTACCATGAATGGGCCTTTCACAATATTTTGAATTGCAGAATTTTCCATCTTGGCACCTGCACCAAGCTTAGGAGTCACTAGTAGAATTGATACAAAAATTGGGGCAATCACTGTTGCTACAGAATTTAGTGCATTTGTCAGTGTTAAACGGCTAGCTGCAGTTTCAGGACTACCTAAAGCATTTACATAAGGAGCAGCAGCAACCTGAAGGATAACAACACCAATTGCAAATACAGATACTGTACTCAGGAATCCGTAATAACCCATAGAAACACCGGGTATGCAAAGGAAGAACCCTAAAGCAATCAATCCAAGTCCTGCAACTACTCCGTTTTTATAACCTATTTTGGTAAGCATAAAGCCAACTGGTACCGACAATATATACGCACCGTAGAAAAAGGTATTAGGCAACTGTTTTTGAAAATCATCGAGGCCAAATGCATTTTTTAAGAAATCAATTGTAGAATTGTTCATAGTTGTAATAAAGCCAAAAAGGAAGAAGAGTGAGGCCATTACAATCAGCGGGAACAGATAGTTGGTTTTTTTGGAATCAGTCATAATCATGATATTAAATTATTTAACATAAAATTTGTGAACACATGTTTGTTTGTAAACTTCACCTCGTTTTAATAAAGTTGAAGGAAATGAAGGTTTATTTGGTGAGTCGGGGAAATTTTGTGTTTCAAGACATAAGGCAGAACGCATCTCATAGGTGTGGCCTTCTTTTCCTATACCACTTCCATCAAGCCAGTTACCTGTATATAATTGAACCCCTGGTTGGGTTGTATATATGTCCATTACACGACCTGACTTTGATTCAAAACATGAAGCAGCCAGAGTTAATTCACCTGCTTTTTTCTTGTTTATTACCCAGTTATGATCGTAGCCTTTTCCGTAATCAAGCTGATCGTATCTTTCATTTATAGATTTCCCCAATAGTTTTGGACTTGTAAAATCCATTGGTGTTCCAGATACTGATCTCATTTCGCCTGATGGAATAAGAACTTCGCTGACAGGAGTAAAAAAGTCTGCATTTAAGGTAAGTTCATGGTTTAAAATATCCCCATTTCCTTCACCGGCAAGGTTAAAAAATGAATGTGAAGCAATATTGACATGAGTAGTTTTGTCAGTTCTTGCTTCATAGTCTAACTTTAACTCATTATTGTCAGTCAGAGTGTATGTCACCTTTAAGGATAGTGTTCCGGGATATCCCATCTCTCCATCCTTGCTCAGGTATGACATCTCAATTGCCTCGCTGTCCTTATATTTATTAATTTCTTTCGAATCAAAAATCTGATTATTGAAACCTTCAGGGCCACCATGCAGAGAGTTAGGTCCGTTATTTACAGGTAATTGATATGTTTTGTCATCAATAATAAACTTACCGTTTGCGATTCGGTTAGCATATCTTCCACAAATAGCTCCGAAATACGGATTGCCTTTGATATACCCATCAATAGTGTCGTATCCAAGCACAATGTCAGAAAAGTTTCCATGTCGGTCAGGCACAAATATGCTTACAATTTTAGCTCCGAAATTAGTTATCTGCACAACCAATCCGTTTTTGTTTTTCAAAGTAAAGAGAGCTGTAACTTTTCCTTTGTATTTACCTTTAAAGGCATCTTCCTTGATATAATTCATGGCTATGATTTATAAAATGATTCTATCTGCACCTTTCTGCCTTATGAAGAGATTGTGACATGATCCTTTGCCATAAACATGTTCAAGCGTTTGTATATACTTACTCAGAAGGTTCTGTGGAACAAATGCCTGGATCGTTCCGGCAAATCCTCCGCCATGAACACGCCATGCCCCTTGCCCTTTTAAAACAAGTTCACTTAGAGCCAGAGCCAGAGAAACTCCTTGTTCCCTAACGTTATTAACGGGGTAAATGTTCTGGTTATACATATATGAACTAAAACCAGAATCAACTACCATTCCGAGGAATGCTTTAAAGTCGTTTTTTTCTAATGCAGCTACCTGGTCAACAACACGCTGGTTATCGCCAAGGAAGTGGATGGCTCGAAGAATAGCACGGTCGCCAACTTTTTCGCGAATTTTAGGTGTTATCTCCAGTACTTGCTCCAGGCTTACCTGCCTGAGAACTTTTGCACCTAATTCAGCTGCAACAGCCTTCATATCGGTCGGTAATGATGCATATTCATCATTGAGATTAGCATGATTACCACCCGTATCAGTAATAACCAATGCAAATCCTGTAGCAACGAAATCAAAATTTACTTTTTTAACTATAGGATTTGAAGGATCCTTAAAATCAATAGTAACAAGCCCCCCCACAGCACACGCTGTCTGATCCATCAGTCCGCATGGCTTTCCAAAGAATACGTTTTCAGCATACTGTCCGATAATTGCATTCTGAACCGCTTCAAGCTTGCCATTATTAAATAGATGACTGATTATTGCACCAATAAGGACTTCAAAAGATGCAGATGAGCTAAGGCCGGAACCAACTGGAACAGCTCCATCAATGCAGCAGTCAAAACCTCCTGTTTTGAACCCCAGTTCTTTTAATTTGGCGCTAATACCTCTCACAAGAGCCCCTGATGTAAAAAACTCATTTTTATTTGGAGACAGGTTTGTTAAATCAACTTCAAATTTCGGATAACCCATTGATTCAATCCGAACTATATTCGTATTGTTTTTTGCTGCGACAGCTATGTTGTCAAGGTTAACTGCTCCCGCTAAAACACGTCCATAGTTGTGATCAGTATGATTACCTCCAATCTCAGTCCGGCCCGGAGAGCTGAAAAGCATAATGTCTTTTGCATTGAAGTCAGTTTTAAATTTTTCAATCAGGTTTGTATACCTTTTAGCTTGTTTATTCAAGACTTCTTCGTTGGTACCGTACAATTCTTTGAATGCACTGTTATTACCATTATTAATTTTTTCAATCATTAGTATCTTGTTATTCTTTTCAGTTAAAGATATTTTTATTTATAGGTCTTATTTTGCTTAGAAAGTGAAAGATAATTTTTTTTTATAGATTCTATCGTAAATTATTTATAAATAATCTCTTTAGCATAAATTAAGGAAAACCAGGAGAAGTATAAACCAGTCATTATTATCTTTACGATATTTACAAAACTAATATTAAAATTACAGATATGAAAAGAGGGTTTGCAAGTGATAATAATGCCGGAATTCACGACGAAATATTAAGTGAGATTGCATCTGCAAACTCAGGTCATGTAACTGGGTATGGTTCTGATGTTTATACAGAAAAGGCTTTAAAGCTTTTTAAAGAACACCTGGGACCATCTACTGAGACATATTTTGTTTTTACAGGGACAGCAGCGAATGTATTGGGACTTTCAAGCATTCTTCGGTCGTGGAACTCAGTAATAACAGCTTCGACAGCTCATCTGGAACAGGATGAATGTGGTGCACCCGAGAAATTTACCGGATGTAAAGTTCTGACCGTAGAAACTCCTGATGGTAAAATTGATGTCAGCTTGCTGGATAAGCACATGCATGGGTTTGATTTTGAACATCATTCTCAGCCCAGAGTAATTTCTATTACTCAGTCAACTGAGATGGGTACCGTGTACAGTGCTGCTGAGATTAGAAAGATTGCTGATTTTGCACATTCAAAAGGTATGCTTCTGCACATGGATGGGGCAAGAATTGCTAATGCTGCTGTTGCACTTAATATGCCGTTTAAGTCATTCACAACAGATGCAGGAGTTGATGTCTTGTCATTTGGTGGAACTAAAAACGGAATGATGTTCGGTGAAGCGATATGTTTTCTGAAGCCTGGCCTATCTACTGATTTTAAATATATGAGGAAACAGGGTATGCAACTCGCCTGTAAAATGAGATTTATATCGGCCCAGTATATTGCGTATTTCCGCGATGAACTATGGAAGAAAAGCGCTTCGCATTCAAATGATATGGCGAAAATTCTGGAAAAGAAGCTGGAACCAATTATGGGAATAAAAATCACACAGAAGGTCCAGTCAAATGGGGTATTTGTTATTATGCCCTATGATGTTGCTGAAAGGGTACGGAAACAATTCTTTTTCTATCCCTGGGACGAAAAAGTTTCGGAATATCGTTTAATGACAAGTTGGGATACTACCGAAGCGGATATTGAAGGATTTGTAAATTTGCTTGTAAAAGAGTTAAAGAAGTAATAAAAGAATAAACGAATAGAGAAATCAAAAGTGAATTATATTCTTAATTCGCTGTTCAGATGTTCTTCATTCTTACTTCTTCTTCAATCAAATAAAGAAGGCTGAATCTCCCGATCCAGCCTTCTTTGCACTATCATTAAATTGAACTCTATTTAAGAGTAAAGGTAATTGGCACCATATACCATACAGGAACTGGTTTTCCACCCTGTTTTCCTGGTTTAAATGTTGGTAATGTATTAACAACCCTAATTGCTTCTTTATCGAGTTCCGGGTCAACACCCTTGAGAATACTTACCTGACTAACTCCGCCCTTGGAAGTAACACAGAATCTTACGATTACTCTTCCCTGGATGTTGTTCTCTTTTGCAACTTCAGGATATTGGGTGTTTGCTCCGATAAATTTCAGAAGTTCGGTATCACCGCCTGGGAACATTGGCATCTCCTCAACTACAACAAATGGAGTAGCTTCCGGATCAGCTTCCTGAACCTCTTCTTTTACAGCTTCAACAACTTCAACTACTTCCTGGTTTTTAACATCTGTCTGAGCCTGATCAGCTGTCATAAGCTGTGAAACCTCTTCAGGTTTGATTGTATCAACAACTACAGGAGGTACATATTTTGCCTGTTGTACTACATCTGCAGGAGGTGGAGGCGGAGGAGGAGGAGGAGGAGCCACGTCAGCTGGCGTGTCCAGATTCTCCATCTTGAGCTCTACCGTTCTCTCAGCTTTTTTGTTTCTTTTATCTAAAGCTTTTGCATTAATATAAGGAGTAATAATAGCTGTAGTTAATATTAATATCCCAATTATTAATGAAACAGACACAGTCCGATTGTACTTACTACGTAGTTTATAAGCTCCGTATTCCTTATTCCTGTCTTCAAAAACAATATCGTCAAAGGCAGGAGCTTTTACACTTACTTTTACCATTTTCTTATAGGTTTACGGTTTATTTTGTTGAAGCAGCTTTTGCAGTAGATGTAATTCCAGCTGCTGTTTCAACCATCTTCTCTTCGTACCATGTTATATCAACTAACATATAAAGGGCTATTCCACAGATATTCATCTCATCCAGAATATCAACCATGTTACCATAATTAGAACCTTTGTATGCTTTGATTAGAACAAGTGGACCAGTATCGTCAACCTTTTTCAATTTAGCAATTGCACTTTGAACAGAATCAGGTGAAAGAACAATTTTACCTGTTAGTACCTGATCTTTGAAATCGGCAATCTTCTTAGCCAGGGTTCTATTCCTGTCAAGTAGCATCTGTCTTACGCCGGTTGCACTATAATTGGTTTCAGTTAACGGTGGTAGATTATTGTATTCCTCTGGTTTGACTGTTCCTGAATAAGTATAAACTTTGTTATCAGGACCAAGAACAATATTCAGAGTGCGGCTACCTAAGAATCTTGGAGCCGGTTCGTTACTTTTCTGCGCATCAGGGAGAATAATCTGCATGATCTTTGGCTTGCTGAGGGCAGACGTAAGCATAAAGAAAGTTATCAGAAGACACATTAAGTCAACCATCGGTGTCATGTCAATATGCGGAGCGTGCTTTTTGGCTTTTTTCTTCCCGCCACCTTTTTCCTCTTGAATTATTTCTGCCATATCACTTTTGTATTTCTGCGAGGTTAATCTTTGTTGCTTCAAGGCTTGTGACCAGGTTAAACTGCTTCACTTTATAGTCCTGCAATATCTTAAAAACTTTCTTTACTATAGGATATCCGGTTTTGGTGTCTCCTTTAATACATGCCTGAACATTTGGATTTACTTGTCTTGTAAACAGAATCCACATTGCCAATTGATTATCTGTTGAATCAATTGGAATCCCTGCTTGGAAAGCTGACATTTGTTTAGGATCTTTAATTGCAAGGAACTCCTTCATTTTCAGAATCGGAACTCCCAGAGATGCTGAATACTTTTCGAATTTTGTTAATTCAGCCGGCGTAAATTCAATATTGTATCTTGATCCCATTAAAGCCAGAACCTTATATCTGAATTTAAGTATTGTATCTGGTCCATTGTCGAAATTCAGGAATACCCTGTCGTCTTTCGAAAGAACAAGCGTCATTATATTAGCATCAGGAGTCTTTTTTTCAGATATTGAAGCAGGAGTATCAATAGGAGCCGGTTCAGTTGGCCTCATAGTTGCAGTCAACATAAGAAATGTTAACACAACAGAGAACAAGTCAACCATTGGCGTCATGTCGATATGCGGGGACTTTGTTGGTAATTTAATCTTTGGCATTGTCGTTTTTTATTAATTAATAGTAACCAAAAGATAAATCTATTTATCTGCTTTTGAGTGACCCTGCAAAATTTTGGGTCAGACTGAAGCCAGCTTCATCTATTTTAAATGTGTAACCGTCAATTGTTGAAGAAAAATAATTAAATGCTATAATAGCTAAGGTTGATCCTGAGATACCAAATGCTGTGTTGATAAGAGCTTCTGATATACCTGTTGCCAGAGCAAGAGAATCAGGAGCACCTGACTGAGCAAGTGCAGCAAATGCACGGATCATACCAAGCACAGTACCGATAAGACCGATCAAAACTGAAATTGAAGCAAGGGTTGAGAAAATAACCATGTTTTTTGATAACATTGGAAGCTCAAGTGCCGTAGCTTCTTCAAATGACTTTTGAATAGAGAGAATCTTCTGATCTTTTTCAAGAGCAGTGTCTTTCTGAAGGTCGCGATAACGCAACAGACCAGCTTTCATAACATTAGCAAGAGAACCTTTCTGTTTGTCACAAGCTTCCATAGCTTCTTCAATTTTGTCCTGAGCTAGAAGTGACTGTAACTGACTTACGAATGAATTTAACCTACCCTTCCCTTT
>JANXXP010000118.1 GCA_025350595.1 Bacteroidota bacterium
GAGGTTTGAGAAGGAAGGATAAGGTTTTTTCCCAACTTAGGTAACGAAGCCTCCAGTCAAACTTAAATTTAAGGAAATTTAAATATTAAAGATGGTTACCCATACCAAACGTCATAGAGCCTAAAACAGTCCCCATTACTCGGGATAGAGGCACTGTAGAAATAAAAATATCTTCTTCTGAAAACACGATTTCATCACTTCCTGAATAGGCTTTTGAATACTTAAATACATTACGGATGCCCGTTCCTAACTCTTCTGAACGGCCCATTTGAGTAAACAGCTGTGCTATATTTGGATTTTTAGGAAAAGATTTAAATGTATTTGGGAAAAGAAGTCCATAAACATGGGGTTTATTGGCATTCTGCGTTTCAACGGTTTCATTGTAAATAATAAATGTCGATGGAAAAGCATTGGTATATTCGCGGTGGATAAGCATATTGGCAACAATCTCACGAAATATTTTATCTCGCAACGATATTCGTTGAACTCCTTCCATGTAAAACTTATCGGGCAGGTGTTTTGCAACGAAATTCATTAATCTGTCATACGCATCAATTAAATTACATCGAATATTTTCACGGTCGTCATACCGGTCTAAATCTACTCTTCGTAACAGTGCATCTATCTTATAATGTGGAATGGCACTCTGTATTGATTCGTCCTTTCCGAACATCAATAGAGCCGTCATTGTAAAACCCTCAAGACCAGTGGCAAAATCTTTCCTGAAAAGACCGGCTGTTCTATAAAATTCTTCGTTCGAAAGATCATTCCAGGGATGATTTGTCCGGTTTATTTTGATGATTTTACGGACTCTATCCACTATCCCGGGTACAAAATCAGTCTCGAATAAAAACGGATAAACAGTATTTTCAGAATAAAGTAAGTTTTTTCGTGTATAAAGGTTTTTAATTTGAGCATGAGCCTTTATCTCAAAGTCCCCATCTGCGCTGCGATCATATACCTTTCCATTACAGCGATGCACCTGCGAAGATATTGGTACAAATGCATAAATCAACAGTTTGCCTTCATGCTCAACAATTTGTGGCTCAATAAGAAATGATGGGAACAGTTTTTGTGGATTATTGCTCAGGTTAGCAATGTTTTTGCAAAGCGTCTCCGCCAATTTTGGATTCACACCTTCAACAATTTTATCATCCGTTATGCCCAATAAAATGGAACCCCCATTGCGATTAAGAAAAGCGCAAACAGTCTCGAAGAAATTGTCAGGAAGCTGATTGGCCGCTTTCTTGAATTCAACAGAAATGCCTTCACCTTGCTTTATTAGTCGAACTATGTTTGCATCCATAAAATGAGAAGTGTAAGTTGTTATCACACGAAGATATAAAAATATTCAACTGATAGCTGTCAATCAATAAGGTACAGAAGGAGGTAATCACACTCAAAAATTAAAACCCCTGGTGCTGATGACCCCTGCTCATTTTGGAGATCACCTGGGGCAAATAGCAAGAGGTAAGCCAGGGGCTGAATCTGTTCAATCAGTGTCTGGAGAAAATACTTGCCGCATAGCCCGTTTGATCACTTCCTGAATAGGCTTTTGAATACTGTTATTCTGTAACTGTTTAGGTACTTTAATATATTGACATACAATTATATAGCATATAATTGCACAGTATTTACTACAAACCTTTTATTGTTTATACCATTGATAATAAATACTTTATGAAATGAGTGTAACTACTTTGGAATATTTGTGCTTTTATAATCATCAGATATCGAATAAGTTAGGGTACCTAAATAGTTACGTTATTCTTTTATTTTCCAATAACCACCTTTGTCTGGACCAATTCGGGAAAGTATTCCTTTGGTTTTAAGTTTTGCTATATATTTTCTAATATTTTGAGGACTTATTCCTATTTTTTCACTTAATTCCTTTTGTGTAATCTTAGTATTTTTTGAAATCAAGTTCAAAATATCTTTTTCTCTTATAGTTAGCTCTTTTTCTAGCTCTTTTTCTAGCTCTTTTGTGACTGATTTTGCACCACCAACTTTTTCAAAGGCAACTCCCTTTTTACGATAAATAATAGTTACAAAGGCATCAGTCATCTTAAATTCGGGCTCGGGTAAGCCGTATTCCACACAATGTTTTACAATATCCTGAATGCCGGTTCCCATTCGTTCAATATATTTGGCTAGGTATAAAGATTCTGCAATGAGCGGATTTTTTGGATAGGACGAATGATCTTGTTTTAATGTTTCTATTGTCAGAGCAGGAGGTAGTTGTCCTGGATTACGAATTTCGAGCCGGTCGGCAAAAAGCATTACCTGCACGCTGGAAGTGCTATCGTAATCTCTGTGTGCAATGGCATTCACGATGGCTTCTTCTATGGCTTCGGGTGGAATCTCATAAGCAGTGGGAACTATCGATCCATGACTTCGGGTTCCTACTGCATAATCTATCTTGGACAACACAAAATTGACAGATTGATCTACCAGCTCAAATAGATTTCCTTTATAAACCTGATAAAAAGGGATTGGTTTTTCAACAGTGGTACCATGAAAATGAGCACATTTAACCTCCGAAGTTAGAAAGAACCGCTGAGGTTGATTTCCAAACAGCAATAGGGCAGCATTGGACAGTTTCCCATTATTCAACAAATTCAAATGGGTTAACAATTTTTCTTTTGTCGTATCAACATCCAAAGGTAGCCCTCGTTCAGCTTTGGCTTTCCGGAGAAACCATTCAACTTTTT
>JANXXP010000119.1 GCA_025350595.1 Bacteroidota bacterium
TTAAATTTTCCTTTCCCGGAGTTCTTAACTTCCGACCAGATCATGTTTGCGACTTTGGTAGATATACCTGAAAGAGGTTTTCTGAGGCAGGTTATGGGAGAAAACATAAGATCGAATCCGGTTCCTTCTTCCATCGATATAACCGCAATATCCTGAGGAACACGCAATTTCTTTTTACGAAGCAAACTCATTATTGGGTAAACCAATCCGGCATTCATAATAATCATAATATCTGCGCGGTAAGGCGGACGAAGAAATTCTTCAACCTGACCGAAATTAATGTCATCGCTGCCCAAAGGCTTATCTAGTTCTACCACCACAGGCCTGTTAATGCTTGAATTAATGCCAAGTTTATCAATAACATCCTGAATAGCAGATGCACTGTTTCTAAAACATTTACGATCAGCAGCAATAACTATGTTTTTATACCCAAGTTTATCAATATGTCTGGCAACGAGACTTGCACCTGCTGCCATATCAGTACATATTGTGTTTAATCTTAATGATTTTACTGGTTTCTCAAGAATAACGAAGGGATAATCGGTCGTTCTCAGAGCTCTTATTGTGCTTTCATCGGCTGCATCTCCAAACAGAATAAGGCCACTATAAAATTTTTTGAATGCTACAATTAACCTGTCATATCTTTGATCATCAGAATCTTTTGTAACAATTGAAAATCCAACTCCTATACTCGCAAATGCTTTCTGAAGGTAAGGAGTAATCTGAATTACGAATGGATCATTAAGTGAAGGAACTATCATTCCAAGAACTCCGGGTTTTTCTTCAACAGGGGAAACTTCATCTTTTTCATGCAGGGAGTCAAAATAGCCCATCTGCCTGGCAAGATTAAGCACTTTCTCCTGAGTATCCTTTCGGATTCCCTGCTGATCGGCTTTATTATTCAGTACCAGGGATACTAATGTACCCGACAAACCCAGCCTTGCGGCTAAATCTTTATTCTTAAATTTCTTTCCCATTTCCCCTTTTAATTGGAAGAAATAAATTTAGTGCTTTTTTCGAATCAAAGCTTATAATTAAGAAAATTTAACAGTTTCAATTAAACCACAGCGTATAAGAAAAAAAGAAGGCGTAGTCTTAGACAACGCCTTCTTTTTATAATTCTTTTAAAGCAGATTTGCTTTAATTATTTTTTTGGAGGATTGATTCCCCTTTGTTTAGCGGCAGCTTCAAGTCTTTGCTGCCATTTTGACTTTTTCAAAGGTTTCTTCTTATTCTCCTCCAGTTTTGCCAGGACTGCATCGGCATTAATGAATCTTTTCGAAATAACATTCTGTCCGTAAGTAATCATATTTGCAAGGAAATAGTAGTATGTCAGACCTGAGGAGAAATTATTAAGTATCAGCATAAACATCACAGGCATCATATACATCATAAGTTTCATTCCAGGCTGATCTGAACCTGGTGTTGATCCCTGCATCTTCATTGTTAGTAATGTTGAAGCTGTCATAAGAAGGGTGAAAAGGCTTACATGATCTCCGTACATAGGAATCATGAACGGAAGATGCAGAATTGAATCATAAGTCGACAAATCTGTGGCCCATAGGAAATGCTCCTGCCGTAGCTCAATTGAAACAGGAAAAAACCTGAACATAGCAAAGAGAATTGGCATCTGCAGAAGCATTGGCAGACAACCTCCCATTGGGTTTACTCCTGCCCTCTTGTAAAGGTCCATTGTCGCTTGCTGTTTTTTCATGGCGTCTTCTTTCTTTGGAAATTTCTTTCCAAGTTCATCAACCATCGGCTTAAGAACAGCCATTTTTGCCTGAGACTGGTACGATTTGAATGTCAAAGGGAATAAAACGATCTTAATTATAAGAGTAAGTATCAAAATAATGATACCAAAGTTTCCTATAAATTTATTTAACCAGTTAAAAATAGGAATTATTGCAAACCTGTTTATCCAGCCAATTATATTTCTTCCCAGAAAAACCAGTTTTTCAAGTTCAAGACCTTCCTTCTTGAGTATTGTAAAGCTGTTTGGACCATAATATAACTTCATATTAATGGCATTTGAAGTAGCAGGATTATATGGAACTCCTACCTCAGAAGTATAATATCTTATATATTTCTGGGATGTTAATGTTCTGGTAGATGAAAGTGAACCATTCAGGAAAAAATCGTTAGAAACAATAACTGATGAAAAGAACTGATCCTGAAATGCAACCCAACTGAGTTTAGTTGTTATATCAACCTTTTCTAACTCTTTACTCTGCCTCTGTTTCAGATAAGTAACATCGTCCTGATAGTATTTATAGGTAATATCTGAATAATTCTCCTCATTTTGTCTTCCCATTTCCTGCTGTGGAATGTACATTTTCCAATCCAATGTAATGCTGTTTTGGTTTGAAGCTATTATTCCTTCCATTGATTTGAAAGCAACAACAAAGTCAACCATATACTTATCAGGTGCAAGAGTGTACTTATATTCAATATATTTATCTTCCCCAGCCATCAATCGAAGGGTAACACTTTGAGGCTGAGAATTCGCTATAAATGAATTTTGATCAGTTAACGGTTTAAAATACAGGTTGTTTGTCTGAACTGCTTTATTATCGGCAGTAAAAAAATTAAAACCGAAAGCAGTCGAATCTCCTGAAAACATAATCAACGGTTTTCCCACAGCAGTTTTGTAATTTTTCAGACGGGCTGAAATAACCTTACCACCTTTAAGTGAAATTTTAAGCTCAACTTTTTTGTTTTCAAGAGTAATAAAGTCATTTGTTCCAATGGCGGCCTGAGAGAAAATTCCGAATTGATTAATATCTGATGGCTCAGAACTTTTCTCTTTAACAGGTAAAACAGTGGTTGACTGTTGAATTTTTGAAGTATCTGCTTTAGGTGATTCAGATGCAACACCGAGTTTCCGGTTGATCTCATTTACTCTGGCAATAGCTTCTGGCTGATTCGGTTTAAAATTAAGTGCATTTATATATTCTGCTTTTGCATTTTCCAGATCTCCTTTGGCGTAGCTTATTTCTGCAGCAGCGACAGCTTTTTTATAGGATTTATTAACTGTACTGTTATTATATATACCGAAACCGATAAATATTGCAAAAATCAGAATTATGCCTGTTATTGTATTTCTATCCATTCTATAAAGTGATTAATTATTTACGATTGATGAATTAAGAATTATGAATTTTAAATTATGAAGTACAGATTTCTTATCCAATACAGGCCTTAACGAAATTTACAAACAAGGGATGAGGATTAACTACAGTACTGCTATATTCAGGATGAAATTGAACCCCGACAAACCATTTATGATCAGGTATTTCAATAATTTCAACTAGATTTGATTCCGGATTAATACCAACAGGTACCATACCATGATTTTTAAATTCATTGAGATATTTATCATTGAATTCATACCTGTGCCTGTGTCTTTCAATGATTTCTATTTTTCTGTAAGATTTGTAAGCTTTTGAATTTTTTGTTAATACGCATTTATAACCCCCTAACCTCATTGTTCCTCCTTTATCAATAATGCTTTTTTGTTCTTCCATAAGGTCAATTACGGGGTACTTAGTCTTATGATTTATTTCAGTTGAATGTGCACCTTCAAGCATGAGAACATTTCTGGCAAACTCAATAACAGCACATTGCATTCCCAGACAAATTCCAAGAAAAGGAATATTGTTTTCCCGTGCATATTTTGCAGTCAAGATTTTCCCATCAATCCCTCTTGAACCAAAGCCCGGAGCAACTAAAATACCATTAAGACCGCTTAACCTGTCTGAAACATTTTTTTCTGTAATGTCTTCTGAATGAATATATACAACATCGATTTCGCATTCATTTACTGCTCCGCTATGAATAAATGATTCGGCAATTGATTTATAAGCATCTGGAAGTTCAACATATTTTCCAACAAGACCAACCTTAATAGCATGCTTCGGATTCTTTAGTTTGGTCAGGAATTCTCTCCATTCAGTGAGTAATGGCTCACTTTCAATTGGAAGTGCAAGTTTTCTAAGAACTGTATTATCGAGCCCTTGATCAAGCATCTTAATCGGAACTTCATAAATTGTCGATACATCAACAGATTCAATAACTGCACTTTCTTCCACGTTACAAAAAAGAGCAACTTTCCTTTTGAGATCTTCATTGAGGTGCCTTTCTGTTCTCAGCACTAGAACATCTGGTTGTATTCCTGTTTCAAGAAGCTCTTTAACTGAATGTTGTGTCGGTTTTGTTTTTGATTCTCCTGTAGATGAAAGATATGGAACCAGAGTAAGGTGAATAACAATGCAATTCTGTGCACCAAGTTCCCATTTTAATTGACGTACAGATTCAATATATGGCAGAGATTCTATGTCACCTACCGTTCCTCCTATTTCAGTTATTACAATGTCAAATTTATTTCCTGAACTCACAAGTTTGATTCTGCGCTTTATCTCATCAGTTATATGAGGTATAACCTGAACTGTCTTGCCCAGATAATCTCCTTTTCGTTCCTTATTAATAACAGATTGATAGATCCGACCGGTTGTAACATTATTTTCCTGACTGGTAGGAACATTTAAGAACCTCTCATAGTGCCCCAGATCGAGGTCTGTTTCGGCACCATCAAGAGTTACATAACATTCCCCATGTTCATAAGGATTAAGCGTTCCCGGGTCAACATTAATATAAGGATCCAGCTTTTGAATAGTAACAGAATAACCTCTTGCCTGCAATAATTTTGCAAGAGAGGCTGAAATAATGCCTTTCCCCAGGGAGGATGTAACACCTCCAGTAACAAATACGTACTTTACGTCTCTCAAGATATAAAAATATTTCTAGTTAACTAACTGAATATTATTTAATTAATCGTCAAGACCAGAATGATCTATCATCTTAACTTTTTCTTCCAGTGTTTTAATCAATTTTTTAGCACTATCGATTTTCTCCTCAACCTCCTTAATCATGGTATCAGCTTTAGTCGATTTTGCGAAGAACCCAATATTATTTTCCCATAAAACGATATCACTTTCCAGCTGTTTAATCTTAGTGAAGAATTTATCACGTTCATTTTGGACCTTTCTTGAAGCTTTCGGATTAGCTTTTAGGTTATCGAGTTTTGTTTTATATTTTAATATGCTCTTATCTTCGTCCCCAATTTTTAATTTATCGAACTCCTTATTGAGGGCGTTTCTGTATTTATTTGTGATCTCATCTTTCATATTAAAAGGAACAAAGCCAATTTCAGCCCATTTCCTCTGCAACTCTTTAAGATGATCGAAGGCAACCTGAACATCAACACCTGGAGTGAATTTCTCAAGTTCATCAATTATGGAAAGCTTTGCCTTAAGGTTATCTTCATATGATGTATCCAGTTCAGCAAAGAACTGAGCTTTTTTATTGAAAAAATAATCACAAGCTTTCCGGAATCTTTTCCAGCATCTTTCAGATTGTTTTCTTGGAACGGGACCAATTTCTTTCCAATCTTTCTGAAGCTTAATAAGAGCATCGGAAGTCGCCTTCCAGTCAGTACTCTCCTGAAGAGCTTCAGCCTGAATACATAAATCTGTCTTCAGCTGAAGATTCGTTAGCTGAATCTCTTTATTATCAGAATAGAAATCTCTTTTCTTTTCGAAGAAAGCATCACAGGCATCTCTGAATCGCTGATATACTTTATTATTTTGTTTCTTAGGAGCGAATCCAATTGTACGCCACATCTTCTGAAACTCAACTACTTTATCTGCACGCTCATCAAAATCTTTAAAATTTTTCATTTCCAGCAGATTGATAGCTTCTACCTCCTCACAAAGTGCCAGTTTTGCCTCCAGATTTTTACGCTGATCATCTTTCTGCTTCTCAAAATATTCATGATGTCTTTTGTTTATCTGAGATGTAGCCTCCTTAAATCTCTCCCAGATTTCGTTCTTAGATTCTGCAGGAACAGGCCCTATCTCGCGCCACTGATCATGAAAATCCTGTAAAAACCTGAATGCATTTACAGGGTTTGGTTCAAGCAACAAGGTCTCTGCTTTTTCACAAAGCTGA
>JANXXP010000132.1 GCA_025350595.1 Bacteroidota bacterium
TAAACATGTTCCAATGATGGAAGTGCATCCTCACGAAGCATTCAGGGTAAATGTTGGTGGAACCAAATTAGTTTCTGAACTGGCAATAAAATATCATGCAGAGAAATTTGTTATGATATCATCAGATAAAGCTGTGAATCCTACCAATGTGATGGGAGCTACAAAGAAGCTCTGCGAGTTAATGGTACATGCCCAGTCAAAGCGTAAAGGAATTAAAACTCAGTTTATAACCACCCGTTTCGGAAATGTGCTTGGATCAAACGGCTCAGTTATACCTCTCTTTAATAAACAGATATCAGAAGGAGGGCCTGTAACAATCACCCATCCGGGTATTACCCGTTTCTTTATGACAATTCCCGAAGCCTGCCAGCTGGTTCTTGAGGCTGGCTTCATGGGAAATGGCGGCCAGATATATGTTTTTGACATGGGCGAACCTGTCAGGGTACTTGATGTTGCAACTAACCTTATCCGTCTTTCAGGTTTGGAGCCATATAAGGATATAAAAATAAAATTTGTTGGATTGCGTCCTGGTGAAAAACTTTACGAGGAGCTCTTTTCAAATGATGAACCAATGATGCCAACACATCATCCTAAGATCAGCATTGCCCAGATTGCAGATAGTGATTTTGAAGTAATCTATTCAAGGATCGATAAAATGCTGGGTTCACTTTACAAGATGTCTGAAACAAAAGTGATCGAAGAGATGCAGGAGATAGTTCCCGGTTATAAAAGCAAGTTTGAGTTAATTGATCTGTAATCCTTTACCTTTTACCTACTTCATTTTCTAGGTATAAGTTAATTTACCGTGAATTTGCGTTTCATTTTCTAGAATGCCATGGTATTGAGTGCAACTCCTAAATATCCTGATTTCGTTAAAAGCTGCTAATTATTTAAATTATACCTTAGTATGAAAATTGCTGTTGTAGGCACTGGTTATGTCGGACTTGTTACAGGCACTTGTTTTGCCGAAGTTGGAATTGATACAACATGTGTTGATATTGATGTAAAAAAAATTGAAGGTTTACGAAAAGCCATTTCTCCTATATTTGAACCAGGACTGGATTCAATGATAGAGAGAAATTTGGCTAACGGGCATTTACACTTTTCAACAGATCTTGTTTCGTGTCTTTCTGAAAGTGAAGTAGTATTCATTGCTGTTGGCACTCCTCCTGATGAAGACGGAAGCGCTGACCTTAAGCATGTTATTGAGGTAGCCAGAACCATTGGTAAGAATATGAAAAACTACCTGTTGGTTATAACTAAAAGCACGGTACCCGTCGGAACTGCTGAAAAAGTCAGGGAAGCTATTGAGAAAGAGCTATCGAAACGGGATGAAAAAATAGAATTCAATGTTGCTTCAAATCCTGAATTTTTAAAAGAAGGAGCGGCAATTGATGATTTTATGAAACCTGAAAGAATTGTAATTGGAGTCGAATCAAAAAGATCTGAAGATATATTAAAAAGATTATATAAACCATTTACTCTTAATGGTCATCAGATAATTTTTATGGATATTACTTCTGCCGAAATGACTAAATATGTTGCAAACAGTATGCTTGCAACAAGGATAAGCTTTATGAACGATGTTGCAAACCTGTGTGAGATAGTAGGAGCTGACATTCATATGGTGCGCAAGGGTATAGGAAGTGATAGCCGGATAGGTAATAAATTTCTTTACTCGGGAATCGGTTACGGAGGATCATGCTTTCCAAAGGATGTCAAAGCTCTGATCAAAACAGCTGAACAAAATGGTTACAATATGCGTGTAATTAAAGCTGTAGAAGAAGTAAATAATCACCAGAAACAATTGTTGTTTAAAAAATTCTTTAAATTTTTTAACGAGGATGTAGCTGGTAAAACTGTAGGTCTTTGGGGTTTAGCTTTTAAACCATTAACCAATGATATCAGGGAAGCGCCATCCCTTGAAATTATTAAACTTCTGAAAAATGCCGGTTGTAAAGTAAAAGCATATGATCCTGTTGCGTTAAAAGAAACCGAAGATCTTATAGGTGACTATATCGAGTATGCTGACGATCCATATGAAGCTGTTCAAAATGCTGATTGTATGATGGTTGTAACTGAATGGAATGAATTTCGCTTCCCTGATTGGAAACGGATAAAGGGATTACTCAAAACTCCGGTTATATTTGACGGTCGGAATTTATATGATCCTGTCGAAATGAAAACTATAGGATTTGACTATTTCTGTATCGGGATAAATACCACAAAATAGGTTGAATAATATAAGATCAAGTAAATGAAGCACAAAGAAGAACCTGAATGGGATATGGTAATTGAAGGATCAACCTCTCTATTTGATCTTAAATTTAAGGACATCTGGAATTATCGCGATTTATTGGTAATGTTTGTGAAGCGTGATTTTGTAAGCTTTTATAAACAAACCATTCTTGGCCCAATATGGTTTTTTGTCCAGCCACTTTTTACTACAATCATTTACACATTTGTTTTTGGTAAGTTGGCATCCTTAAGTACGGATGATTTGCCGCAACCCGTTTTTTATCTTGCTGGCATAACTGCATGGAATTACTTTGCAGACTGTCTTACAAAGACTAGTACAGTTTTTAAAGACAATTTAC
>JANXXP010000136.1 GCA_025350595.1 Bacteroidota bacterium
AAATAGATAAAATATTGTCATTTTTTTGTACTGTTCATTAAAATGGTACAACATGGAAAATATCATTATAGTTAATCCTAACGATTTTTGGGATAAGCATCGTGAAATAACAAAGCAAGTTATAAGGGAGGAATTAGACAAAGAATACCTGCACAATGAAAATGGGGAGGATATTATGGTTATTGAAGATGTTTGTAAACTCCTTAAAAAATCAAAGCAGACAATCTATAACTGGATGGAGGCCGACATAATTAAAGGCCATCACATAAATGAAAGTCTTTTCTTTTTTAGAAGCGAAATAATTGACCTTCTTAAAAACGGTATTAAAGAATATATGAAGAGATGATGCAACTTGGTCATACTCAATATAGCAAAAGTATCTATGTGATACTTTTAAAGTATGCAGTAGATACTTCTTCAATCCCTTTGCAATGAAATCAGAAAGAGGAACAATGCGGTCTTTCTTGTATTTGCTCTGACGGATTTGAATGGTTTTGCGTACAAAGTCAATATCGGATATTTTAAGGTTAATAACCTCCTGTCCACGCAGACCAGCCGAGTAGATCAGTGCCAGTACAATGCGTTGTTTTAGTAGAGTCGGAGCGGCAAAAAGCTCCTTCAGCTCACTCTGGTTAAGGATTACCGGCAGTTTAGTCTCTCTCTTCAGAGAAGGAAGTGCGATGGAGTTCTTATTCATGCACAGAATTCGATAATAATACCGCAGACCATAGACCATGTGTTTAAAGCTGCTTCTGGAGGGAGACTTGGGATCACGGGCCAGTGCAACAAGGTATTCATTGATCTCTTCAGGGTCAATTTTCTCCGGAAGAGACTTGAAATGAATTACAAACAGTGCGATGCGCCGAATGTAATTATTTAATGTACTTTTACTCTGTCCGCGCAGGATAACCTGCTGTTCAAGTTTACGGACAACAGTTGAAAATTCAGGAACATGCTCAATGGCTTGTTCGATAATGGTAAAACCCGATCTCTTTCTCATAATCAGAAATTCTAATTGTTAATAATTTCCAATTAAGGAAAGAATCGGGTACTTTTAAAGAGCTATCCCGCAGAGGCGGGATTTAGTTCAATAACAAGCAAAAGCAGAAAGTAAAAGATAAGATTATTTGGACTTTTCGACTCATTGAAAGAATACAACAAGTACCAGAAGATTATTTAAAGCATTTAGAAGGAACAGAAGGACTTTATGAAATAAGAATTCAACAGGGAAGCGACATTTTTCGGATATTTTGCTTTTTTGACAAAGGAAAACTTGTTGTACTAGCTAACGGATTTCAAAAAAAGACTCAAAAAACACCAAAGTCCGAAATCGAAAAAGCACTTAAAATAAAAAGTGAATATGAAAAAGAAAAGTAATTTAAAAACCCTTGACCAATTCATTGACGAGCAATACGGGGAAAAAGGGACTGCTAAGCGGGACAAATTTGAGAAAGGCTATGAAGCATTTAAACTTGGTTTTCTTCTTCAACAAGCAAGACTTGAGAAAGGAATGACACAGGAAGAACTTGCTCAAAAATGTGGAACAAACAAAGGCTACATCTCAAAAATAGAAAACAACATTAAAGAAGTACGTATTTCGACTCTTCAAAAAATCGTGGAACTTGGACTTGGCGGACACTTGGAACTTTCGATCAAGCTCTAAAGAATTAATAAAAATATTGAGAAAACGCATATAACATTTTGCCAACTTTCTGCCTTTCGAGCTTGTTTAATACGTACACATCCCTTATCTTTGTACGGACAAATAGAATTAGCAATGGATACAAAACTCACAATAAAGCTTGACAACGATATAATATCCCGGGCAAAGCGATATGCTCAACATCGTAAAACCAGTCTTTCGAAAATGATTGAATCTTATCTTGACTCTGTTACAAAACCAGATTCCGATGATATTGAGATCACTCCTTTGGTTAAAAGTCTTAGTGGAGTAATCTCCTTATCTGAAGACTATGATTATAAGAAGGATCGTACAGATTACTTGATAAGAAAATACTCATGAAAAATCTGTTTCTTGACACTAACATCATTCTTGATCTATTGGCTAATAGAATGCCATTTTATACTGAAGCTGCAAAACTCTTTTCGCTTGCCGACAAAAAAAAGTTAAAGCTCTCTATCTCCTCTTTATGTATTGCTGATTCTCACTATATTTTGTCAAAACAGAATCCAGAAATGGAGGTTCGAAACATTTTGAGAAAATTCAAAGTTCTTGTTAATGTTCTCCCTCTAGATGATAAAATAACTGATTTGGCACTCAATTCTGAGTTTCGTGACTTTGAAGATGGCATTCAGTATTATACCGCAATTGAAAACGATCAGGATGTAATTATAACCAGAAATCAGCAAGATTTTAAAGAAAGTAAAATACCCGTCCTGACTGCAGGTGAATTCATCAAGACGATAAAAAAATAAGTCAGCAGCTAATAAAGAGGACTTCATGTAGTATGCAATGCCGAGCATGAAGTCTCACGTTGCACTACATCCGGGCACCTGACCTTTTTCTATGCACTTACCGACGTTAATCTTGATCCATGAGCAGCCTTATATCAGACCAGGGTGGATGTTTTCGGGTTATTTGTTTGTGTCGTTTTACAATTTCATTGATCTGTGTTTTCTAAATAAGCTGGTTTTACTCGTTCCACCACGATTTTCA
>JANXXP010000178.1 GCA_025350595.1 Bacteroidota bacterium
TGCATCGGTAGTTTATGAATTTTGAGTAGCAGCTCTTTTAATGTTGCATATTTAAACTTTTTACTATTAGGACCGCCGAACTGGTCAGCATAACCATCTGAAAACATATAGATTAAATCTCCTTTGGAGATCGGAATATCCTGGGTACTAAAACTTTTTTCTGAAAATCCTGATATTCCGATTGGCATCCTGTCGGCTCTATATTCAATTAATTCGTTCTTCCTGATAAGATACATGCTGTTATATGCTCCTGAATATTGCAGAATGTTTTTAGATTTATCAACAACACATAACGAAATATCCATTCCGTCTTTTGCCCCATCCCCGGTACCTTTTTGATGAAGCGAGCGTTCAACTTCTTTTCTAAGCTCATTGAGTATATATCCGGGCTCTGTTACTTCTCTGTTGTTTACAATTTCTTCAAGAAGAGATATCCCCAACATGCTCATTAAGGCTCCGGGGACTCCATGTCCAGTGCAATCAGCGGCAATGACAATAAGTTTATTACCTGATTTGTTATACCAGTAAAAATCTCCGCTAATAATATCCTTAGGCAGGAAGAGAGTAAAGCAGTTATTTACTAATTCATCAATTTCTTCCGGTCCGCTCAACATCGCACGCTGTATCCTGCTGGCATAATTAATACTGGAAGTTATATCCTTATTTATCTCTTCAATTATATCGTATGCTTCCTTAAGTTCAACATGTTTTAGTCTGTAGATTTCCTTCTCCTGTTCAGATTTCTCTATTGCGTTAGATATTTCGATGTTTCTTAATCTGTTTTGAATTTCGTTGCTTTGTACAGATTCCCTTGTCTTCTGATACAGTTTATGGCTTTTAAGTGCTTTCTTAAACTGGTTGGTTGATTCATAATGATTAGCAAGTGCAGCATAAGCTTCTGCTACGAGTGATAGAGCTTTCAAGTCCTGTGCTATTTTTAATGATTCTTCAAGTTTTTTTTCTGCAAAATCTGAATTGCCCGTAGTACTTAATATTCTGCCTGAACCCATCATACATTGGACAGTACATCTTATATCCCCACCGATCAGTCCTTTTTCATAATATTCAAGAGCCTCGCTTGTGTTTTTCATTTCCTCATAAGTACTCGCTATCCCCAGCATTGTCCATGGAATGGAGGACAATTGATTGTTTTTTCGCCTGATATCCAGGCTCTTGAAATAATACTCCAGCGATTCTTTATATTTTTTTGTAAGCCTCATTACCATTCCTATGCGGTTCAGAGAGGAAGCCTTTGCATTTTCATCCATCATTTCTTCCCTGATATCAAGACTTTTCTGGTAATAGTCAAGCGCTTTTTTGAAATTGCAAAGCCGGGTAAATATCAAACCAAGCTGGCTGCAAATTTCTGCTTCACCATCGAGGTCTTTAATTTCAGATGAAAGTTTATGTGCCTGAAGACAAAATTGAAGGGCTTTTTCATAATCGCCGAAACTTTCAAACAGGTTTCCCTTCAGATTGAGAGCCCTAGAGTAACCTTGCTCAGCTGGATTGGAAGTGAACCATAGCAGAGATTCCGAAAGGTTTTCCAAGGCCGTTTCGTTTTTAGACTGAAGAAAACCGGCTGCAGCAATATTCAGTCTTGCATACGCCATCCCTTTATGATAATCAGCTTTTTCGGCTTTTTCAAGAAGCTTTTCAGCTTCGGTTATTACTACTGAAGGATCATCATAACGACTCTTCCAAAGCCTTATGTTCGTTTCATCAATTTTGGATTCACTTATGACCGCTTTCTTCATCTGGTATAAAATAAAATAACACTCCGGAAAACAATTATAAAACTAATAAAATGTTCCGGTCAGGTGTACTATAACAAAATCAAATATTAAAATCTTTTAGCTGATACTTCTGACGAGCCAGATAAAAAATGAAAATGCTGTTAGCAGAACAAGCAAAATAGCTTCGTTATTGAAATTTAATTTTTTAAGAGGATCCGATTCCTTTGATGCGTGCATGAATAATGTTGGAATAAGAATCAGAAGTACCAGATGGCCGGTATATAGTCCGTACCTGGCTCCTGGCCAGTGCTGAAATTTAAAGACGAATGCAATCATAATTACCATCATGGCAACCATTGTCATGATATTAACAAATTTCTGAAATTCATCAGAGGACAGAGCGTTTTTGTCAATCATAAGGAGAATTGAATATCCAAAGACAAATAGCACAGCAGCAACAGTTATAACTACGCTCGCCCCTGGCCAGTGTTCAAATTTCATACCGACACCAATCAGAAAAAGGAAGGAAGAAATTATACCAATGATAAATGTACTTTTTTTCATAACCCTGGAATTAAGTTGGCCTACTCTTATTC
>JANXXP010000179.1 GCA_025350595.1 Bacteroidota bacterium
TTGTAGTCAATCAGGTTACTTAATTTTTTAATGTATGACTCAATACTGATTTCATAACCTTTTTTTGTCGTGTGAGCCAAACCAAGAGATATCTGGCTGGATCTCTCCGGTTTAATTCTGAATGTTGAAGGCAACCAGATATCACTTGGTAAACCGGTATTAGAATTTGTAAGTAAATGCAAGTTTTGTTGCATTAAGCAATAAGAAGCCTTAAATGCAAGATTTTGTAGAATTAGATAATTCAACAGTATCCTTGGTTCAATAGATTTAAATCCTTTATTACTATCAAAATAGTAATTAGAGTTTACCCCAAAATTGCCCGATAATTTCTCTTTAAGATACCAGGAATATTCAAGATAGGCAGTTATCTCATTAGTAGACAGGCTAGGAGAAGTCTCCGGCGAATTTGTAATAGTATTGATCTGGTTAATTTGTACTTTTTGAGAGTATGAAACAGTTCCCGGATTAAAAAAATGTCTTACATACATAAGCCCGGTTCGTAATTTATTTTTGTCAAGAGGTACTTCCAGATCCGTTTTTAGAATTAAATCCCGGACGTTTGATATGAACTGATACTCATCAGAGAGAAATGAGTTTTCGGATTTTACCTTTTGTTGAGAGAAACTATAATTTTTGTATTGATATTTAGAGTAAGCCAAAGTGAAATTGTTGAATAGTTTTCCGTTTATAACATGGTACCATCTCAAACTGGCTGAGCTATTCCCCCATGTTGTATTATATTTTGATATGTAATCATACTCTTGAAACGAAGACACTTTTTCTTTCAGCTTGTAAAAAAAATTATCCCTTCCATTGTATATGCTTAAAAACAACCTGTCTCTGGGAGAAATTATATAATTGGTTTTAAGATTAATATCATAGAATGTATAACCATATAATTCAGGATTGCGAATCATTTTGCCAACAAGAAACGAGTAAATGTCCAGGTTGCTTCTTCTTAGCGATAGTGCATATGATGCTTTGTCTTTTTTAATAGGTCCCTCTATAAAAAGCTTACTAAGTAAGATGGAGAATCCTACTTCTCCATGATGACTATATAAATTTCCATCCTTATTTCGAACATCCACAACTGATGATACCCGCCCTCCATATCTGGCGGGGAAGCCACCCTTATACAATTCTATGCTTTTTACCATTGAAGGGTCAAAGACAGAATAGAGGCCCCCAAGATGGCTCACGTTGTATATTGGAACATCATCTAGTAGAAAAAGATTCTGATCGGGTGTTCCACCTCTTACATATAAACCATTATTTCCTTCTGATCCGCTTTGAACACCGGGCATTAACTGAAATGCTTTAATAATATCAGCCTCCCCGGTCAGACTTGGCAACGATTTAATTTGATGTAATGGAATGTCTATTTTACTAATCTCAGTTCTTTGCTCCAGATGTTCTTTTCTTGATGAAACGATCTGTACTTCCGACAGATTAGTAGTTACTGATATCAGTTTGACGTTAATGGTAGTATCACTTCTAAAACTCTTAATCAGGCTTATAGGTGAATACCCAACAAATGAATATCTGATAGCTCTTGTTTTTCCCTTCTCGGTTTTTATCGAATAGTACCCATAATTATTTGTGATACAGCCGCTCAAGCTAATTGTATCAAATACATACGCCCCGATAAGATATTCGCCGGTAGTCTTATCAGCAATATAACCACTTATTGTAACTTGCTGTGCAATAATGCCATTTGAATTGACAAGTAACAGACAGGTTATAATAGCATAGTAAAACCTATTCATTTTGAATCATCTTAAAGGAGGATTCACAGTATCCGGCAAAAATCCCATACCCATTCTCAATATTTGTGAACATATTCTGGGGTTCGCCCTTAAAAATAAAATCAAGAAATTCATTTTGAAATTGTTGGTTATAAGAATGTCGTGTATAATATTTTCGATACTTATAATATGTTCTACTAATTGATCGGAGTTTTGCATAGAGAGGGAATACTTTAAAGATTTTACCATTTTGGGAATATCCAACAGTATGTTTAATTCTTAAAGTATAAGATTCACCATTAAATAATTCATCAGAGAAGAAGAAAGATGTTGGGTGATAATCCTGATCCCCTTCATTCTTTAATACTGGATCATTTGTCTCATAGTCTGAATTCCAAGCATTAGTTCCACCTGGCTTTAAGGAAATAAGTAATTCATAGAAGTTTGTTTGATTTGGAGGGTCAGTAAAAGTAATGGATGCTTCTGCCTTATAGAATCCAAAAGCATCAACCCCAGCAGGGAATATCATATATGCGTTTTCTATGGGCACAAGATTAGGTATAGTATCGGATGCTTTAATTGGAGTGAAATTGTCAGACTTCAATTCAACTGTATATTTTCTCCCACTAACTGGTTTTAGATTTGTGGTAAACAGACTCGATTGTGAAACAGATTCGAAGATTAGTTTATCTTCCTCATATAGAGAAAAGTGCAAATTCTCATTTAGAGGATCATAGTTATTTAGAAGAGAAGTTGTTGTGGATATTCGGATCGTAAATGTGCTGTCAGTGTTAAAAATCGAATTTAGAACTAGTGCTTTATTATTGTCCAGGTTGATTTCAATTACTTTTGTGCAACCACAATGAAGAAATAAAAGCAATATTAATAATTGCATTTTTACTATTGTTAAAAAATGAGCACCCCATGTGTTATGGAGTGCTCTAGGTTTTAAGTCAATATTCATTATCAATATGGTATGGTTGCAGTAATACCAGCCTGACCTCCAATCCTTACTGCTGTAAATACTGTATTGTTCCAATCCCAATACGGCTCACTGTCAATATCGTCTACTTCGGGATCAGGGCTAGTAACGTTAAAAACATATCTATAGGTAGGATTTGCACCAGTTTCGGGATCGATAGAACCTTTAAAATCAGAACTAAGACCATGAAACGAATAAGTATTGCTAAAACTAACTTTGTCATTAGCAAAAACGTTCATCCTCCATGTTGCATTAATCCATGTTTCGGCAGCTTTATACTTCCAGTTGCCTAGCCAGTTTTTTTCTTGATTTTGAACGTAAATTTCATGATAATAATAATAAGTCATTGATGGGTAACTAGTAAACATATAGACTTCAAGATTAACTTGTAAAGCAATTCTTTTTCCTGATTCTGATATCCAACCTGTATTTATTAGACCAGGGCTATAGTTTTTATGTGTGTTTGGATTCAAAAACTCTATTCCAGTGGTTTTATCTACAATACTTGCACTTAAAAGAGCAGGAATTTTGGAAAAATCTCCATCAGAAATATATTTTACAACATCCCCATTAACTGAAAATATTTTGTTTGAAACAGCATACAACCCTTTTTCATTAACAATCTCCATAACTTTCTTTTGAGTAAAAGGCATATCCCAATATTCGTTTTCAGTACCAGCATCAATAACTCTAATAACTCCGGCCTTAAGATATTTATTGTATAAATCTGAATGCAAAAGAGCTGGGTCAATCCTCTTAGCTTCTGAATGACTAAATTTAGCTTGATTAACAGCATCAATTTCATTTTCAGCTTGAATTATTTCACTATAGATAGTTTTTTGGGATTTAAAACCAATCTCTTTCTCCCATTTTTCTCTTTCAGATTTACTAAAATTAGCAACTCTCCCTTTTACATTTATGAAATCCGCAACTGTATTAAATGTTAGAATTCCATCTTTCATTGTAAATTCCTTAGATTGTGGCTCAATCACTGCAATATCCTGTTTTTCACACGATTGTAAAATAAGTCCAATAAATAAGATTACAATAGTTAAAAGAAAGCACTTTTTCAATTTTAGATTAGTTTTTTTCATAGTATTGCATTGTTTTAAGTTTTACTTGAAATAATAATTTTGGCAACACAGTTGTTTTGGGACGGCCGTGTTGCTCTTTCTTGTTCATTTTCCGTATCGAGAGATAGAACAAACTCCCGCTTACTAGGCAAAATTAGGTCCTATTAAGAATAGATTAAAAAAATATCTCTGGTTACCTCCTTTC
>JANXXP010000274.1 GCA_025350595.1 Bacteroidota bacterium
CACCCAAATAATGAATTGCCTGTCGTATATCAATGGCAATAAGATCTTCCGGAATCTGATTGTTGAGTCCGGTCAGAACTCTGTGAAGACTTTCGGAAACTCTTAAAAGAGCTTCATAATGTCTTGTATTCGTAATAATTACATCATCTGAGTTCAACTTTTCCTTTACTATAACTTCACCCAGTTTTAGTCTTAGTTCCTCAATTCCGGTTTCCTCTTTAGCTGAGATAAACAGTAGTGTATCATTATTATAAAGAACTATCTTTTCTTCATATTCAGCTTTCTGACCCGGAGTTAACTTGTCGGACTTATTCAAAATAATTAATAGTCGCTTATCAGCATCTTCGATCTTATCTCTTATGCTTGATGCCCGAAGGTTTATATCTTCTGATGACTCGGCTATCTCATCTACCAGTAAAATAACCGATGCAAGATCGATCTTTTCATAAGTCTTTTTTATACCCATTGATTCAATAAGGTCTGATGTTTCCCGAAGGCCGGCGGTATCAATAAATCTAAATTCCATACCATCGATTACAATAGTGTCCTCAATTGTGTCACGGGTAGTTCCCGGTATTTCTGATACTATAGCCTTATCCTCATGCAGAAGAGCATTCAATAATGTTGATTTCCCCGAATTTGGCTTCCCGACTATCGCAACCGGGATCCCATTCTTTACTACATTTCCAAGACTAAAAGAGGAGGCCAGGCTATCCGCAAGTTCTTTTACCCTGATAATAATAGTTTTAAGATCATGCCTGTCAGCAAACTCAACGTCCTCTTCCCCAAAATCAAGTTCCAGTTCAATTAGAGAGGCAAAATTAAGCAATTCCACTCTTAGCTTTCTGATTTCTGCAGAAAAGCCTCCGCGCATTTGATTCATTGCAACTTTGTGAGCAGAGCTTGTTGTAGAAGAAATAATATCAGCAACTGCTTCTGCCTGGGAAAGATCCATTTTCCCATTTAAAAAAGCACGCTGAGTGAACTCGCCAGGGTTTGCTGTATAAGCACCATTTCGTATCAGCAGTTCAAGAATTTTCTTAATAATAAATGGGGAAGCATGACATGAAATTTCAATAGAATTTTCACCAGTATAGGAGTAAGGGGCCCTGAAAATACTAATAAGGACTTCATCTATAATTTTTTCGTCGGAACGTATTTCCCCAAAAACAATTGTAAATCCTTTCTGATCAATAATTTTCAGGGACTTGTCAGCCGGAAAAAATATCTTATTGCATATCTCAATACTCTGTATACCACTTAGCCTGATAATTGATATAGCTCCCCCAATTGCTGTAGCAGGGGCACAAATAGTTTCTCCTTTTCTGATCATTTGTCAACTCTGATGTTTTGCAAATGTATGAATCTTTTGAATTAAAATCCCGCGCATGTCTCACCCGGATAATGTAACTATCGAGAACGATATGTCTTTGCAGGAGTCATTTGACGAAGCAAACTCCATACTTATTTTTAAAATTAATGTTTCGTTTCTACCGTTAATCCTATATGATAATTATCACTAAAATATAGCTAAAAGCCGATAATAAATCGGTAATTTTGGGTTTCCGCATAATTTGAATGAGTAGAAATCATATTATCGGTTTTCTTAATAATTCATTTATTTCTTTATTTTATGAGCATTCTGTTAGATAAAAACTCGAAGGTTATTGTTCAGGGGTTTACGGGAACCGAAGGAACTTTCCATGCTACTCAGATGATAGAATACGGGACTAAGGTAGTAGGAGGTGTCACGCCCGGAAAAGGAGGTCAGACACATCTTAATTTGCCTGTTTTTAACACCGTCAGAGAAGCTGTTGAAAAGACAGGAGCCGATGTTTCAATTATTTTTGTACCACCGGCTGTCGGAGCTGATGCGATTATGGAAGCTGCAAATGCGGGAATAAGATTAATTGTTACCGTAACTGAGGGTATTCCTGTATCGGATATGGTTGTTGTTAAGGAGTATCTGAAGTCCTTTTCATGCAGACTCATTGGACCAAATTGTCCGGGAATTATTACTCCTGGAGAATCAAAAGTGGGAATCATGCCTGGATTCATTCATAAAAGGGGAAGTGTCGGAATAATATCCCGGTCAGGTACTCTTGCTTATGAAGCAGTAGATCAGGTCACAAGGTTAGGTTTAGGACAATCAACCGGTATAGGTATTGGAGGCGATCCTATTATTGGAACAAGTGCCCTGGATGTTGTTAAACTTATGATGAATGACCCTGAAACAGAAGCTATTGTCATAATCGGTGAGATAGGTGGTAATATGGAAACCGAAGCAGCTGAATGGATTAAAATGAATGGGACCAAGCCAGTGATCGGTTTTATCGCCGGGCAAACAGCACCTAAAGGACGCAGAATGGGACATGCCGGTGCCATAATAGGAGGGAAGAACGATACTGCTTCTGCCAAAATGGAAATATTGAAAAACTGTGGGATACATGTTGTTCAATCTCCTGCCGATATTGGAATAACTGTTTTAGAGTCCTTAAAGGCCTTAAAGTCCTTAAAGTCAAAAGTCCATTAAATTAAAAGTCAGCATAAATAGTAATTTTTACAGACTTTACAGACTTTACAGACTTTAAAGACTTTACAAACTTTCTTTTATATTTGCACGAATTTTAATCTGATTTGAAATGAAATTACTTGAAGGAAAAACAGCTCTTATTACTGGAGCATCGCGTGGTATCGGGAAAGCCATTGCTCTCCGATTTGCCATTGAAGGAGCAGATATTGCAATAACAAATATTGTGGACGATGAAGAATTTAAAACTACAATAAAAGAGATCAGCAGCCTTGGTGTAAAAGCAAAAGGATATGTATCCAATGCAGCAAGTTTCAGTGATTCCCAACGCGTTATTGATGAAATAGTTAAAGATTTCGGAAGAGTAGATATACTAGTAAATAATGCAGGGATAACCAAAGATACTTTGCTTATGAGAATGACCGAGGACCAGTGGGATGCTGTGATTGCTGTAAACCTTAAATCAGTTTTTAATCTTACAAAAGCAGTACTACAGACAATGTTAAAACAAAGAAGCGGATCTATTGTCAACATGAGTTCAGTAGTTGGCGTCTCAGGGAATGCCGGACAGAGCAATTATTCTGCTTCCAAGGCCGGAATTCTTGGTTTTACGAAAAGTGTTGCCAAGGAAGTAGGATCAAGAAATATAAGATGCAATGCAATTGCACCGGGATTTATCCTGACCGAAATGACAGAAAAATTACCGGAAGATGTAAAAAAAGAGTGGGCAGAAAAAATACCGTTGAAACGAGGCGGAACGCCTGAAGATGTGGCAAATACAGCATTATACCTTGCATCAGATCTTTCTTCCTATGTAACAGGACAAACAATTCACGTTTGTGGTGGTATGTTAACTTAAGAATATTTATTATCTTTACAGCACCGCAGGGCTCCCATCCTTTTTAGCACGAGGAAATGCAGCGAGACATTTTTATTCCACACATATTTTAAAAGGGGGCCCTGCTTCTTTTTTTATTAGCCTGCTTAAAAATGCACAACATTATTTACTATTTGATTTTGATAATCCCCGTTTCCGGATTTATAATTGAACGATATCTTGATCATCTTAATGAGAAAATGTGGTCAGTGACTCTTCCAGAGAGATTAAAGGGTATTTGCGACGAAGAGGAGTACAAAAAAACTCAATTTTATCAAAAAGATAATAACAGGTTGTCATTGCTGTCTTCTTCGTTTAATCTTGCAGTAATTATTGTAGTAATTATATATGGAGGCTTCTCTATAATTGATTCTCTTGCCAGAGAATTCACCTTTAATAAAGTTATCATATCACTTATATTTTTTGGAATAATAGGCTTTTCATCCGATCTTATTAACCTTCCCTTCAGTTGTTATGATACTTTTGTGATTGAAAAAAAGTATGGATTTAACACAATGACCATCAGGACTTATATAACAGACCACATAAAATCATGGTTCATCGCAATACTTGTTGGAGTCCCTGTTCTTGGCCTAATTACCTGGTTCTATTATAAAACAGGAAAAAATTTCTGGATTTATGCCTGGAGTTTAATAACAGCTTTCTCAGTTTTTATTAACTTCTTTTATTCTGAACTGATAGTTCCTCTTTTTAACAAGCAAACTCCTCTTCAGGAAGGACCACTGAGGACTCAAATAGAAGCGTTTGCTCAGAAAGCAGGATTCATTCTTAAAAACATCTATATTATTGACGGTTCCAAAAGAAGTACTAAAGCAAATGCATATTTTTCCGGATTTGGTCCTAAAAAAAGAATAGTTCTTTATGATACCTTATGCAGGGAACTTACTGATGAGGAGATTGTTGCCGTTCTTGCTCATGAAATAGGACATTATAAGAAAAAACATGTTCTATTAAATCTGATCTTTTCTGTTTTACTCACCGGATTAATGTTATTCCTGTTTTCGCTGGTTGTCAACAGTCCTGGATTGTCGATTGCGTTGGGATCTCAACACACAAGCTTTCATCTTGGATTAATAGTATTTGGCATACTGTACAGCCCCTTATCTCTGCTTATTGGCATGTTAACAAATTATATTTCACGAAGAAATGAGTTTGCAGCTGACAGATTTGTTAAGGATAACTTCAAACCTGGGATACTTGCCGAAGCTCTGAAAAAGCTATCGGTAAAGAACCTTTCCAATATGATGCCTCATCCTGTCTATGTATTTTTTCATTATTCCCATCCACCTTTGCTAAGCAGACTGGAAAAATTGGAATGAATTTCCTTATATTTGCGGAAAATTTTGCCTCCTTAGCTCAGTTGGTAGAGCAGCTCATTCGTAATGAGCAGGTCGTGGGTTCGAGTCCCATTGGAGGCTCTTAAGATTGCGGATTTTGGATCGTCGATTTCGGATATAATTTATTCCGCAATCACAAATCCGAAATCCGAAATCAAATTAGAATAGTATGAATAATTGGAGATACCAGACATTTTACTATTTTTGACACTTCAAATTTTCAAAATTGCGGGAGTAGCTCAGGGGTAGAGCATCAGCTTCCCAAGCTGAGGGTCGAGGGTTCGAATCCCTTTTCCCGCTCAAATAAAAAGGCTGTGCGAACAGCCTTTTTATTTGAAAGCATCTCCTATTGGGAACGTTGCGACGAAGGAGCAACAATCTCTTGTCCCACTCAAAAATTCCACTCTTTATAAAACTGCTCCAGGAATTTTTCAAGATACAAATGCCTTTCTTCCGCTATGTTTCTACCAGTAGAGGTATGCATCATATCTTTAAGTTTCAGGAGTTTATCATAGAAATGACCTATTGTTGAATTACTCTTACCTGCAGGTTTTTCATCAGGAATGTAAATTGCATTGTTCCTGAACCCTCCGTAATTAAATGCTCTTGCAACACCTATCGCTCCAATAGCATCAAGCTTGTCTGAATCCTGAAGTATAAGTAAAACAGGATCATTTAGGTTCCCGGTTGGATTTTTCTTACTAAATGAGGCATTCCTTATTACTTCAATTACCTGATCCTTTATATCTGACATTCCATTTGTCTCCAAAAATTCCTTTATCATGGCATAACCCTGATCTATTTTATCACCTGCAAATTTTGAATCGGCAGTATCATGTAGCAGAACTGCTATCTCAAGAGTAAATGAATCTGCACATTTCTCCTTTTCGTTTATGAACCTGGCAAGCCTTCTGACTCTCTCTATGTGCCACCAATCGTGGCCGCTGTCATACCTTTTCAGGTTATGCTTTACAAACTCTTCTGTTATGCTTATCAGATACTCGTTATTCATTTATCATATTTTAATTGGCTTATGAACATACAAAATATATTTTTGTAAATCATTTAATCATGAAAAAAAATGAAAGCTTCTATTATAACAATTGGTGATGAGTTGTTGATTGGACAAACGATAGATACTAACTCGGCATGGATGGGAGCTGAGTTAAGTAAGAGCGGATTTGATGTGTATAGGATAACGTCGGTTCATGACAAGAGGGAAGATATTCTATATGCTCTGAATGAAGCTCTGGGAAAAACTGATGTCGCACTGGTAACAGGCGGACTTGGGCCCACAAGTGATGATATAACCAAGCAGACTATATGTGAATTCTTCAATACATACCTGGTTTCTGATGATGAAGTACTTCGGATGATACAGTATATGATGAGTCGCCGAAATTTCCCAATGAACGAAAACAACAAGAGGCAGGCGGAAGTACCTGCGTCATGCCGGGTTCTTAAAAATGCAGTAGGAACTGCACCTGGAATGTGGTTTGAAAAGGATGGTACTATATATATATTTATGCCCGGTGTACCCTTTGAGATGAAGCATCTAATGACTGAATATGTGCTTCCTGAATTAAACAAGCTCTTCACATCACAGATAATAATTCACAGAAATATAATGACATATGGAGTATCCGAAGCTCAACTCGCAGAGAATTTAACAGGTTTCGAAGCCGGACTACCTGACAACATAAAGCTAGCTTACCTTCCGGCATGGGGAATTATTAAACTCAGAATTACCGGAACAGGAACAGAAAAGGAATTAATTCTTAATAAAGTAAACGATCAGGTAAGTAAGCTTTATAAGACTATACCGGATTTAATTTATGGAGAAAATGAAGAGTCTTTAGAAATGGTTATCGGAAAACTTTTGAAATCAAATGATAAAACCGTTTGTACTGCAGAAAGCTGTACTGGCGGACAAATAGCGCATATGATTACTAGCATTCCAGGAAGTTCATCATATTTCAAAGGCTCTGTTGTTGCTTATGCCAATTCAGTAAAAGCTGATTTACTTGGAGTATCTCAGGATTCAATAAATAGTTACGGTGCAGTAAGTGAACAGGTTGTGAAAGAGATGGCATCCGGTGCCAGAATCTTGCTTCAAACTGATTATGCAGTCGCAACTTCTGGAATTGCAGGCCCCGATGGAGAAACTCAGGAAAAGCTTATTGGTACAGTATGGATAGCAATTGCCACGGAAAAAGGAACAGTTACTGAAAAGCGTGTATTCGGAAACGACAGAATAGCAAATATTTCCAGATTTTCAATTGCAGCTTTGAACCTGCTTAGGTTACAGATAATCAATGATTAAGGTTCATTATTAAGATTCGATAAAAAAAAGAAGATCAAATATTTGTTTAATCAGATAAAATTCACGTATTTTGCGCTTCGTTTAAAAAGGACAAAAGTTAGTAAGAAGTAATAAAAAACAACAATGTCAAGAATTTGTCAGGTAACAGGGAAAAAAGCGATGACCGGAAACAACGTTTCGCACTCAAAGAGAAGGACTAAGAGAAAATTTTATCCAAATCTTTTTGTAAAAAAATATTATCTTCCTGAAGAAGAAAGATGGATTTCACTGAAGGTATCAGCTTCAGGCATCCGCTTAATCAGTAAGAATGGACTTGCAAGCGTCCTTAAGGAAGCAAAGGAAAAAGGTTACATTTTGAATTATTAAAATAGATTAGAAAATGGCAAAGAAGGCTAAAGGTAGCAGACAACAGGTAATCCTGGAATGTACTGAACATAAAGAAAGCGGTAAACCCGGTACATCAAGATATATCACTACTAAAAACAGGAAAAACACTCCTGATCGTCTTGAAAGGAAGAAATATAATCCTATTCTTAAAAAACATACACTTCACAGAGAAATCAAGTAATAAGTTCAAATCATGGCAAAGAAAGTTGTTGCATCACTTAAGACAGGAGCCGGCAAGGCGTATACAAAATGTATTAAAATGACCAAGTCTGATAAATCAGGCGCATATCTGTTTAAAGAAGAGATCATTCATAATGATCATATTGCTGATTTCTTTACAAAGAAATAAGAGGTCTTAGTACTTATTATGATATTTTTGGCTTTCTTCTTAGCAGAAGGAAGCTTTTTTTATAATCTCATTTTTAATTAATTCATTCCTGATGGCTTTGCTGGGATTTCTTGGAAAAGATAAAAAAGAGAGCCTGAATAAAGGGCTTGAAAAAACAAAGGAGAGCGTTTTCCATAAGTTATCGAGAGCTGTTGCCGGAAAATCAAAAGTCGATGAGGAAGTTCTTGATAATCTTGAAGAAGTCTTGGTATCTTCAGATGTTGGAGTCACGACTACTCTCAGTATTATTGAACGAATCGAAGCACGGGTTGCAAGAGATAAATACTTAAATACCAGCGAACTCAATATTATACTCAAAGAGGAAATTGTTTCGCTTCTCGAAAAAAATCATATTGAATCAGAATCTGATTTCTCTACTCCATTAAAAAACACTCCTTTTGTAATTATGGTTGTTGGTGTTAATGGAGCAGGGAAGACCACTACTATTGCAAAACTTGCTTATCAGTTTAAATCAGCCGGGAAAAAAGTACTCATAGGAGCCGCCGACACATTCCGCGCAGCCGCAATAGATCAGCTTCAGATATGGGCCGACAGGGTAGGAGTACCTATTATCAAACAGCAAATGGGATCAGACCCTGCATCAGTTGCGTTTGATACTCTCAAATCGGCCGTTTCAGGAGATACAGATATTGTTATCATTGATACAGCAGGACGACTCCATAATAAAATAAATCTGATGACCGAACTCTCAAAAATAAAAAGGGTTATGGAAAAAGTTATTCCCGAAGCTCCTCATGAAGTACTCCTGGTACTGGATGGATCAACCGGACAGAATGCATTTGAACAGGCCAGACTCTTTACTGAAGCAACTAGTGTAACTGCCCTGGCAATTACAAAACTCGATGGCACTGCAAAAGGAGGTGTAGTTATTGGCATCTCAGATCAATTCAAAATTCCTGTCAAGTATATTGGAATAGGTGAAAAGCTGGAGGATCTTTTGATATTCAACCGTTTTGACTTTGTCGATTCTCTGTTCAGTGAGAAATAGAAACTACGGCCCAGGGTCCCGATGAATAACAAAAAAATCAATATCATAACATTAGGCTGTTCCAAGAATTTGGTTGATTCAGAAAAACTACTGAAACAACTTAATGCCGGAGGTTTCGATGTTATTTATAATTCAGATGACATCAGTGCTGAGAATGTAATTATCAACACCTGTGGTTTCATTAATGATGCCAAGGAAGAAAGCATCGATACAATCCTTCGGTTTGTCAAGGCTCAGAAATCAGGCAAAATAAGCAATCTCTATGTTATGGGATGTCTTTCTGAAAGATACAGCGATATCTTAAAACAGGAAATACCAGAAGTCAAAAAATATTTCGGTGTAAATAACATGAAGGATATTTTGAATGAGCTGGGTGTAACCTTACAGAATGAACTATTAACTGAGAGAACTATTACCGGTCCCGGACATTTTGCATATTTGAAAATATCAGAAGGGTGTGACCGTACATGCGCTTTTTGTGCAATTCCAGCCATCAGGGGTAAATATATTTCACGTCCAATTGAAGAACTCGTAAAAGAGGCCTCTAAGCTTGCTGATAATGGAGTTAAAGAAATAATTCTCATTGCCCAGGATCTAAGTTATTACGGACTTGATCTTTACAGGAAGCAAGCATTGCCAGATCTTTTAACTGAACTGTTGAAAATTGAATCCTTTGAATGGATACGCCTGCATTATTTGTACCCGGCCAACTTTCCAACGGAACTTATTCCGCTGATCAAAGATAATCCAAGGATTTGTAAATACATTGACATTCCAATCCAGCACATTTCAGATAATATGCTTGGATTAATGAAAAGATCACATAACAGAAAAGAAACAGAAGCTGTCCTGAATAAACTTCGAAATGAAATACCTGGTGCAGTTATAAGGACCACACTTATTGCCGGACATCCGGGGGAAACAGAAAAAGATTTTCTTGAACTTAAAGATTTTGTTGCTAGCTTCCGATTTGACCGGCTTGGAGTATTTGCATATTCTCATGAAGAGGATACTTATTCATATAATAAATATGATGATGAAATTCCGGCAGAAGTAAAGGAGTCAAGAGTTTCTGAACTCATGGAATTACAGCAAAATATTTCGGCTGAACTGAACGAAACTTATGTTGGTAAAGTTCTGAAGGTTATAATAGATAGAAAAGAAGGTGAATTCTTTATTGGTAGAACTGAATTCGATAGTCCTGAAGTAGATCAGGAGGTACTTATTACTGCTGAATATGATCTTAAGGCTGGCTTTTTTTATAATATAAGAATCACAAATGCCAGTGAATTTGATCTTTACGGGGAACCTGCATAGAATACTTTTTTACAATACGAAGCACCCTGAGACAACCAAAATTTACCACATTTATCTTATTAGTTCCCAATTTAAGGGTAAAAATCAAGACGTCGGATTATCAGTTTTTTCTGGAAGTTCTTCCTTCTTCTTTTGAATCTTGATTTTAATCTCTGATTTTTCGACATTAAACCCAACATTTATTGTATCACCTGCCTTTAAATTGGCTTTTATAAGAACTTCAGCCATAGGATCCTCAAGGTATTTTTGTATAGCCCGTTTAAGTGGTCTGGCCCCAAAATTCGCATCGAAACCTCTTTCTGCAATATAATCTTTTGCAGCAGATGCAATTTTTAATTGATAACCAAGCGATTTAACCCTGTCGTATAATCCTTTTAGTTCCAGATCAATTATTTTATTTATTTCCTCTTTTCCCAACGAATTGAACATAATAACATCATCAATCCTGTTTAGAAATTCAGGAGCAAAGGTTTTCTGAAGGGCTTTTTGAAGTATGCTTTTTGTCTGTTCGTCTCTGGTTGTTTTTTTTGTGTTAGTGTCGAAACCAATTCCGTGGCCGAATTCAGCTATTTGCCTCGTGCCAATATTTGAAGTCAGAATAACTATTGTATTCCTGAAGTCAACCCTTCTTCCAAGGCTATCTGTTAATTGTCCTTCATCAAGAACCTGAAGCATAATATGGAAAACGTCCGGATGAGCCTTCTCAATTTCATCAAGAAGCACAACAGAATATGGTTTTCTCCTTACTTTCTCTGTAAGTTGTCCGCCCTCCTCATAACCAACATATCCCGGAGGTGCACCAACAAGCCTTGAGACAGAGAATTTCTCCATATATTCACTCATATCAATCCTGACAAGATTATCTGTAGTATCGAAAAGAAATTTAGCCAGCACTTTTGCGAGTTGTGTCTTTCCTACACCGGTAGGGCCAAGGAAAATAAACGTTCCTATTGGTTTATTAGGATCTTTTAAACCAGCTCTGTTCCTCTGGATAGACTTTACGACTTTTGAGATAGCATCATCCTGTCCAATAACACTTCCTTTTAATTCATCAGCCATCTTTAATAACCGGGTTCCTTCTGTCTGGGCAATTCTCTGAACAGGAACACCTGTCATCATTGCAACAACTTCAGCAACCTTTTCAGCATCAACTGTTTCACGGTTTACTGCAAGTTCTTTTTCCCACTTTTTCTTTTCCTGATCTATCAAATCCAGAAGATCTTTTTCACGATCGCGGAAACTGGCAGCTTTTTCGAAATTTTGGTTCTTTACTGCCATCATTTTTTCCTTTTTAGTATCCTCCAATTGTTTTTCAAGCGAAAGAATTTTCTCAGGAACAACAATATTAAGAATATGAACCCTGGAACCTGATTCATCAAGTGCATCTATAGCTTTGTCAGGCAGATGACGGTCAGATATATAGCGGTTAGTAAGTTTAACACATGCTTCTATTGCATCATCAGTATACATTACATTATGATGTTCTTCATATCTCTCCTTGATGTTATGGAGAATGTGAATGGTCTCTTCAATTGATGTGGGCTCAACTATAACTTTTTGAAATCTTCTCTCAAGGGCGCCATCTTTTTCAATATGCTGACGGTATTCATTAAGGGTAGTAGCTCCGATACACTGAATATCTCCCCTTGCGAGTGCAGGTTTGAGCATATTTGCTGCGTCAAGAGAACCAGTTGCTCCTCCGGCACCAACTATAGTGTGTATCTCATCAATAAATAAAATGATGTTATCATTTTTTGAAAGTTCATTCAGTATTGCCTTCATCCTTTCTTCAAACTGCCCCCTGTATTTTGTTCCGGCAACTATAGAAGCTAGATCAAGAGCAACAACCCTTTTATTAAAAAGTACCCGGGAAACATTCTTCTTTATTATACGGAGTGCCAAACCCTCAGCAATAGCAGATTTTCCTACTCCTGGTTCACCGATGAGTACAGGATTATTTTTCTTCCTTCGTGATAAAATCTGGGCAAGTCTCTCAATTTCTCTTTCCCTTCCAACCACAGGATCAAGTCTGCCTTCTTCTGCTGCTTTTGTCAGATCAATTCCGAAATTATCAAGAACGGGTGTATCTGAGGAGGATTTTGGTGAAGATGGATTTGGTGACTGGCCTTTGCTCTGACCTCCAAAACTCTGACCCTCATCATCTTCATCTCTTGGAAAGTCAGCCTTTGAAGTAGGAGAATCAGCTTCAACCATCTTCTTAACACACTGATAATCAACATCTAATTCAGAAAGGAATCTTGTTACCAAAGCATTCTCATCCTTCAAAATCGCCAATAACAGATGCTCTGTCTCAATTGTCGGACTTTTCAGCGACTTCGCCTCAAGGTAAACAAGCTTCAAAATCCGCTCAGTGCTTCTTAAAAGAGGGATAACTTCATGGTCAGCCACAGGAACCGGGCTTTCTACCTTAATGCTTTTCTCAAGAGATCCTTTTAGTACCAGAAGGTCAATACCTTGATTCATAAGGATTTCTATAGCAACACTCTCACCATCTCTTAGTATTCCAAGAAATAGATGTTCAGGGCTTATATGACTGTTTCCCAATCTTATAGCCTCTTCTTTAGAATAACCAAGAATATCTTTTACTCTTTGCGAAAATTGTGAATCCATATCTTTACCTTTCTAATATCACATTAATTTATGCCATACGACATTCTGTCAGATAATATCTGACAAAGGTACACATAACTACTTTTTCAAAGTTAAATTATACATAATATCTATATGCCAATATTCGTGCCCATTTATGAACAAAGATTGTTTAAAAATCGTGCTTCAAAATGCTCAAAATTAGGCAAATTATAACTATTTTCGTAATTCTTAACTTCAGGAATAAGGTTAGGATATAAATACTTAATTAATAATCTGTTATGTCAGAGAGAGAGAGAATCATTAAGGTTAATATTGAGGAGGAGATGAAATCTGCCTACATCGACTATTCGATGTCGGTTATTGTGTCGAGGGCACTACCTGATGTGAGAGATGGTCTTAAACCAGTCCATCGCAGAGTGCTTTTTGGAATGTCAGAACTTGGAGTATATTCTAATAAGCCTTATAAAAAGTCAGCCAGAATAGTGGGAGAGGTACTGGGTAAATTTCATCCACATGGCGATTCTTCTGTATATGAAGCAATGGTCAGGATGGCTCAGGAGTGGTCATTAAGATATCCTCTGGTCGACGGACAGGGTAACTTTGGATCAGTTGATGGAGATAGCCCTGCTGCAATGAGATACACAGAGGCGAGACTTAAGAAAATTGCAGAAGAAACATTGGCAGATATTGACAAAGATACTGTTGATTTTACACCCAACTTTGATGATTCTTTAACTGAACCATCAGTACTTCCAACCAGGATACCAAATCTTCTGGTTAACGGGGCTTCAGGAATAGCAGTTGGAATGGCAACAAATATGCCACCTCATAACCTGACCGAGATTATAGATGCAACGATTGCTTACATTGATAATAACGATATCACTACTGAAGAAATCTTACAATACGTAAAGGGACCCGATTTCCCAACTGGTGGAATAATCTATGGGGAACAGGGTATAAGAGATGCTTGCGAAACAGGCAGAGGCAGGATAGTTGTTAGGTCAAAGACAGAAATTGAACTTACGGCTACAGGACGTGAATGCATTATCGTAAATGAGATTCCTTATATGGTGAATAAGGCGGAAATGATCCGGAAAATCGCTGACCTCATAAATGAGAAAAAACTTGAAGGTATTTCATATATAAATGACGAATCGGATCGCAACGGAATGCGTATTGTCATTATTCTGAAAAAAGACGCCAGCGCTAATGTTGTGCTTAACAATCTTTATAAATTTTCATCACTACAGACTTCTTTCAGTGTCAATAATATAGCACTTGTAAAAGGACGTCCAAAAACATTAAACACCAAGGATCTAATACATTATTTCGTAGATCATCGTCACGAAGTTGTTATAAGAAGAACAAAATTCGACCTCGATCAGGCTGAAAAAAGAGCTCATATACTTGAGGGAATGATCATTGCAAGTGATAATATTGATGAAGTAATTGCAATAATCAAATCTTCGCAGACACCTGAGATGGCCAGAGAAAGGCTTATGGAGAGATTCGGACTATCTGATATCCAGTCAAGAGCAATTGTAGAAATGCGTCTGCGTCAGCTTACCGGACTTGAACAGGAAAAATTAAGAGCTGAGTATGCTGAAGTCATGAAATTGATTGAATACTTAAAAAGTGTTCTTGCCAGTAATGAACTTCAGATGAAAATTATTAAGGAAGAACTTCTTGAAATAAAGGAAAAATACGGAGATAAAAGAAGGACACAGATAATTCCTAATGCTGAAGAGTTCAATCCTGAAGATTTTTATGCCGATGACGAGATGGTAATAACTATTTCGCACATGGGATATATAAAAAGGACTCCACTGACTGAATTCAGAAGGCAAAACAGAGGTGGAACCGGAGCTAAAGGCGGTGCAACAAGAGATGAAGATTTTATTGAACATCTTTATATTGCCACAATGCATAATACCATGCTCTTTTTTACCAGGAATGGAAAATGCTACTGGCTTAAAGTTTATGCAATTCCGGAAGGTTCAAGAACTTCAAAAGGAAGAGCAATGCAAAATTTAATAAACATTGAACCAGATGATAACGTAAGAGCATTTATTAATGTTAAGAATCTGAATGACTCTGAATACATTAATAACAACTTCATTGTTCTATGTACTACCAAAGGCATCATCAAAAAGACTTCACTTGAAGCATATTCACGGCCAAGAGTTAATGGTGTTAATGCTATTACTGTAAGAGAAGGCGATGAACTTCTTGAAGCCAGAATGACAAACGGACAGCATCACATCATGCTTGCAATTAAATCGGGTCGTGCAATCAGGTTCCCTGAAGCATCGGTGAGGCCTATGGGCAGAACAGCGTCAGGGGTAAGAGGAATAAGGCTCGCCAGTGAAAGTACTGATTTTGTAATTGGGATGATAACTGTTGAGAATAAAGAAAAGGATATACTGGTCGTTTCTGAAAAAGGATATGGTAAAAGATCAGATATTGATGGTTACAGGATTACCAACAGGGGTGGGAAGGGTGTAAAAACAATAAATGTTACTGATAAAACTGGTTTTCTTATCGCACTCAAAGATGTAACAGATAATCACGATCTTATGATTATAACTCAGTTTGGTAATATTCTGAGAAGCCCTGTATCAGCATTAAGAGTTATGGGAAGAGCAACTCAGGGAGTAAGATTGATCAATCTCAAAGAAAATGATATTATCGCTTCAGTAGCCTGTGTGCTTGTAAATGAAGAAGATGAGGTAGCTGGAGACGCCATTATTGAAGAAAATAATAATATTACTGAGGAAAATGGCAAAGAATTTGATGTTTCATAAGTAATATTATAAATTTGGGAAATTTTTAAAAAACAATTTAATTAAAACAATAAACATGAAAAAGTTTTTTCTGCTGATAGCAACCATTAGCATTTCTTTCTGCGCAATGTCCCAGAAGGGCAAGGTGACAAGTGCTCTGAGTTATATTGATCAGGGTATTCTTGACAAAGCAAAAGACGCCATCGATCAGGCATTAGTTGATCCAAAATCAAAAGATTGGTTTAATACCTATTTTGCAAAAGGTAAACTTTGTCAGGCAACTTTTAACTCAGATAATCCAAAATTCCAGGCTTTTTATCCTGACCCACTCATAGAAGCCTATGCTTCTTATGAAAAAGCTATTGAACTGGATCCAAAAGGGACAATCAAAAAGAAAATCATTACCAACATGATTTATAACTCATTAGCTGTTGACTTATATAAGCAGGGTAGTGCTAAATTTGAAGCAAAAGATTACCCAAATGCACTTAAAGCATTTGAAACTCAGATTAAAATCACTGAAAGCGATAAATATGCCGGAGCAGTCGACACTGGTATGTATTATAATGCCGGATTAGCTGCTGTAAATTCATCAAAATACACTGAGGCTATCAAATACTTTGAGAAATGTGCTGAGATGAAATATCTTGCAATTACTCCATACTATCAGATTTATGAAAGTTATCTTGGTCTTGGTGACACCGTTAAAGCAGAAGCTACACTTAAGAGTCTTCCAAGTTTATTTCCTAACGATAAGACTATCACACTTCAGCTGATCGATCTTTATATTAAGAGTAATAAAAACGAGGAGGCCCTTAAACATATTAAAATTGCGAAAGAAGCTGATCCAGGTAATTTCAGTCTTTATTTTGCTGCAGGTATCATCTATCTTAATCAGAACAAATATGATCCTGCAATTGAAGAACTTACCAAGTCTATAGAACTTAAACCCGATCTTTACGATACTCAATACGGACTGGGAGCAGCATATATAAATAAGGCCGCTGAAATGTTTAAAGCAGCTAATGATATTATGGATGTTAAAAAGTACAGCGATGCGATTGATGTTGCCAACGCTGTCTATGCTAAAGCTCTTCCTTATATGGAAAAAGCCCTTGAATTGAAACCTGATGATACATTTGCAATGGGTAGTCTGCAGGAGCTATATTACAGACTCAAGGCAAAAGATCCATCACTAGCACCAAAATACGAAGCAATAAAGGCTAAGCTTGACGCTCTTAAGAAAAAGTAAAATAAGTATATTATAACAAGAAGAGGGATGTTTAATGCATCCCTTTTTTGTTTTTAACTGATCAGTGATAGGCGGGAAGAACTTGATCGTATGAAATAATTTGTGCTACATTCTAGATTATTCTATTTGACATAATATTAATTATAGGCTTTAATAAATTCTTTATCATACGGCTGCAAGACCTTCCTGTAAGTATCCGGGTTAGTTATTTGGTATTATCAGATACTCTTCCTTAAAGCGTATTTTATGATCAAATAGATAATAGATAGTATTGTAATGAACAGCAACATTGCTGAAAGTTCATTCAAGGATAGATTTGATAATAACCAGATAATAACTAAGACACTTATAGCAGGAATAATAATCCCTCCGGGTATTTTGTATGTTGGCTCATCGCCTATACTTTTATTCCTAAACCTTATCACAGCCAATACAACTCCCAAATAAATTAAAAGATATGAAGCACTTGAAAGAATTGCAAGCTGCTTGAATTCACCTGTTACAGAGAATATAAACCCGATAAGTGCATAAACTACAATAGATATGTGAGGTGTACTGAACTTCGGATGAATATTCGCAAGGGAATGTGGCAAAAGAACTTTATCTCTGGCTGCAGCAAACAGCACTCTGGGCATATTTAAAATCATACCGCTAATATTGCCAAACATCGAGAATGCTGCTCCAACCAATACAACAGTTGCTCCGATTGGTCCGAACATCCGCTTGCCCACTTCAACCAGAGGCGCATCTCTAAAGTTAGTTATTGAACTTCCCAAAATTCCCTGGACGGTTATCTGGATAAGAATATATAATAGAACAACTATCAATATACTGAGCATTATCCCCTTTGGAATTGTCTTAACAGGATTTTTTATTTCACCACTGACATTTAAAGCAGTTTCAGCCCCAACAAATGCAAAAAGCAGAATAAGAGAAATCTCTCCAATGTCTTTGGAAGAATTGCCGGTAGTAAGTGTAACATCTGATGGAATTAGAAAAAACCAGCCAAAGAATGCAATCATCAGTAATGGTAGTAATTTCGCTATTGTATTGAATTTGACTATTGTTATAGCATTTTTAACCCCCCTGATGTTGACATATGCAAGTCCTCCGAACATTAAGGCGAAAAAAATAATACGAACCCATTGAAGTTTAAACTCCGGTACAAAATATGCAATAGTATCTGCAAGACCATTGGCTACTGCTGCATTGGCCATTATTGCTGCGCCAAAAATAAAGATATTGGTTGTCAGAAACCCTGCGAACTTTCCGAAAGCTGTTTCAATATATGAATAAGCTCCACCTGTTCTGGTAATCATCGTACCTACCTCCGCAAAACAAAGCATTATGAAGATCATCAGTATACCGCATATCAGATAAGCCCATATACTGCCTGTCCCGAGCTTTTCGGCAACAATGACAGGAAGAATAAATATTCCTGCTCCAATAATTATATTGATCGAATTTGAAACTAATCCCCACAGACCAATTTCCCTCTTTAACCCTTCATTTTCATTCATAACTCTGTCTTGCCTATCGATTATTTGGAACTTACACTAAACGCAAAAGAATTTTTATAAGGCACTTATAACATCTTTTATCAGACTGTCAAAATCCATTCCTCCCTTTGATCTTGGTGAATAACCAAGAACAACTATTACGAGTTGCTGCGTTGGCAGAATAAAAATATGTTGTCCATCATGTCCGTCGCAAGAATACATATCTTCAGGAGCAGATGGGAATCTCTTACTCCTGTTCAGCCAGAAGAATGATCCATATTCACCTTGACTTGATGATGCTACTGTAGTGCTGTATTTAACCCATCCTTCAGGCAATATTCTTTCACCATTGAATACACCGTCATTAAGATACAACAAGCCGAAACGTGCGTAATCCCTTGCTGTAGCATACAAATAAGAAGATCCAACTCTGGTGCCAGTCGGATCGGACTCCCAAACGACATCAGGCATGCCTGTTTTATTAAAAAGTCGTGTATTTGCAAAAGTATAATATAGTGAATCGTTTGGGAATTGCTTTCTGATTAGATAGTTAACAATATTTGTAGTCCCCGAAGAATAGTACCAAAAAGTTCCTGCCGGATGTTCTGCAGGTTTATCAAAAGCAAAATGACTCATGTCACTTTCGCAATGCAACATCAGAGTTACATCTGACCTGTTCCCATAATCTTCGTTCCATTTTAAGCCGCTCTGCATCTGCATCAGGTCGTTTAGAGTAATTTTATTCCTTACATCATTTTTCCATTCCTCAATACCAGCAGGCTGAAAAATATCGAGCTTTTTCTCTCTGACCATTATTCCGACAATGGCGTTGGTATAGCTTTTTGCCATTGACCAACTTAATAATCTTGTGTTTTTATTGAATTGCGGTTTATATGCTTCAGCTACAGGAACACCTTTATGAAGCACCAAAAAAGCAAAAGCATTACCTTTATAAGCATTGTCAGCTATTAAACTTTTTGAAATTTCTCCTAGTTTAATTGTGTCTATGCCGGTATTTTTTCTAGGCAAAATATCACCAAGCGGCCATTTAATGGAATCCTGAGAATATACGGAATTGATTCCCCCCGGGTACTTTATTTTGCGGAGCTTGTCCTCAGCAACATCCCTTAAAAGTGTTGCTCCAAAACCCTCCCTGTAAATAGCTTTCGATTTTCCCCACAGAAATTTACTTGTGACACTCTTTTCTTTAAAATCGACAGTATTCTTTGTAAATTTTATAAAAGAGAAATTAAGATCAATTGACTGAATATCTGCAGGTTCTCTTCCTGAAACAAAAACATCTGAACAAAGGTTTTTTGCAGCATACCCAGTAATTATAGGAAGTAATGAATTCAGATATACCGCAACACTCAATATTGCAGCAGCAATGAGCGTCATAACTCCGTAAAATATTTTCTTTATTGTCATTATGATTTGGTTTTAAATTATCGGTAACCCAATGCAGCATAACCTACCCAATGACAATCCGTTGCAATCGCTGTCCGGCCCATCATCAAATCATCAACTGGAATATGTGTGCTTGTTATGCTTGTTGAATATCCGGATAATTCACCAAAAATGGATTTTGAATCATTAAGGTAATATCCGGTATATAGAGCAACAGGCACACAGTATCTTCCGCACCAGGTCCATTTATATTCATGAAAATTATCTGGATTTAATGTATACTTATTGAATAATCTGATTTTTCCCGGAATTACTAGGCCCTTAAAACAACTATCGATGATAATTGATTCATGCAAACGAGCTTTTGCATTACCTTTTTCATCGCATCCAAAATAAGCTCGGTCAATTCCTCCCCAATCCTCATTGCCATAATGTACTGCATCAGTAGTTGCAACTATTGCAAAATCTGTTCCCCACTCCCACTTATGTTTTTTAGCAACTTTCCGAATTGCATCAGCCAGAGCTTTTCCACAATCGTTCATCCTGTCAGGACTCATAGCTGGTACAAGAATGGAAACAATCGAAATATTTCTGTTGAAATATTGTAAAAACGGAATTAGAGATTCAACAGAATGCTCTACTTTTTGCATCGTATCGTTAACTATAGCAAATTTTCCGGCAAGAAGGCCAAATAATTCCTCCCGTATTGGTGAAACTGGAACGTTTTTCCAGGGGCCTTTCCAAAAATTATAACTGTCAAATACCAAAGAGTCCTCAATACCCAACTGAGCAGCCTTGTGAGCTACCCCAATCAAAATAAGGTTTGGCGCTTTAATATGCTGCAGCAATTCCGGATATAGCTTGCCAACATATGTATAATCATCGTGTGGACAGATAGCCATTCTAAATGTTTGTTCATCTGACTTCTTCCAGCCAGAACGGGATATTCGTGACATCAGACTATCCATCTGCCATGAATACTGTGCAAAACCAATTGTGTCTTTTAATGGTCTTATCTTAAACAACTTAGAATCGTCTGTCTTAATTGAATGACAGGCTGATACATTGATTAACAACAAAATAGCAACTGCATACAATAGTCTGAAATTCTTCATAGATTAAAAGTAAGCAATAAAGATACTATTTCTTAAGTTTTTTATTCAATTTTGAATATATATGAAGGGTGAGATTATCTTTGGGGTTTATAAAATAATTTTTCTAAAATGAATAAACTACTAATTCTATTTGCTCTGGCGATTCTATTATCCGCCACCTCAGAAAAATCCAAAATTTACGAATGGCGTGGAAAAGACAGAATGGGCATATATCAGGAATCAAACCTCCTCAAATCATGGCCTGCAGAAGGACCTAAAGAAGTTATGACTGTTGAAAATATAGGAAACGGCTTTGTTTCTCCAATATTCGCTGATCAAAATTTTTATATCACCGGTGAAATTGATTCAAGTGCAATTCTCTTCTGCTTCAATCTTAAGGGTGAGAAATTATGGCAGACCAATCTGGGCAAAGACTGGATGAAATCTTATCCGGGAGCTCGATCAGCTCCTACAGTTGTCGATGATCTTATCTATGTAGGAACAGGATTAGGTAATTTCTTCTGTATTAATAAAGAGAAAGGAAAAATCATCTGGTCAAAAAATTTACTTACTGACTTTCAGGGAGTTCTACCAATGCATGGGCACTCTGAAGCTGCTCTCACTGAAGGGGATAAGGTCTTTTGGACTGCAGGAGGCAAAGAAAATAATGTTATAGCCATGAATCGTTTCACTGGAAAATTGATCTGGTCGAACAAAGGTTTCGGAGAACCTTCAGCATACAATTCTCCTAAACTCATTACCCTGTATACCAGGAAAATTATAGTCACTTTCTCGATGTACCATTTAATGGCATTTGATACTGAAACCGGAGAAATGCTATGGTCAGATGAACAGGTCAACACCCCATTGGATAAGAGAGGTCCTGGTGTTGGAGATACTCATAGTAATACAGCACTCTATGAGAACAGTTCTATATATTATGTTGCAGGTGACGGTAACTGCGCAGTGAAACTTAACCTTTCAAAAGATGGATCAAAAATTTCACAGGTATGGCGTAATACCGGATTTGACAGTTATATGGGGGGTGTAGTTAAAATAGGTGATTTCATTTATGGGAGTGGAACAGTCAGACCAAATGTAATGTCAATAAACTCAACGACAGGTATACTTTCTGATTCTCTCAGAATTGGAAGTGGAGCTATAATTGCAGCTGATAATATGCTGTACTACTATACTCAGAAAGGTGATATGATGCTTCTCAGCTATGACCAGGGAAAGATGCAAAAAGTAAGCTCATTCAGGATAAAAAAAGGGACACTTCAACATTTTTCACACCCTGTAATAAATAAAGGAATTCTTTACCAACGGCATGGAAATGTTTTAATGGGATTTGATATACAGAAACAGAAGTAACTTTTAGCTATTTTAGTTGATACATATATTTAGTACAAATTTGAAAGAATTTTAAATCACATCTCAATATGGAAACCATAAAAAAATCAACTCTGGATTTTCTGAATTCACTTAAGAATAATAATAACCGTGACTGGTTTATTAAAAATCGGCCGGCATATATTGAAGCTAAAGATAATTTTGAATCCTATGTTCAGGAATTAATTAATAAAATCGTTGATTTCGATCCCATTCTGAAAGGGCTTGAAGTAAAAAGCTGTGTTTACCGGATAAACAGGGATATACGCTTTTCGAATGATAAATCGCCTTATAAATCTCATCTTGGGGCATTTATTGTCAGAGGAGGTAAAAAAAATGGTGATAAATTTGCCGGGTACTATTTTCATATTGAACCAGAGAAGAGCATTATTGCAGGCGGCGCTTATATGCCTCCTGCTCCTTGGCTGTCTTCTATCAGGGAGAAGATCGATGAAGAGCCTGATAAATTTATTAAAATTATAAACTCGAAAGACTTTGTAAAATATTTTGGGAAACTGGACGGAGAAAAACTAAAAAAGGCTCCAAAAGGTTATCCTTCTGATCATCCGAATATTGAACTTTTAAAATTCAAGAGCTATCTGGTTGTAAATGAGGTCAGGGATGAATTTGTCTTAAGCCAGAATTATTTTGACCATGTTCTGAAGGTTCTTAAAGCAATGAAACCTTTTAATGATTTTCTAAATGATTATCAGTAATAAATTTGAATTATTATTAATGAACCATTTTGAAAATCAGATAATTAAAACACTTTCCCAAGGTTTTGTAATATCCACTTTACAGAAGCCCTGTTATTATAGTCAGTGTCAAACTGAAGAGCAACGATAATTCCTTCCTTATTAATTATGTATGTAGCGGGTACCGGAAGCCTGGCAGCATCCCTCCCATTGTTTTGAGCTATATCTGTGGAAAGAGATGATAATATTTTATCCTGATATTCTTTTGTTACTGTGAACATTACATCGTAATCCTTCATTATTTTCTCCTGACAATCATAAATAACTGTAAAGGTGATATTGTGCACTTTCACAGTCTGTTCAACATTTTCAATTGATTCAGGTGTAATGGCAACAAAATTAACTCCCTGATTTGTAATAAAATGAAGAGAATCCTGATAACTATTTAAATATCTGCTGCATACCGGACACCATTTACCTCTGTAAAAGAAAAGTACAACCGGACCTTTTTCAAGCAGGTTTTTCATTGTCACTTGCTTTCCTTTCTGGTCATAACCTGTAAAATCGGGTGCCTTATCTCCAACTTTCAAACCCTGAGGAATGTGACTATCCTTTGTCTCTATGCCGTATCCGGAATAATTAATTTTCTGACCATTTCCGGTTAAAGTAATTATTAATAATATGACAAAAAACAAAAGGTATTTTTTATTCATTTATGCGAATTTATATCCTGGCATTTTTCTCATCCGAAGATTTATCGGAGTGATTTCCAGATATTCATCATCCTTAATCTGCTCCATTGCTTCCTCCAGGGAAAATTTAAGTTTGGGAGCTATCCTCAGACTGTCATCAGACCCTGAGGCTCTCATATTTGTAAGTTTTTTACCTTTAATAATATTTACTTCAATATCACCAAGACGGGTACTTTCACCAATAACCTGACCTCTGTAAACCTGTTCTCCCGGATCGATATAAAACCGGCCCCTGTCCTGAAGGCGGTCAATTGCATGTCCGGTTGCCATACCCATATCAAGAGAAATCAGGGAGCCATATAGTTTTGGCATAAGATCATCACCCTTATATTTATCGTAAGCTCTGAACCTGTGATGCATCACAGCTTCTCCTGCGGTTGCAGTAAGCATACTATTCCTTAATCCGATAATACCTCTTGAGGGAATATCAAATTCAAGATGTGTAAGATCGCCCTTTGGTTCAATAATGATCATCTCACCTTTCCTCTGCGTGACTAGTTCAATGGCTTTTCCGGAAACTTCAGGAGGCAAATCAATTGATAAAGTCTCATAAGGTTCAGATTTTACTCCATCTATATCTTTCAAAATAACTTTTGGTTTCCCTACCTGAAATTCATAACCTTCCCGGCGCATGGTTTCAATAAGTATCGAAAGATGCAGAATACCACGTCCAAAAACATTAAATGTATCTTCTGATCTTGTATCTTCAACTTTAAGAGCAAGGTTCTTCTCTATCTCTCTCATTAACCTTGTCCGAAGATGGCGTGAAGTGACAAACTTTCCTTCCTTACCAAACAAAGGCGAGTTATTAATTGTAAACACCATACTCATTGTCGGTTCGTCAACTTCGATTCTTTGCAAAGCTTCAGGAGCGAGAAGATCAGCAAGAGTATCGCCTATCTCGAAATCTTCCAGACCAATAACAGCACATAAATCACCGCATCGTACACTTTCAGTCTTGATTCTTCCAAGTCCTTCAAAAACATAAAGCTCTTTTACTCTTACTTTCTTGACTTTGCCATCTCTCTTGCATAAAGTGTAGTCAACACCAGTAGTAATATCTCCACGGAAAACCCTGCCAATGGCAATTCTTCCAACATAACTTGAAAAATCGAGAGAAGCAACCTGCATCTGAGCTGTTCCTTCTACAAAACGCGGTTCAGGTATTTCCTTTAATATTGTATCAAGAAGGTATCTTATATTCGTTTCAGGTTTTTTCCAATCACCACTCATCCATCCATATTTTGATGATCCGAAAACTGTTTCAAAATTCAGCTGGTCATCTGAAGCGTCGAGGTTAAACATCAGTTCATAGACATCCTGCTGAACCTCATCGGGCCTGCAATTATCTTTATCAACCTTATTTACAACAACAATCGGTTTTAATCCAAGGGCAATAGCTTTCCCAAGTACAAATCTTGTCTGAGGCATTGGACCTTCCAAAGCATCTACAAGTAACAAAACCCCATCTGCCATCTTGAGAACCCTCTCTACTTCACCTCCAAAATCAGCGTGACCAGGTGTATCAATAATGTTAATTTTAACACCTTTATAGTTGGCAGAAACGTTTTTTGAAAGGATTGTTATTCCTCTTTCCCGCTCAAGATCGTTACTGTCAAGAATAAGATCGCCCGCCTCCTTCCTCTGATCAAGCACCTGACATTCCTGTATAATCCGGTCAACCAGAGTGGTTTTCCCATGATCAACGTGTGCTATAATCGCAATATTTCTTATCAACTGCATACAAATTAATTAGTTTGCAAAAGTAATATTGTTGAGCGGATAAATGATAAAAACCATAAAAAATAATTTATGATAAATAATTCATATATTTCGAAATAAAATTAAAAAGACGATTTATGAAAAAAATGATCATCACTCTCGTTTTCAGTTTATTTGTTATTTCTGGAATTTTTGGTCAGCAAAATGTTAAGCTTGCCGTCGGAGTAAAGGCTCCTGAATGGATGTTTACTGATGCTGATAAGAAAGAATTTACAATGAATTCATGGGCAGGAAAGGTTATTCAGGTTAATTATGTTGATCCTGATGAATCTGAATTAAATGAACCATTCAATGAAGCCGTAAATAAAGCAGTTGACGTTGATAAACGGATTAGCAGAGATTTATTTAAAGGCTTTGGAATTGTTGACTGCAAGTCGACATGGAAACCAAATAGTCTGATTCGTATTATAGCCGGTAACAAAGCAAAAAAATTCGGAACTACAATCCTATTCGATTACAATGGCACACTACAGAACCTATGGGGATTTCCAAAAGATAATTACAGTATAGCTATTCTGGATAAAAACAGGGTTTGCAGAGCTTTATACTTTGGCAAAATTCCGGAATCTGATAACGAGAAGGTCATTCAGTTAATTCTCACTTTGACTAAAGAATAATATTAGAACTATTTTTTTAGCTCTGTGAAACTCAGCGCCTCCTCTGTGTTTCTCTGTGTAAGTTCTTGATCTTCTTATATCACGCAGAGGAAATCCAGAAATGTCACTGAGTTACATAGAGTTTTTTATTCTCATAATTAAGATTTTGAATTAATGGTAATCCCAAATCTTTTGATTATTGCCGGTACAGGAACAAAATCGGGGAAAACCTCTCTTGCCTGCAAGATAATTGAGCAGTTTAAAAGCCTTGACATCTATTCAATAAAGATTACCCCCCACTTTCACGAAACTACTGGAGGACTAATTCCGATAAGTGAGAAAAAAGGATACTCAATTTATGAAGAGACAAACAGGGAAACATCCAAGGATACGTCCAGAATGCTCAATGCAGGTGCCTATAAAGTTTACTTTGCCAAGGTATGGGATGATCGGCTGCTGACTGCCTTTAATGAAATGATGAAATACATACCATCAGGTGTTCCGATAATTTGCGAATCGCCTGCTTTAAGAAACTTTATTGAACCGGGGGTCTTTCTGATAATGAACTCAAAAACAATCAATAAACACAAAAATATTAAACACTTACAGTCATTACCTCATTTAATGTTTGAACTGGAAGAACTGGAAAATACCGGTTCAGTTACGATAAGGTTTGAAGACGGTAGATGGCACTATGCATCAATGTAGGGAACGGTCGCGACCATTCCTTACTTTGATTTTCATTATTTTTCTTCGTTAACATCCGAAATATCTTTTCCAAGTTTGGCTTTTATCCTTTCAAGATCATGTTTCATTACTTCCACAGCTTTAAATAATTGTTTCTCAGGTAACACAGGGTCGGGGAGTTCACTGCTTATATAATTAACAAATTTCCATATCTCTTTAACTTCATTTACATGTATCTCGTAAGGTTCATATATAGGATTCAGTGAATAAAGGACAAGCTTGCCGTCTGTTCTAAGATTATTTTCAACGACCTTAAATACAATCCCTTCATCGAGGGTAAATACCACATAAGCTTTGCCGCTTATTATATTCATCCAGTCCTGAAGGTACTCTCCTGTTACCCACGAACCATCAGGTATGGGAAGCATTGAATCGCCTTTCAGCTGAAAAGTCCTGTACTTCTTTTTATCAGAAAGAAAAGGCAGAGTGAATACAGGAAGTTCGCCAATGTACTCAGGATCAGCATATCCTGTAGCATATCCTGCTTTCGCCTTCTCATGTACAAGTTCAATGTTCTCCCTGTTCTGGGAATTGACAGTTGTTGTCAGTACCCTGAGATTACTTCCTTTAATATAAGCATCATATCCTCTTTCCAACTCCCCAAGCTGACTTTCCGACAACTTTGATATATCCAGTTTGAGTATTGTATCGATGGCTATGTTGAAATATCCAGAGAAAGAGATCAGAATCTCTATTCCAGGCTGGGCTACACCGTTCTCATAACCGCTAAGGGTTGAACGTTTAAGTTTAAGGGAAAACGCCACGTCATCCTGTGTTCTACCCCTCCTTTTTCTTAAAAATTTAATGTTCGATGCGAAGTACATAATTAAATTTGATTATATTGTAACCAAACAATTGATTAATTTTTAATCAAAAGTAGAGTATAATTATTATATGTGCAAGAAAATAAGGAATATTTTTTAAATAATTCGGACCTGGGAGTTGAAGATTGCTTCGTCGCTTCGCTCCTCGCAATGACCATGGACTTTACTTAATTCATTTCCAACCTGGAATAACGTTACTTGTACTGTCATTGCGAGCCCGACTAAGGAGGGAGTGGCAATCCTTAACGGCTATCCACCTAGCTTACAATTAACTAGTTAACAATCTTTACAATGATTATTTCCGGAAATATAGATCGCTCTGTTCTGCATCTTGACCTTGATACCTTTTTTGTATCGGTTGAGAGGCTTAAGAACAGCAGGCTTAACGGCAAACCGGTGATCATTGGGGGCATGTCGGACCGCGGAGTGGTATCGAGCTGCAGCTATGAGGCACGAAAGTATGGCGTAAGTTCCGCGATGCCAATGAAAATGGCCAGAAATATGTGTCCCGATGCCATTGTGATCAGGGGCGATATGGAACTTTACAGTAACTATTCAAACATAGTAACCGGTATAATTGCAGAAAGAGCACCTCTGTATGAGAAAGCATCGGTTGATGAGCACTATATTGATCTTACCGGAATGGACCGTTTCTACGGATGCTACAAATGGTCGCATGAATTGCGGCAGTATATAATAAAAGAGACAGGACTGCCTATATCAATCGGACTTTCAGTTAACAAGACAGTATCAAAGATCGCAACCGGCGAAGCAAAGCCAAACGGGGAAATAGAGGTACAAAAAGACATTGTGCTCCCATTCCTCGATCCATTATCGATAAGGAAAATACCAATGATCGGCCAGAAGACGTATCATGTGCTACGGTCAATGGGCATCGCTACAATCTATACTCTTAGAAACATTCCTGTCGAGATGCTTGAAAAGCTGATGGGAAAAAGTGGTATCGAAATGTGGAAAAAGGCCAATGGAATAGACTCTGCTCCCGTCATAAGCTATTCGGAGCAGAAATCGATAAGCACTGAACATACCTTCGAGAAAGA
>JANXXP010000300.1 GCA_025350595.1 Bacteroidota bacterium
CCATATTCATCACAGTTATATTCATAGTTCGTAGAAAGATCTAACTGAAATGGAGATCCATAATTAGCGCAAACTTTTTCATTAGGTATATTGTGAAAGTCTATATACTCATAAGCAGAACTGCAAGAACCCTGACCAAAAGAATAATTATTTGATAGTAAAATAATTATTAAGGTAGAATTAAAAAAAGTAAGAAGCTTTCTCATAGTCTAGAAGTTATAATTTATTCCTAGTTGTATAATGAAACTGGCCTTTCCAACTTTACTCAGTTGAAAGAAACGCTGATCAAAGTCCAGGTTAAGCATAATCTTATTTGTGATGAAATATTCAGCACAAAGCCCTATGTTCTCACCAACGAAAAACTGGCTTTTCTTTTTATCCAGTATTGAATTACTTATGAATTCAGACCCTGTTAGGATTCCTCCCTTTAAATTGGAAAAAAAACTATCCCCCAGCGTGTAGAAAGTATACATCAGCTCAGGGTTTGCATATATGATTGAAGCTTTGCTTAAATCAAATTCAACCCTTTCATAGTCAAGACTTGCACGATAAACCAGGTTGTTGTTTTTGTAAAAGGCAATCCTTGAAGAAACATTAAAGCCGTTTTTAACGTAAGCCCCATTAATCCCTATTGCCTTACTTCCTTCAACGTGTATAAGCTGTGCTGATGTGGAAGCTGAAATAAGAAAAAAGATAAGGAGTAATTTATTTTTCATTGGAAGACAGTTTTTGTTCGAATACTTTCACTTTCAGCATTTTGTCACCTGAAATATTTATTATTGGGTTCCTTGTTCCTTTCAGCTCCCTAAGCTGAATTATCAGCGAGCCGTTTTCTCCCCCCGTGAACCGTTCAGTAACGTAACCTAGTTCCTGTTTTTGATAAGCCGTAACAACCTTCACCAGGGATTCAAATTCAATTTTAATTCTTTGTTCAATTTTGGCCTCGTTCTTTTTCATTCCCTTTCGCTTTCCTTCCACGACCTTGAAGTAAATACCATCAATGTTATAGTCACTGCCGGTATTATTAATAATGATGAGCTTGAAGTATGTAAAATTGTCGTCATTCTTGATGTTAGCAACCTGAAAGGTCATACCGTTCTCAACCTTACCAATTGAACTATATTCTATCTTGTCTGATAGCACGCTGTTAAGGCGTTCTTTCATCTTTGAATTGTTGCTTTCAACGCTGGCAACCTCTTTCATCTTTTTCTCGTCAATTTTTCTAATTTCTTCACTTGTGAAATCGTAGAAAATTTTCGTGCTGTCGCCATATTTCAAACGGCCAAACCAAATCGTTTCATTTTCCAGCTTAACGGTTATTGACGTTTCCGGTGAAAGAGGATCATTGCCCCGGATAATACAATTCTTACCATTTTGGAAAATATCATAATATTTATTTTTATTTTCGCCTGTAGAGGGGTTGTTACCAACAACAATAAAAACAATAGAATCCGTGAAATTTAGTGTAGCAGTAAAGTCTTTATTTACCTCGATTATGCCCATGTTTTGCGAAAAAGCTGAACCCATCAGGAAGGTTAGTAAAACCGATAAATAAATATTTTTCATGTTACTCTTTTTTAATAAAAACTTTATAGCCTTTGTACAGGTTAATTGTGGCTTCCTTTTTTCGTGTCATTGCCTTTATAGTATTGTCCACTGCGTTAGCAGCTATGCCGACACCTGTAGTTCCAATTTTTGAGGAAATAGAAGAAGAAGTTTCATTTGTAGTTTGTCCCACTCCTTCCCTTACCGATTCATTAAGGTTACCTTCATAAGATAAGCCACGGGAATACTTTTCATCGAATACAATTAACCCGGTTACAGATGAAACATTACCATCGGTATTCATGATCTGGTAAATATTGATATCGAAAACATTCCCGCTCTCTAAAGCTTTCCCGTATAGGATTGCATTTTTTTTAAAAACCGATCCATTAACGTTCAGATCCTCCAAAAGGAAAAAAACTACAGAAGATTGGTTTTTTATCTTCGTGTCCTCTTCCAGCATGGCAGAAATAAAACCTCCGTTTTTTGCCTGGGAGGGAGATGCGTTTTTGTTATTACTGTTATGATTAGAAACAACAATTCCAAAACCTCCAGTATCTTCTTCTTTCTTCTGAGGAGCTTCGTTTTTTATTTCTGTTTTAAAATCTTCTTTTGTTTTAATATGCTCTTGTTTTTTAACAACCGTTAGGGTTCTATCATTTTCATTAACGTCCTTTTTTTCAACTACCTTCCGGGGTTCAGACTGGTAGGTTTTAAAATTAGCGGTCTTGGATAGATCCGGTTTAGCTTCCGGTTCCTGGTAAGCATTGGCCTTTTTTAGCCGGTTATTATATTCCTCCTTTGTTTTGTCTTTTTCCACCAGATCAGGAACGGTAAAGTCAGCAGCTGCAGATCCTGATGAAGTGTCTTTTTTAGAATAAACACTCACGCCATAAATAACCATTATTAGTACAACTACGCCAATAGCACCAAAAAATATTAACTTCTCCTTATTCATAACTATTTTATTTCGCTTCTGTTAAGCTCTGCAAACCTTGTTATAAGTAGTCCATGAGGGTTAAGGGGGTAGTTTCGGCTAACGAAAATTATTAACCCGGTAGTTTCAAATGAGTAACGAACGGTCTGTTCATCCTGTGTAATTGAAAGGACAGCTTTAACCTTAAAAGAGTAAGGCTCGCTATTGCCTTGGATTTCGATATTTTCCGGTAAAATTTCGATTTCTTGTTTTATGCCGTAATTGGAAACCTTTGTATACCAGCCATCGTTTTTACGTTTGATATAAAGTTGCTCTACAGAATTATCTCCAAACCACAAAGATTTTTCTAGGTTTTTCTCAACATTAAAAGCATCATATTGATAAAAATAAGTATGAAACTTTTCAAGGTGATCCTTGATTTCAACTTTTATATTCTCATCTCTTTTCATCCATTTCATGGGTATAACTTCGCCGTTACAGTCAAGAACCAGCACAGTATTTAACTGCTTAGCGTAAAGGTTATTAATGGAAAATGCGAAAATCGCAGCTGAACAAACGAAAGAAATCATTAGACCCCATACAACCAGCCGATTAATAATAAGCGTTTTATAAATATCTATTTTGGGTTTTTCCATCTCTCTACTTGATTAGTTCTTTCATAAAAGGCATTGAAACTTTAAAAAGCTTGATTTTGATTATTATAACCAGAATAAGAGCCAGAATAACCATCAACCCTCCTGAGATAGCCATACTCCCTGGACCAACGCTAGAAACAGGCATAATGACTGTCATCGTATCAAAGAGGGTGTTTGCAAAAACTACAACGAAAGCGTAAGGGATAATAACAAGATAATATCGGGCGTACATCTTGAATACATTGTAGATATAATCTTTGGTTTTATCAAAAATTGAAAGGGCAATCATCAATGGAATAAAAATTTTAATCAGCCCCATAAAAAAATATCGCTCAGCCAGGAAAGCAGGGTAAATTAGAAAGTCTAAAATCTTTAACAGGAATTGTGTTATATGGCTGTAAGCTCCTCCTGTCCAGCTGGATGGATTCATCATGTTTACAACCTCTCCTATTTTTCTTAAAACGCCATCAATTGCTGATTCATTAGCAGGTGGCGGAGAAACTGGAAATGAAGAAACTGTGAACAAATCAGGCTTATTATTAAACCCTTTTAATGCTTCCGATTCAACCATTGCACAGGCGGAATCAAATACATCCAAGATCTGTGTACTGAAACCAACCAGCAAGAGAAGCCCAAGCATTCTAAAAAGGGTGTATGGCGAAAAACCTTCATCTCCCTCGCTAAATACTTTCCCGTTCTTAGAAAAGCTTTTGAAAAAACTTTTCCAAAGTGATAGAACTAAAATAAAAGCACCTATTGATTTTGAAACTATAACCAGATAGTTAAGCTCTCCTGCAAACATTGCCTTATAAACCTTATCTAAATATTCCAACCCCATTATTAACTATTTAAAAATGCTATTAATATAATTCAGCGTTCTAAGCTGCATTCGTTGATTATCAAGTATCTCAACTTCAATTATTGCTGAATTTATAACTCCTAGATTTTCTCTGAGCTCTTTAATCGCTTGGTTCATATTAAGTAACCGTTCACCATCTGACATCTCAGAGAAATTATCAGTAAGCACCACTGTAAGCGTAGTAATGGAGTAGCTTGTCTGGCTGAGTAAACCCATCATAGATTCACTCAGCATATGATATTCTGAAGGCTTAAAACAGTTATGTTCATCAATGGCTTTTAGAGTGCCTAGTACACGTGTATATGAATCACTTACCTGGGCAATCGCCAGTTCAAGGTTATGATAATTGGCAACCTTACGGTTGATTTTTCTAAGCTTTTCCGTTGCATCTCTTATAGCTTGTAAGCTTTCTTTTTGTGTATTAACTTGTTCTGTAAGGGTTGTTATTTGCCTTATTCTATCAGCTTTTTCTAAACTTTCTTTTGCAGCATCTTCAGCCTGCCACGAAGGATTTTTTACAACCACAGTTATTCCAGCCGGAACCTGCCCATAAATTTCACACGTCATGAGAAAGAGCAAAAGCGTGAATAAAGTTCTCATTTTAAATATTTTTAGTTTTACTGTACTCCTCTATTGCCTGCTCCATATCACCAGTTTCTTTGTAAAGTTCCATGACCTCAGTGTACTCCTTACCTTCTGTTTGAAATGCAAGAAGAACTTTCCTGGCCAGCTCCAATCTCATTATGTTGCTCTCCGATCCTATCTTGAGTAAAAATTCTGAATATTTGATTTTACCGGTGAAGTTGTATTTTATTGAGCCCAGCTGGTTCTCATCATGCTCCTTGAGAGAAAGGCGCTCAATGATTTCCTTGTAGCCTTTTTCGTTTTGCATGATATACATTACTTGTGTGTTATCGATCATTGCATTTGAAGCATCGTTTTTAGGTAGCTGGCTTGGAGATTGAAGAACTATTCCAATAGCAGCCTCCTGTTTCCTGGCCGCCTGGTAGAAATACTCTGCAGACGAAAGCACAGATGGGAATTTTAACATCTTCGCGAATTCATCAAAGAAGATTACTCCCTTTGTGCTGCGGTCTTTCCAGACAACTTTCTGAACTGCTTCGCTTATCATATGAAGCATTATTGTAAGCAGTACCTGATTGTCTTTAATCTCATCGAGTTCAAAAACGATGAATTTCTTTCCCTCGATCTTATAACTGTCGTCCGTTTTAGCTTCAAAAAGGAATGAGTAGATCCCTTTACCGATAAACTCTGAGGTAATATGTAGAAAGTCCTCAATATCAAAGAATTTTGGATTAAGATCCAGGACTTTCATAATATCCTCTTTGTTGCCGTCTATGAACTCGTAGAACTGTGGAAAACTATGATCCCTTTCTACAGATTTATAATACAAAGTTATGACCTTTCTAAGGCTAACAGCTTCATCTTCCTCAGGCAGCCGGTCTCTTTTCCAAAGCTTGAAAACGAAAGTTGAAAGCTCATTAATTTTAGTAGCCGAAATGTTTTCAGCGGTTTCAACAAAAAAAGGATTTAAGCCAATACCTACACCATCCTGGTACTTTATATAAACCGTATCATCGGGATACAACAAGGAAAGCTTTCGGTAGCTATCCCCCAGATCAATAATTACAATCCGGATATCATTTTCATAGAACTGCCGGAAGATATGG
>JANXXP010000302.1 GCA_025350595.1 Bacteroidota bacterium
AAAACCCGGACCTCAATGGAATACAATGGAGATTACTCTTGATGGCCCGGAAACAATCGTCTTCCTGAACGACGTTAAAGTAACTGATTTCAAAGAAGGCGACCCGGTACCTGCTAAGAAATTTGACTTTGAACCTGACCGTGGACCTCGACCTTTATCAGGTTATATGGGTATTCAGAATCATAGTGATGTCGATGTCGTATTTTTTAAGGAAGTCTCCGTTAAGCCTCTGATTTAAAACAAGTAAGATTATTCCACTCTCGTTAGACAAATAATTTTTTTTGTGCTCCTTCCCCCTGGGGAAATGCCTGCCCCGCTTCAGCGGGGGTTGGGAAGGGGGTTTTAAGAATAAAGGTTCAGAATTATTTTAATTACAAATACTCATTTAAAAATCTATTAAAATGAGACCAATTAACCATAATAAGCAGAAATCTAAAGATTTTTCAAGACGCAGTTTTGTGAAGACTGCTGCATCGGGTGCTGCTGCCCTTACAATTCTTCCTAATTTCACTGTTAGCGGACTTGGACATGTTGCTCCCAGCGATAAACTCCTCATTGCAGCAGTTGGATGCGGAGGTGAAGCTGCAGATGATATACGCCATTATGCAATCGCTCCAAAGAAGAATGCCGAAATAGCTTTTCTCTGTGATGTTGATGACCGCCAGGCGGCTCCAAGGATAAAACAGTTCCCGAAAGCCAAATTCTATCACGACTGGCGAGAAATGTTCGACAAGGAGAGCAAAAACTTTGATGCCGTTTCGGTTGCTATACCCGACCACAATCACGCTATTGTTGGTCTCAGCGCTATGCAGCTGAAAAAACACCTGTATCTTCAAAAACCTTTAACGCACGATATTTATGAGGCACGTATTCTTACTCAGGCTTCTGAAAAATATAAGGTAGTAACCCAGATGGGCGACCAGGGAGCATCGTGCGATGGCATGCGCACTCTCAGAGAATGGATTGAAGCTGATGTGCTGGGTGAAATAGAGAAAGTTTATTGCTGGACCGACAGGCCTGTATGGCCGCAGGGAATTCCATGGCCAAAAACAGGTCCTGCAGTTCCAAAGGAGCTTAATTGGGATCTATGGCTGGGAACCTCAAAGGAAACTAACTATATTGATAACCTTGTCCCTTTCAACTGGCGGGGATGGTGGCAATTTGGTACTGGTGCTCTTGGAGACATGGGATGTCATATAATCGGCCCTCCGTTTAAACTTCTTAATCTTGGTTATCCTACTGAAATAACCTGTAGCGCCAGCACAGTTTACAGCGGGATCTTTGTTGAAGGTCTGTACCCTGAGAGTGGTCCTGTCGCAAGTTCAATCCGGTTCAGGTATAAAATGAAAAACGGAAAGGATCTTGACCTTTATTGGATGGATGGAGGGATCACTCCCGAACGTCCGAATGAGATTGATCCTGACTTAAATATGAACGAGATACTTTGTGATTATCCTCCTGGACTGAACGATTATGAAGGAGGAACATTGTTCATTGGAACAAAGGGAAAAGCAGCATGTGGATGGGGAGGACGAAATCCGATACTTCTACCACTATCACGGAACAAGGAAATAAATATTACCAAAAAATACGCAAGAGTTGATGGAGACATGGATGGTCACTGGTGGCAATGGATTGATGCATGTATTGCAGGTTACGGGAATATGGAAGTTGACTCACCCTTTGTTGGCTATGCAGGCCCGTTGACCGAGACAGTGCTGATGGGGAATCTGATACTGAGAAGTTTTAATATTCGTGAGAAAATCAGTAGAAATGATCCGGTTTATGGTAAAATGGAGGGATTTAACTTCCCTGGCAGGTATATAACCTACAAATGGGATGGCCCCAATATGAGAATAACCAATTTCGAACAGGCCAACCAGTTTGTAAAGAGAGAATACCGTAAAGGCTGGGGGGAGATCAAACTCTGAAATGAAAATAACCATTTATCCTGATTACTCCGAATTATCCGTAAAAACTGCTGAGCAGATTTCCGCTATAATTTCAAAGAAACCTGATGCATTGCTTTGCTTTCCTGCAGGAGAAACCTCAGTTGGGACTTTCAAGCAACTAGTAGAACTTCATAAAACAGGAAAACTAAGTTTCAAACATGTCAGGATTGTAGGATTGGACGAATGGGTACATATCGGAGAAATGAAATCTGAAAACTGTTACTCATTCATGAGAAAACATCTGTTCGATTACATCGATAATAGAGAAGAAAATTTCTGTTTTTTCAATGGAGAAGCCACTGATCTTAAAAAGGAATGCATCAAAACGGATAATTTTATAAAGAAAAACGGGCCAATTGATATGATCCTGCTTGGTGTCGGAATGAATGGCCATCTTGGATTAAATGAACCAGGAACCTCATGGGACAAATATTCCCATGTTGCTGAACTCGCCGAAACCACCAAAACTGTAGCTCATAAATACTTCACCGGACAGGTCGAATTAAAAAAAGGCATTTCCCTGGGAATGAAATATATTTTGGATTCTAAAACTGTTATACTTCAGATGAATGGAGCTAAAAAAGCTCCGGTAGTGAAAATGCTGATTGACAGCGAGGTATCTCCTGCTTTCCCTGCATCTGCTGCAAAAACGCATCCGAACTCAATTCTGCTTCTGGATAAGGAAGCTGCAAAATTGCTTTAAAAACTATTATATGGATAAAAGGATCAAAGATGCTATTCCGGGAATTGTATCTCAGTTAAACGAACATCAAAAAGAGGAGGTCAAAGCCTTCCTTGGATTTGATGCCTGCATAGATAAAATTACCCTGGTAGTAAAGAATAAAAAGGAAAACGGGGAACAGGAATATTATGCTAATCTTCGTCATTTCGGTGAATTTCTCATTAGCCGTGAAAACAAAAGTTGTGGCCTTGAACTTCAAACAAAACAATCCAAGATTGGCGGCAATATGGTTATAATGGCGAATGCCCTGGGAAGTCTTGGAGTTAAGGTCGACTGCATTGGAACATTTGGTCTCCCGGGGATTTTGCCGGTATTCAATTCCATGTCGTCAAACTGCGCCCTGTATACAATAGCTGATACTATTCAGGTTACTGCACTTGAATTTAACGACTCAAAGGTAATGATGTATGATCCGGGACCATATTTCACACTTGACTGGAAAGACGTAAAAAATCTGTTAGGAATCGAAAAATTAAAGTATCTCCTTACCGGAAAACAACTTGTATCTTTTGTAAACTGGAGTGAAATTGAAAATGCCACACAGATATGGCAGGGAATCCTCGAAGAGGTATTACCGTCAGTTGTAATGCCGGAAACCCATCCTTATTTTTTCACTGATTTAGCTGATTTTGCGCGAAAACCAGAGAAAGAGATACGAATCTTAATAGACCTTCTCGGCAGGTTTAAACAGTATTTCAGAGTAATTATTAGCCTTAACGAGAATGAAGCAGATCTGATTGCCAAAGCAATGGGAGTTCTGCGCGATCCATCAGATGAAAGCTATATCAGATCTCTATATAAAAGTATTAATGTGGATGTATTAATTATTCACCGGACAAAAGATGCCATCGCTTTTGATAATAGCACATTTGAAAAGTGTAATACCTTTTTCTGTGAAAATCCGGCATTACTTACCGGAGCCGGCGATAATTTTAATGCAGGATTCTGTTTCTCCCTATTTCACGATTTTAACCTCTTTCAATCGCTGTTGCTGGGAAATGCAGGTTCCGGATCATATGTAAAAAACGGTATCAGTTCTGAGTTAAATACGCTGATAGATTTTTTAGAACAAAGCCTGGTATTGAATAATTAGAAAATAATATTCGCACCAAAAGTCACCGTTCGTGTTCTGCACCAGGTGTTCCTTCTATCGATCCCCGGAATTAACGGATTGTATGTATTATAGTCAGTATCTCCATATCTTGGATTAGGATCGGAGCCCTTATATTTAGTTATATAGAACAAATTGTTAGCAGCCAGATACAATCTGATCTTACTGAATTGTGTATTTTGTGACAGCCTGAAGTTATATCCCAGACACATATTATCCAGAGAAACGAAGGAAGCATTTTCAACATCAAAACTTGATCTGACAGCCATCCCATTCTTAAGCATTCCGGTAGCGCTGTTTCTCATATCTGCAGCAGTCTTCGGCAGGTTATAGGAACCAATCATAGCTGGCGCTTCATAAATAGAACGAAATGAATTGACCAGATCATGCCCGAATACACCACGAAAGAAAATATTCAGATCCCAGTTTTTATAATTAATCATATTCCCAAAACCGATCAACATTTTTGGCAAGCCATTTCCCACTATCTGCGCATCATTATAATCGATATATCCATCCTTATTTGTATCAACCAGAATTGTTCTGCCATCCTCACCAATTCCATTGTAAACCCATGCAAGTAATTGACCGATTGGTTTCCCTTCCTCTACCCGCACTAAAGCTACGCCAGCACCTCCCGGTGATCCCATGTCACCAATAGCCAGTATACCAACCTTAGAAACGCCATTATTACTATCAGATAGTGAAATCAGTTTGTTTTTAATATTTATTGACGGGTTAAATGATATGGCATATGAGAAATCAGATTTCTTTATGGCAATATAGTTAAGAGTTAACTCAATCCCACTGCTGCTTAGCTTACCAAGGTTTAGTAAAGTCTGCCAATAAAGGTTTGGTGGAGATGGTACGAAATATGTATATAATAAATCTGTGGTAGTGCTGTTATAAAAGTCAAAAGAACCGTTCACTTTTGATTTGAACAATGAAAAGTCAAATCCAAGATCAAACTCTCCATGCATTTCCCATTTAAGATCAGGATTTGAATTGCTTTGAGGGTAATAACCGGGGACAAAGGCACCATTATAGTAAAAATAGTTTTGCGGACTCATTCGAAACAATGACTCATAACTGTTTGATGGCTGGTTTCCTGTAATTCCGTAATTAGCCCGTACTTTTAGATTATCTATAAAACTTCCCTCAGTCAGTTTTGACAGATTTGCTCCTGCACCAAAAGCCGGGAATAAGCCCCATTTATGATTAGCGCCGAACCGTGAAGAACCTTCATATCGTGCGCTGGCAGTAACAAACCAGGTGTTGTTGAGATTCAGGTTTATCCGTCCAAAAAATGCAATCAGCTTATTTGAGTCTTTGTAACTTGAGGCTGTTCCATTTCCGTTTTTAAAATCAAGAGCAGCTGAAAGATTATTGAAAGTGAAAGCATCGGTCAGAAAATTACCTGCCTGGACAAAAAAACCAGCATTAGTAAAATCCTGGAAAGAATATCCTCCCAAAACACTAATATTCAATGAAGATGTAATATCTCTGTTAAAATGTGCCGTTGATTCAAAAAGACGGCTGGAATAATTATCTTCCTGTCTGGAGGCTAACCCATTTGTGTTCATTCCCTTGTAGAAATCATGTATATCAAAATACTGACCTTTCAGTGCACCAATACTCTGGATAGAATAAAATGCATCTAGGTTCAGTCCTTTAATAATTTCGAAGGTTCCCTTTAATGAAATATTCATGATCCTGTCCTGACCCGCATTTTTATTGAGTTCGAGCATTGAAACCGGATTATAATAATCAAATAAAGACTGTTGAAAATATCCATCAAATTTTGAATACTGCGGGTCGCTGCTTCTTACTGTTGATGTCGGATTGAATATAGCTGCGTAACGAAAAGCATCAGCAAAAACATATTTTGATTCCCGTTGCGTTGCTGCCATATTTAAATCCATGGTAAAGCGATCATTTAATGCCTTTTGGTTGAGATTAAATCTTCCGTTAATCTGATTATACCCGGTATTAATCAAGACCCCATCTCCACTTCGTAAATTTATTGATGCCCTGTAACTTGTCTTGTCAGTCCCTCCTGATATCGTCAGGTTGTGCACCTGAGAAATAGCTGTCCGTTCAATCTCCTTAAACCAGTCAGTATTTGATCCAAAGTCCGTTCCCAAACCTGTTTCCCTTGATAAAGCCCTCCATTCAGAAGCGGTCATAACAGGTGTATTTTTGGCAACCATCTCAACACTTGTATAAACATTATAGTCGATAATCGCTCTTCCTGATTTACCTTTCCTTGTGGTTACCAGAATCACACCACAAGAAGCCCTTGTCCCATAAATCGCTGCAGCAGCACCATCCTTTAATACAGTAATTGATTCAATATCATTTGGATCAATATTATTCAGTGATCCTCCGGGAACACCATCAATAACTATCAGTGGCAGCGTATTTCCGTTTATGGTACTAAACCCTCTTAAACGAATATCATATACTCCATCAGGATCACTTCCTGGTTTACTTATAGATAAGCCGGCGACTTTACCCTGGATCAGTTGTAAAGGACTTTCAATATTTCCCTTGTTGAACTCGGAGAATCTGATAGTGGTAATGGAGAATATGACTTCTCTCCATTTTTGAATTCCATATCCAATATTCACGATATTGTCTCGCAGGATTACAGAATCAGATTTAGTCTGTGCGATTTCATTTTGCTGTGCTAATGTCGCGCTAAAATGAATGAAAATCAGGAAAAGAGATAATAGACTTAACCTCCCGAGACAGGGAAATCTTCGTGAAGATGTCATATTTGAAATAATTTTACCTTGAACTAAAGTTACTTCAATATTTGAAATATCTCAAGGTTTCGGTCATTAATTGCTACTAACAAATAATGTTTTCCCAGTATATTAATCGTGACTATCTTCCTTGCATCACCGGAAATCGCAAGACCGCTTTTAACAGGCATTAGCGCATTAAAATGCTTCATGGTATCTCCGAGCAAACACCAGCCATAGCTTGCATCAAAACGCCCTAATGATGGCCTTACAGCATAATCGTTTCCTGCGAGGAGCAGATCCTGTTTTCCATCTTTATCAATATCCTTGACAATGATTGATCGTACTGTTGAAAACTGTGCTTCAACGGGAAGCTTGCTCAATTTAAAAGTTCCATCCCCGTTATTATAAAATACAGAGCTTTCGAACATCTCAGCTTTTTTCAGTAAAGCATGTGTCATTATATCTTTCCCAAAGATATCCTTAACTGTCTGTCCTCCGAAATCTGAATAATTCGGATATTTTTTATCTAACCCTCCTATCTGGCTCATTAGCTCATCGAGTGAAGCTATGGGGTAACTTACACCATTCTGATAGGAACAAATTACCTGATCGAGTGATCCGTTATTGTCAAAATCGCTCATGTACATCTCAACAGGTTCTTTGACTGATGCTTTTAACATAGAATTGAGGCCAAGATTTCCACAGATTAAATCCTGATATCCGTCTCCATCAACATCAGCAACAGTCACGCAATTCCACCATCCCGATGTTTCATTAAGACCGGCAAGACCTGTAACATCATTAAAATGTCCCTTATCATTTCTGTACACAGAAACTTTCATCCATTCACCTACAACAATAAGATCCTGATCACCATCATGGTCAAAGTCCATCCACGCAGCATCAGTAACCATGCCAGCCTTCCTCACTGCATCAGCTGTCTCATTTGTCACAACTTTAAAATGTCCATGGCCGTCATTTTCCAGCAGATACTGGTCAGGGGTCCATCCATAAGCGCCCGGAACTGATCTCGATCCAACAAACAAGTCAATATCTCCATCTTTGTCAAAATCACATGGTCGTACACACGATCCGTTATGTGACATCAAAGGCAAAGAACCTTTAGTAAATACCCCTTTCCCATCATTAATAAGCAACAAGTCAGTCAGCATTGGATTTCCAATAAGTAACTCATTGCCTCCTCTTACAATATAGAGATCAAGATCACCATCTCCGTCAGCATCAAAAAAAGCGGCGTCGACATCGTCAGTGAAAAGATTCTTAGTAAGCAGTGGTACGTTTAATGGTTTAAACGATCCGTCTTTTTGCTGAACAAACATCATAGCTGCCTGACCTTTCGCACCTCCGACAAAGAGATCATCGAGGCCATCCCCATTTATATCTCCAACAGCCAGTGCGGGTCCTTCAGCTGAAAGACTATGAGGGATAAGTTTCTCCCGGTTAAAATCCACATAGTCATCTTCTTTGTGAGTGAACTCTAACCCCTGGATCTGGGTAAGGGAGAACAGTTTCGACTTTCCATTATCCTGATCAATCAGCCCTGATTTTTTCTCTGCATTTCTAATATCAAGATATAGTATTGTGTCAGCCGGTACATTTTTTAATGTTTGTTCTGACAGGTCGGGCCATCTTACTACCAGGGAATCGATAAATTTATCTTCTCCCAGGCCAAAATGCAGCACATCTGAAGTCGCTGACAAAAAACCTCTTGTTGGAAATTGTTCCGCAACCTGTTTCTGTCTGTCACTAAATAGGGTAATGCGTGAACCAATTCCCCGGGAATTTAAACCTTTTCCTTTTAACGCAACTGATAAATAATGGTTGTTTAATTGGGTTGAAGCATTATTCCTGAAGATAAATGCCTTTTCATTTATATTGTTTACGATAAGATCAAGATCACCATCATTGTCAAGATCGGCATAGGTTGAACCATTGGAAAAAGAACGAGTCTCAAAACCCCATTCCTTAGCTTTGTTCGAAAATGTGAGATCATGGTTATTTTTGAAGATATAATTTACATTTGGATACAGAGGCATCCTCTTGTACAACTCACTATCAGGAACATTACTGTTATCCTTTGATGGGGAAAATCTATTCCCTCCTGTCAGGAATTTTACATAGTCCAGATCGTTAGCCCTTCTGTAGATTCCGTTGGTTATGAAGAGATCTTTCCATCCATCATTATCAACATCACAAAACAAAGGCGACCAGCTCCAGTCAGTTGAGTAAACCCCTGCCAGCTGACCTATTTCACTGAACATTCCCCCACCCAGATTTAGTTGGAGAGTATTCCTCACAAATTGATAATAATACCCATACTTGAGTTTTAACTGAAACAATTCGTAGTCATCCTCCCCTCCCGATTGCTTCCTGATTTTTTCATCATCCGGCATCATATCCAATACCATCACATCAAGCAATCCGTCATTATTAATATCTCCCACATCATTACCCATTGAGGACCTGCTTGTATGTCTGAAATAATCAGTTAGTTTTTCTGAAAAAGTTCCATTGCCATTGTTGATGTACAAATAATCATTTTCGTGGAAATCATTAGAAACAAATATATCGGGTAAGCCGTCATTGTTAATGTCGCAAACATTGACTCCCAGGCCATAACCAATCTGACTGCTATATATTCCGGCTTCCCGGGTAACATCATGAAAAATGTGCTTCCCGTTTACCTCATCATTTCTGAATAGTCTGTCCCCTGCAAGAGAATCAAAGTCATTACGCAAAGAAACAGGGCCATAGCTTCGTGACGTATGTACAGAATGATTCAAGAGGTACATATCAAGATCGCCATCCATATCGTAATCAAAGAAAGCAGCCTGTGTAGAAAAACCCTGGAAGTCCAGACCGTACTCATGTGCCTGTTCTTTGAATGTCAGGTTACCCTGGTTTATGAACAATTGATTCCTGCCATGAAGATTCTTATAATTCCCTACCTGGCAAACATAAATATCGAGCAGACCATCTCCATTAACATCTGCCATAGTTACGCCAGTCTTCCAGTCACCTGTTCCTTCTACCCCGGCAGAATTCGTGATATCTTCAAAAACTAAATTCCCTTTGTTAAGGTAGAGCTTATTTGGGTTCTGATTGGAAGTGAAATATAAATCAACAAGACCGTCATTATTAATATCCCCGGCAGCAACACCTGCCCCGTTATTGAAGTACAGATATTCAATTATGTTAGACTGCTCAGTTTCCGTAAGCTTATTTACAAAATCAACATTTGTAACTGAAGAAGGTAACAAAGTAAACAAATGATCTGCCTCTTTTTTCTCAGATTTACAGGAAAAAACAAATAAAAGTGCAATCAAAAAAAAAGCTGAATTCTTCATAAGAAAGTTTCACTTTCCTAATTCTTTAAAAACCTGTAATGAATCATGGCTCCTGCCAACCATTAATAATTTACCGTTAGATGTTGCCACTTCAAGAATACTTCTGACCTCTCCTTCAAGATGTAATCCTGATAATTTTGCAGGAATATAACTAAAATTTCCCTTCCCGTCACCATCTAAAAATGCACCATAGCTGGCATCATATCTTCCTACTTCCGGTTTAACATTAAACAAATTACCTCCCAGCAGAATATCAGTTTTCCCATCTCCATTATAATCACCAACAGCTGCTGCATAAACTGGTGAAAACTGCACCTCCGCCGGCAAAGGTTTTCTTGTAAAATGACCCGAACCATCATTAATAAAAAGAGAGGTTTCGAGGAGATTTGCATCAAGGCGAATAGCGCTCTTTAATTGATCGGGAGTGAAGATATCTGTTATCTGTTGATTTTTATACGTATCATACTTTTTGTATTTGTCTTCCAATCCCGGGATTTGTTTTGTCAGATCGTGCTTCAGAGCTAGCGGATATGATTTATCACCATCATAAACACATATGATCTGCTCAACAGTACCGTTGAGGTCAAAATCATTTACATACATGCTTACAGGTTTTTCAGGCGAAGCTTTGAACCTGGAGTTAAGTCCATGATTTCCGGCAATAAAATCTATATTCCCGTCGCCATCAAAATCCCCGGCGGCAAGGCAATTCCACCAGCCTTCAGTTTTCTCAGAACCAAAAGCATCCTTTTTTTCAGTAAACTTACCTTTGTCATTAATGAATACTCTTAATGACATCCAGTCTCCGGCAATTATCATATCTTTATCTCCGTCACCGTCCACATCTACCCAGAGCATATCCCTGATCATACCGATTTTCTGAAGTTCAGGGGCAATCTCTGCAGTAACATCTGTAAAGTTTCCTTTCCCGTCATTCTCAAGAATATACCCATTTACAGGTACTCCATATGAAAAAGGTTTAAGACGGATGCCGACAAACAATTCCACTGCTCCATCGTTATCAAAATCTGCTGACCTTACACAGGAACTACTCTCATATTTTCCCGCAGGCAATATCTGATCTGATTTTACAAAATGACCTTTCCCATCGTTAATATACAATCTGTCTGCGAGAGCTGATGAGCTCTCGGGAAATTCATTACCTCCGCAAGCCACGTATAAATCAAGGTCCCCATCCCCATCAGCATCGAACATTGCACAATCAACTTCTTCTGAGATCTTATCCGCTTCAAACAAAGATTTTTCAACTGATTCAAATGTTCCGTTTTTTCGCTGAATCATCAAAGCCCCTGCCTGTCCTTTAGGTCCACAGATATATATATCCTCCAGACCATCTCCGTTTACATCACCTTTGCACATACGGGGACCTTCAGTTGACATCATGTGAAACAGCAAAGGTTCGCGTTCAAAATCATTAAAATCATTCTCCTTATGAACGAAATCAATCACTGCATCTTTGCTGATATCTTTAAAGTATTTATTTCCAGAGCTGACAGGATCAACAGTATGTACAGAAATCTTTTGTGCTTCCTTCTGATCAATAGTTAAGGTCTGGTTTGTTTTTACATTTGTTAAAAGTGTGCTGCGGTTATCAGGCCATTCAACAATAAGAGAATCCACCATGGTCAATGCGCCCAGACCTAAATTAGGGCGGGGATCCACTGTCGATAAATATCCTCGCATCGGCATTTGCTCAAGATATACAAATTTGCCGTTGTTAATGGCTGTTATCTTTGCACCAATAGCCTGTGTATTCCCTGCTACACCCTTTAATATTAATTTCAGATAATGATTGTCAGGTAATTGTTTATTGGATTCATTCCGGTAAACTGACATTGGCATATTGACATTGTTTATGACAAGATCAAGATCGCCATCGTTATCCAGATCGACATATGCAGCGCCATTTGAGAAACCGGGGGTATCGAGTCCCCATGAAGATGTCACATTCTGAAATCTGTAGTTTCCCGAATTCCTGAAAGCGTAATTAGGGATCTTAACAGAAGGAATTGCGTCAATAAGAGCCCTGTAATTCACATTTTTACCTACAATCACAGACATTGCCATGTCTCTGTTTGAGAAGAATTGAATATAATCCTGATCAGTCAGATCCTTATAAATACCATTCGCTACAAAAATATCCTTAAGACCATCATTATCAAGATCTGCTATCAATGCACCCCAAGACCAGTCGGTAGCAGAAACACCTGCCAATCTGCCAATTTCACTAAAAGTTCCATCAGCATTGTTCAATTGAAGCATATTCCTCGTAAACTGGTGATGATAACCATTATCCACGCTTGATTTATAACTATCCCAGCTATCAAATGTTGTCTTAGTTTTAAGCCGGTCCATATGCTCGGGAAGCATGTCAGTAGCGAATATTTCAGGATAATGATCATTATTTATATCGGCCATATCACCGCCCATGGAGGCAGCTGAATTGGATCTCATCATAGAAACCATGGTTTCCCTGAATGTACCGTCATGATTATTGAGATAGACATAATCCCTTTCGAAAAAATCATTCGACACATAAATATCCATCCATCCATCCTGATCGATATCTCCGATCATTACACCCAGACCAAATCCAATCGTACTTCCGAAGATACCTGCTTCAGCACTTACATCTGTAAATTTATTGCCATCATTTCTGAAAAGCTTATCACCTCCAATTGAATCCCGAATGAATCGCTGGTTTACCTTTTGATTAAAACTTCCAATTGCTTTTGGAAAATTTTTAAGCAGGAACAGGTCCAGATCTCCGTCCTTGTCGTAGTCAAAAAAAACTCCCTGGGTAGAATTGCCGGGTTCGTCTATTCCATACTCTTTTGCTTTGTCAGTAAATGTAAGATCACCGTTGTTGATGAACAATTCATTCCTGTTCTGAACCCCTTCCTCATTTCCCGACTTGCATACATAAATATCAATTAATCCGTCACCATTTACATCAGCAAAGCTAACCCCTGTTGACCATCCCTTTCCTCCAATACCAGCCCTTTGTGAAATATCTTCAAATTTTAAATTGCCTTTATTGAGGTAGAGAACATTGGAACCCATGTTTGAACCCATGAAAATATCAGGAAGACCATCGTTATTCACATCGCCAATTGCAACACCGCCGCCATTATAAAAATTACGGAAAGTATAGATATTGAATTTACTTTTCAGCTGCCTTTCATAGTCTAGCTTATTGGCAAAATCAGCATGGGTAACGCTTGCGGGCATAAGAGTAAATAAATGGGGTACTGACTGTTTCCCGCATGAAATGATAAAAATCGGGAATAATAACAATAACAGTTTAAAAAGCCAAACACCCAAATTGGCCAGTTTCGATCCCCCACCCCCCCCGAAGAGGGGCTCTTTACGTTCAAATGCAATCATATTATTTCTGTATCCTTTTACTGATGTCTTTTTGAATATTTCCTACAGTTGAAGATGTATCACGAATCTCTTTTTTTACAAGCATATCTGTAAAGACAGCCCAAACATGAACATCATCCTGTTTAAATATTGAGATCTGACGATTACCTGTAACCTTGACAAAAGCGCTTCCTCTTTTAGGACTCTTAACTTCAATAAAACCAGTACCATACTGTTGCTCATACCATTTTAATACATCAAGCTGCAGGCTGTCTGAACTAAGTGATTTATTCCATGGCGCCCAGCCATTATAAAAAAGCCGCACCGGCATTTCATAAATCTTACCATTTATGAATTCAGGATAAAAATCCATTGTAGCCGAAGCTTTCAATTCCTTATTTATCTTGTATTCGACTGTCATATTTCTTGTTCCCTGCCTGATAATCCCTTTCATGTTAAGGGCCCAGCACTGTGTATAAAACGACTTTTCCGGCATGCCGAGATACAGTCCCATAAACAATGAATCGCATCTTACCCCGCTGGCAAGTTCATGCTTCAACATCCTATCGTATTTAGCCTTTGGCGAACATCCTGAAATGATATAAACTGCAATGAGCATGGGCATCAGCCATAAAATTTTTGTTTTCATAGTTTCTGTCAATATTTATAAAATTGTAAATTATCGTTATTTCTTGCAACTATTATGAAATGTCTTCCATGTATATTTAGAATTTTCAGATCCCTGATTTCACCCTTCACGGAAAGACCTGAATTAAGAGGGGAAACAGATTGCCAGGTTCCATCAGAGCTCCCTTTTAAGAAAAGACCATAAGAAGCATCATAAATTCCTGTTTCAGGTTTTGCTCTATACTGATTTCCTCCTATAATTATATCACATATTCCATCATGGTCAAAATCATCTGCAGCAAGAGCATAAACCGGTGAAAATTGTGCTTCCACAGGCAGCGGTTTCAGTTGAAACGATCCCTTTCCGGTATTCATCATTATACAGCTTTCCATAAACCTGGCATTCAATTTAACTGCTCTCTGTAAAACATCAGGTGAAAATATATCTTCAATTGTCGCATCCTTATAATCATCAAATTTCTTATATTTATTTGCCAGTGAAGGAATTTGCTTCACAAGATCATCCTTCATAGCCAATGGATAAGATTTGTCGCCATTAAAAGTACAAATGACCTGTTCCGTACTCCCATTCAGATCAAAGTCATTCACATACATTTGTACTGGCTTTTTTGCAGAAGCCTTAAAACGCGAATTTAGTCCCTGATTTCCCAATACAAAATCTATATTTCCATCACCGTTCAAATCTTTAGCAATAATAGTATGCCACCAACCTTCAGTATCTGACAAACCAAATTGTTCTGATTCGTCTTTAAAGATTCCCTTATCATTAATAAACAGCTTTATTCCCATCCAGTCACCAACAATCACCATATCAAGATCACCGTCATTATCCACATCAGCCCATACCATATCAGTAATCATACCCAGCCCTGTGAGCCCTGGTGCCCTTTTCCGAGTAACATCGGTAAAATTGCCATGCCCATCATTTTCCAACAGGTAACCATTTACAGGTATTCCATATTCAAAGGGACGTAAACGAATACCAACAAACAAGTCAATATCGCCATCTTTATCAAAATCTGCAGGTTGCACGCAGGAGGTACTCTCATACTTCCCGGCAGGCAGGATTTGGTCAGATTTAGTAAAGTTGCCTTTCCCGTCGTTTATATACAATCGATCTGCTAACGCTGATGAACTTGAAGGAAATTCGTTGCCTCCACTGGCTATATATAAATCCTGATCACCATCTCCATCTGCATCAAAGAAAGCACAATCGGTATCCTCAGATATTTTGTCAGCCTCAAATAATTTCTCATTAGTCTTTTTAAAATGGCCCTGTCGATCCTGCACATATAAAGCTCCGGGAGAATCTTTGGCTCCACAAATATAAGTATCATCAAGACCGTCTCCATTAACATCACCAACGGCCATATGAGGTCCTTCATTTGACAACATCTGAAATAACAGCCTGTCGCGCTCAAAATCATTGAATTCATTCTCCTTATGTTTATAATCAAGCCCCCCTGGCTGTTCAACTTTTTGAAGTATTGAATTTAGTCTCTTTTCAAGTACATTTGAAGGGCTCACAATTGCATCCTTCTCATCAAGTTTCAAAAACTGGTTTACTGCAACCCTGTATAATGCCGAATATTTGCCATCAGGCCAGTTAACGATCATTGAATCAATCAAAGGCGCAGCCCCAAGTCCAAAATGCAGTCGGTTATCTACAGTAGATTGAAAGCCGCGCATAGGAACCTGTTCCTGAAAAGTTATTCTCCCATTGCAATAAAGGGTGACCCCGGCACCGATAGCCGCTGTATTTTTATCTGCCCCTTTTAAAGAAAGCATAAGAAAATTTGTCCCCGACTTGCTCTTTGTTTCGTTTCTGTAAACAAACGGGGGCATATTAACATTATTTACAACCAGATCGAGGTTGCCATCGTTATCCAGGTCGGCATAAGCTGCTCCATTCGAAAAAGAGGGTGTCGCCAGACCCCATTTATCTGATAAATTCGTAAAAGTGAGGTCCCCGTTATTATGAAAAGCATAATTAGGAACTTTCACCGAAGGGATCATATCAATTATTTTCAAAATCGCTTTCTCCTCAGTCTTGATCATGGTTCTCATCAGGGAGGCATCGGAATAGAAGTTAAGATAATCGCGGTCGAGCAAATCCTTATATATACCGTTTGCCACAAATATATCTTTCCAACCGTCGTTATCAAGATCCATTATCAGTGCCCCCCAGCTCCAATCTGTTGTACTTACTCCGCTCAGCCTTCCAATTTCGCTGAAAGAACCGTTTCTGTTATTAAGCTGAAGAACATTACGGGCAAACTGATGACCATATCCATTGGCAATTTTATTCTGATATCTCTCCCAGCTTTCAAACATTGTTTTCGTTTTCAGCCGTGAGTTTCCTTCCGGAGTCATTTCAGTTACGAATATGTCAGGGTAAGCGTCGTTGTTTATATCTGCCATATCAGCACCCATGGCGCCGAGACTGGTCTCCCTCATCTGATCCTCAAGCGATTCGGTAAATGTGCCGTTTTTATTGTTGATATAGAGATAATCACGTTCGAAAAAATCATTGGATACATAAATATCGGGCCATCCATCGCGATTCACATCACCGACACTTACTCCGAGACCAAATCCGATTTTACTTCCGTATATCCCAGCTTCTTTACTAACATCAGTAAAATGACCATTATCGTTACGGTACAATTTATTACTTCCAAGCGTATCACGTACCTGTCTTTGTCCGGGTTTAATATCAAATTCCGTCACTGATTGAAATGAGTTGTTGAGCAGATAACAATCCAGGTCGCCATCCCTGTCATAATCAAAAAAAGCAGCATGGTTTGACAATCCTACGTCCGCCAGTCCAAATTCAGTAGCTTTTTCAGTAAAGGTAAGATCGCCATTATTAATGAATAGCTCATTGCTCCTGTTTTTTGTATTGGGTTGTCCCGATTTGCAGACGTAAATATCAAGGAACCCGTCGCCATTAACGTCTGCAATACTTACTCCGGTAGACCAGGAACCTGATGAAGCCACCCCTGCCTTATCAGTAATATCCTCAAATACAAAATTGCCCTTGTTTAAATAGAGTTTATTCCCTGTCATGTTGCCGCAAAAGTAGATATCAGGCAGACCATCATTATTAAAATCACCAATCCCTACCCCCGCACCGTTATAAAAATTACGGTAAGTATAGGTATTGAATTGTTCGGTATATTCCAGTTTATTTACAAAACCGATGTGGGTTTGCTTTTCCCCGAGAAGCGTAAATAGCGTTGCAGAATCGTTCGCTGACTTTCCCCTGGAGCATGACAAAAATAAGACAGATATCAACGGGATTATCCATCTTAAGGAACCTCTATACCTCAAATAATTCATAACATGAAGCTCCCTCTATAAATATTATATTATGTAAATTCTTTAATAGAAAGAGAGCAGGCAAATATAAGAATTGCCTGCTCTCAAAAAGATTATTGTTTACTTTTAATTACTAGTAACCTGTATTTTGGGTAAGATTTGGGTTAGCAGCAATTTTATCTTTGTGTATCGGGAAAAGGTTGGTATATGAAGCTGTAATAATAACATCACCAGCGTTATTATGAGGAAGAGCCCATTTATCAACTTGAGTGAATACTCCCCAACGGATCATAGCCTGACGTCTGCTTTTTTCAAATGCAAGCTCACGGCCCATTTCATTGAATAATTCACCACCACCAACAACAGGGCCAGTGAGATTAAAACTTAGTTTCCCATCAAGAGTTGCTAAAGCCGGAACACCAGCGCGTGCTCTCACGAGGTTAACTAGAGCTAAAGCAGTAGGATCTGTTGCATTACCTGTCTTACGCCATTGAGCTTCAGCTTTCATAAGAAGTACATCAGCATAACGGAATACGGCATAGTCGTTGCTAAGGTTTTCACTGCTTCCCATTGCAAATTCCCATTTTCCAACTCTTACACCACCCTGGCGCCAGCATTGTGGACCAAGTTCATTGATCTGTGGAGCAGGAACACCACCAATAAGATCACCAATACTCCCAAAATTATAAACTTTCCCATCAGGATCTTTCTGGAATGGAGCCGGAAGACGTGCAGGAAGATCATTTGCTTCATAACCATCATCCTGTAGAAGTTTCCCATTACTATCGTACTGATAACCTGCAAGGAAAGTACCGCGTTTCAAAGACGGGCTTGTTAGTGTTCCTGGCTCGCCTTTTCTGATATCAGTTGCGCTGAAGGAATTATAGAATTCCTCAAGTGAACAAAAACCATTCCAGGGCTGAGCTGTAAGATTGTAAGTTGCCTGATTCAGATAACTAAGTGTCTGCATGTGGAGATTGAATCCCTGGAAGAACACTTTATCATAAGGTATGGCAAAGATAAATTCTTTGGAACCTGAATTGTCGGTATTAAAGTTTTTAAAGAAATTGCCTTCAAGAGAATATTTACCTGAGTTGATAACCTCATCACAGGCAGCAATAACTTTGTCCCATTGTGGGGTTCCGGTATAAACGCCAGCGTTAAGATACAATTTTGCCAGGAGTGTTTTACCAGCCCATTTATTCATACGGGCATAAGTAGTTCCATCAACTTTATCAGATAACTTTGGAACAGCTGCCTCAAGGTCACCAACTATAAAATCATATACAGCTTTTCTGCTTGCAGTTGCAGGTGTTGCTTCTGCTTTGGCAAAATCAGTAACCAAAGGAACATTACCAAACTCATCAATTAACTGCCAGTAAAAGAAACCTCTTACAGCCTGTAATTCTGCAACATAAGCGTCACCAACTTCCTGTTTAACCTGACCGCTTGTAACAAGTGACTGGAACTGGTAAATAAGTCTGTTAGCTGTGTTTACACCATTGAACCCGAAGTTCCATGCGCCACCCATAGCGCCATCTTCTTTAGTCCACATATGTAAATGTAATCTTCTCCAGCTACCACCATCATCCCAGTCCTGACCTCTGGTTGGAGCAGTAAGCTCGTCTGTGGTCATTTCCTGTAACTGCTGTGGGGTATCTGAAGCAAAGTTACCGAACTGAGTATAAGCGGCTCCAAGAGCTGAAATAAACTCCTGTTCTGTTTTGAAGAAGTTGGCAGGAGTAACCTGACTATAAAGTGTTTCATCAAGTTTAGTACACGACTGACTAAGACCAGCCAGCATAAACAACCCTATTAATAGAAATAGTGACTTTTTCATTTTATTTCTTTCTTTTGTTTTCATATCTTATTCATTTTCAGGGTTAAAATACAATGTTTACACCAAATGTAACTGATCTGGTTCTACACCATGTTCCCCTTCTGTCGATTCCAGGAGCGAGTGGATTATTATTATCTTCACTATCACCATATCTTGGGTTTGGATCAACACCTTTGTATTTGGTGATATAGAATAAGTTGTTCCCTGCCGCATATACACGTAATTTACTGAAAGCGCCACCTTTAGGCATTTTGAAATTATAGCCTAAAGCTGCGTTATCAAGAGATACAAAATCAGCTTTCTCAACATAAAGGTCGCTGAATACACCCGAAGAGTTGTTCAGAAGAACTCCGGTTGAAGCGTTTCTCATATCCTTTGCTGTTTTTGGAAGGTTATATGAGCCCATTGCATTAGGTACTTCATAAAAACAACGGAAAGAGTTGATCAGGTCGTGTCCGAATACGCCACGGAAGAACAGGTTCAAATCCCAGTTTTTATAGGTAAAGTTGTTGCCAAATCCAACGATTAATTTTGGTAATCCGTTTCCAACAACCGTACGGTCATAAGAGTCAATTATTCCATCAGGAACACCATCTTTTCCACTAATATCCTGCAGGATCAGGTTACCTGTTGCATCAATTTCTTTGAATTTATATGCAATAATCTGACCAATTGGTTTACCTTCCTGAGCTCTTATCAGTGATGTATTGTTCTGCCCTGGTGATCCCATGTTCTCGAGATCGCGTACCCCGTATTTCAATTCAGCGCCATTATAGGTTCCTGAAAGAGATACCAGAGTGTTCTCAAGATTATAGGAAGGAGTAAAAGATATGTTGTATGAAAAATCTGCTTTCTGAATAGCATTGTAGTTCAATGTAAGTTCCAAACCACTACTCTTGATTTTACCAAGGTTCAGCATTGCCTGCTGATAAAGGTTTGGAGGACTTGGAACTTCGTATGAGAATAACAAGTCAGTTGTTGTTCTTGTATAGAAGTCGAAAGAACCTGACAATTTTGATTTCCATAATGAAAAATCAAATCCCGCATCAAATTCACCTTTCTTCTCCCATTTAAGATCGGTATTGGCATTACTAACAGGTGCATAAGCAGGACCAAAGTTTCCGTTATAAAAGAAGTTGCCTGAAGGACCAAGACGCAATAGTGATAAATAACTTTCACTTGGCTGGTTTCCTGTAACACCGTAGTTCGCTCTTATTTTCAGGTTATCGAGGAAGCTTAAGTTAATAAGCTTGGACAGATCGGCACCACCACCAATAGCAGGGAACAACCCCCATTTATTAGCCGATCCAAATCTTGAAGAACCTTCATATCTTGCACTTGCAGATACAAAGAAAGTGCTGTTGATGTTCACGTTAACACGGCCGAAAAATGCAATCAGTTTATTTGAGTTCTCATAACTTCCTGCTGTACCAAGACCATTTTTAAAGTCCAGAGCAGCGCCTAAATTATTATAGGTAAAAGCATCTGTAAGATAATTACCGGCGTGAACATTAAATCCTCCGTAAGTAAAATCCTGATATGAATAACCGCCAAGGGCGCTAATACTCAATGAAGAAGTTAAATCGCCATTATATTTTACTGTTGATTCAAACAGACGACTGATAGCATTTTCTTCACTCCTGTCAGTCATTCCGTTAGTGTTCGCTCCGACCCAGAAGCTGTTCTTATCATAATAGGTGTTTCTTAAATTTACGCTATTCTGCACTGAATAAAAAGCATCAACATTTAAACCTTTAACAATTTCAAATGTGCCTCTTAATGACAAGTTTAATAACTGGTCTTCACCATCATTTTTATTTTCCTGAAGAATCTGAACCGGGTTATAATAATCGAATAAAGACTGGTTGAAATATCCGTCATATTTAACAAATAATGGATCAGAAGCGTCGGTCATAACCGGAGCCGTTGGATTGAAAATTGTAGCAAACCTGAATGCATCACTGAATCCATAGCTTGCTTTTTTGTCGGTAGCTCCAAGATTCAGATCTAAAGTAAATCTGTCATTTATTGCTTTCTGTGTGACGTTAATTCTACCGTTAATCTGATTATAACCTGATGTACGCATAACGCCTTCAGCATCACGATAGTTTAAGGAAGCCCTGTAAGTAGTTTTATCAGTACCTCCAGACATGGAAAGATTATGAACCTGTGAAAGGGCAGTCTGGGTTGTTTCTTTGAACCAGTCTGTGCTGAAACCAAAGTCAGTACCTAAATTGGTTTCGGTTTTCATTGCTCTCCACTCGGCTGCGGTCATAACATCGGTATGCTTGGCAATCATTTCTACAGTAGCATATACGTTGTAGTCAATAACTGAAGTTCCTTTTTTACCTTGTTTTGTTGCAACAAGGATAACACCGCTCGAACCTCTTGTTCCATAAATAGCAGCTGCAGAACCGTCTTTCAATACGTTAATAGATTCGATATCGTTAGGATCAACGTTATTAAGAGATCCCCCAATAACACCATCAATTACAACCAAAGGTCCGGTGTTCGCACCAATTGTGCTCAAGCCTCTAAGACGAATATCATAGGAACCGTTCGGGTCACCACCAGCTTTGCTGATAGAAAGACCTGAGACTTTACCCTGAATTAATTGTACAGGACTGTTTACGTTACCTTTGTTGAATTCATCAGATTTTACACTGGTGATTGAACTTGTGACCTCTCTCTTCTTCTGTGTGCCGTATCCGACAACCACAACTTCAGAAATTGCACTCATTGCTGAAACCATAACTACATCGACAGTAGTCTGAGATCCAACAGTTACAGTTTGAGAAGTAAAACCAATTGAAGTAAATACAAGAACAGCTTCATTTCCAGGAACTGCAATGCTGTAGCTTCCGTTAGCATCAGTCATGGTTCCCTGAAGTGTACCCTGAATTACGATGTTTACTCCTGCAAGCGGACCCTCCGAAGCAGAAGAAACTTTACCTTTAATTGTCTTACCCTGAGCACTGGCGATGCTTACCGCAAAGCCTAAAAGCAGAAGAGACATTAAGCATCTCCTCCATAAAAACACAGAATTTCGCAAAGTTGCCATAGTTAAATTCTTTTAGGTTTAGTTAATTTTAAGAATAGTAATATATTAAATAGTTGTAATGTGTTAAAATTTAATGTATTAAACTTTAAAGAGTTCTTTTGAATAAGTATTTTTAAAATTGTTACAAGGTTTTATTAGGCAAATCAAATTTAAACTTATTTTTTTAAGTTCCTAATGTAGTTTTAACAGAATTTTAACGAAATTTTAATATGGCAGTTGAAATTCTAAACCACCATGAATTGCCCACTTCTATTTCAAACGTTTGCTGAATGTATCTGACAAAAACACAGAAGATTAAAAAAAAATATTTTTTCTGTTTTCTTAATATTTTTTAAGGACAATTGAAGATATAGGAGGAATTTCCAGGTTTATTCCTGAATCAGTAGTTTTAAAAAAAATCTGGTTTCCAGGAAAGATCTGTTTATAAATTCCACAATGTTTTACTTTTATAACAACACTTTGTTCTTTATCAGATCTGTTAAAAGCCATAACCATCTCATCTTTACCTTTTGTCCGGCTGTAAGCCAATACCATATTTTGATCGTCAGCTAAAATAAATGTCAGATCGCCATAAATCAACACAGGATTATTTTTTCGCATTTTACAGAGTGCTTTATAAAAATTCAATAAAGATGTATCACATCTGACTTCATCCACAGGTCTTGTCTTTAATGGGTTATAGTCCGCCTTTTCATTTTCAAAAACAATATCATCCCACACAATAGGTTTCCGGCAATCCGGATCATCAGCACCCCACATCCCTAACTCATCTCCGTTCCAGATATGAGGAGCACCAATATATGTAAACTGATGTACCAGAAGGAGCTTTTGCTCTTTTCTTGTTAGTTCATCTGGTTTATTAATCTTATAATCCGGATTTTCAGAAGGTTTGGCGTGGTATTTATCCATTGTTTTATTAAAAAAAGATGTTGAAAGTCGTGGAGAATCATGAGTAGCAGCAACATTCATCATTTCAAGGAGATTGTCAAAACCAATATCCTTATTGATCCTCCCGATCTCACTCACAAATCCAGAAGGTGAAAGAACTGGTTCTGCCTGGCCAAAGAACCCTCTTGCAACCCTGAACCAACGATAATTCATTATTGCATCGAACTGATCGCCTTCGAGATAAACTTCCGGATCAAAGAGTTTATCAGGCCATTCAAGCCACCAGATTTCACCGATCAGGTAAGCTTCAGGATTAATTTCCCTGACACGCTTACGGTAGTCTCGCCAGAATCCCATTGGTATTTCACCCGCCACATCAAGACGGAATCCATCAACACCGTCAGAAGGATTGCCGTCATTATCCGGATCAAGCCATCTTTCCGTTACCTTATATATATACTCCCTTAAAGATTCTGAATGAAGATTCCCTTCAAAGGGCATCACTTTATCGTCCGGAGGAATGATATCTTTTTTAAATACCGGCATCCATGGATTATTGCCACCCCATCCCTCATATTTAAATTCATCAGCAGGTGTTGAGGGATCGTCGTACGAAATAATATTGTACCAATCTGCAAATTCAGATTTACTTCCATTTTTACGGATATCATTAAGAGCCCAAAAATCTTTCCCGGTATGATTCCAGGAATAATCCATTATTACCCTGATACCTCTCTTGTGACATTCATTAATTACTTTGAGAAACAGCTTGTCAGCAGAAGTCCATTTCCATGTAGAAGAATTAACTGGCGTTTCAGAATTAATCAGAGCAATATCTCCCTTAGGATCGGGACCAAAATTACGATCGACATGTGTATAATTGCGGGCATCATATTTATGAAGTGATGGAGATTCATTCAGGGGATTAAAATAAATCGCATTTATTCCGAGATCCTGCAGATAATCCAATTTGTCGAGGACTCCCTGAAGATCGCCCCCATATCGCCGGGCCTGAATTTTAGAATTAAATCCATCAGCTTTTATACTGTCGAGCCATGGCTCATGTGCATACCAGTCGTGGCCCCATGGTGTTATCGTCCAGCTTTTTGGAATATAGGTGGGAAAGCCTCCAGCCATATCAGCGGGGGTCGGATCATTTGAGGGATCTCCATTGCGGAAGCGTTCAACAAAGATCTGGTACCATATGGCAGATTTCGCCCATTCAGGAACTGAGGAAATGGATTTGTCTTCTGTTACTTTTACAGAATGTCTCTGTTGTGAACAACTCAAAAGGGGTAAACAAAAGACACTCAGAAGTAACAGATTGGATTTAAATGAATACATAACGAATTAAAAATGAAATCCATTTCCCGCAAAGATCTTATATCCCCACGGTTCAATTCTTAGTGAATCAGCAAACGGAAGGGTAGTTTTGGTTCCGGAGAAATATTCTGTAAAATCGCCATTAAGCATTTCCATAGAAGGTTTTACGGCAACACTTTTTTTGCTGAGATTAAGGAAAACGACAACTATATTTTCATCTTTCTCACGGGAATAAGCAAAGACCCTATTATCCTTATTGGTTTTTATCTTCATCATTTTTCCGCCAAAATCACCATTCCACAAAGCTTTGTTCTGTTTTTTCAATGATATAAGGCTTCTATAGAATCCGGTCATGCTGCATGAGTCCCATTTTATGGTATCCCTGACAAAGAATTTTAACTTCTTGTCAAGACAAACTTCCTGACCGCTATATATAAGAGGTACACCCTGGGCTGTAAATATTAAGCACGCGTAAGCTTTTTGAGCATCACCCATCAGTGAATCTATAGTTCCGGCCCATGAATTTTCATCGTGGTTCGTGAGGAACTGAAGACGATACACATTATTCGGATAAACTGACCATTCAGTATTATAATACTTTACAAGGGCCTTAACACTATCCTTACCCTGGGCTATACTATTCATCAGATGATGCATCTCCCATGCATAATTCATGTCAAACCCTTTTTCAAGAAACTTAGGATCTTCTATTTCTGCAAGCAGAAGGACCGGTTTTATTGCTGACAATGTTGTTCTTGCTCTGTCCCAAAACGCAACAGGGGTATTGTGTGGATGATCTACGCGGAATCCGTCAACTCCCATTTTAACCCAGAATGACATAGCGTCGATCATATAATCCTGAAGCTCTTTCTTCGACCAGTCAAGCTGAATGACATCGGTCCAGTCGGTTCCAATAGGTGGAGTGAATTTACCTGTTTTATCTTTGACATACCATTCCGGATGTTCAACAGTAAGTTTATTATCCCATGAAGTATGATTAGGCACCCAGTCTAACATCACTTTCATTCCCAGTTCATGCGCTTTATTTAAAACATCCATAAAATCATCCATTGTTCCGTATGCCGGATTAACAGCCATGAAATCGCGAACTGAATAATAGCTGCCTAATTCTCCTTTTTTATTCAAAGAACCTACAGGGAAAGTTGGCATGAACCAGAGGACATCAACTCCCAATGATTTCAGTCGTGGAAGATGTTCAGCAAAAGCTTTAAATGTACCTTCAGGAGTATACTGCCTTACATTTACCTCATATAGTACTGAATTTTTCGACCACTCAGGGTGGACCACATCAGAAACAAAAGGTTTGGTTTCTTTTTTACTTGCAACAGCAGTACAAGCTGCCATAGTTATTAAAATTGCCAGAATGAACAGTGTCAGACTTAAGGGTAGTTTTTCCATTAGATTGTTCTGAGTTAGTTATTTTATAGAAGTGTAATGTGTCGTAATTATCCCCATCGATTTTCTTCATTTGCCCCTAACCCTAAAAGGTGCGAAGAACCGAGCACGCAGTGCGAGCTCGGCGCAGCCAAAATCAATTACTCCCTTTAGGGCCTGGGCAAATAATTGATTTTCAAGCACTGAAATTTCAGTATCCATATTTTCAGATAGTTATACTATTTAACAATAATTTCTGTTTTACCTTTTACGATATAATTTTTTGTATCAAATACCAAATTCAGAGATTTTTCAGAAAGGTTTCTTACAATTGTTTGTGTGCTTGATACTTTTACTTCGAAAAGGATACCACGAAACCTGGAATGAAAGGAATACGATTTCCAGTTATCAGGAATTAATGGCTTAAGAAGGATCTTATCATCCTGTATTCTCATACCTCCAAATCCCTCAACTATTGCAAGCCAGGTGCCAGCCATACTGGTTATATGCAAACCATCTGAGACTTCGTTATTATAATCATCAAGATCTAACCGGGCTGTTCGCAGATACAGCTCATAAGCTTTTGCGATATTTCCGATTCTTGAAGCCAAAATTGAATGAATACATGCAGATAATGATGATTCATGAACTGTCATTTGTTCGTAAAAATCGAAGTTGCGCTTTATGGTTTCAGTATCATATTTATCTTCAAAAAGATATAGCCCCTGCAACACATCAGCCTGCTTAATATAACATGATCTGAGTATCCTGTCCCATGACCAGTGCTGATTTATTGGTTTTTCGTCTTTCGGAATTGATTCAGCACTTAGAAGTTCTTTGTCAAGAAATCCATCCTGCTGCAGAAAAACCTGACGCTTTGTATCTACATTAAAGTGCATATTTTTTACCAGCTCTGACCATCTCGGTAGCTCAGTTTTGAAGTTGAAATTGGTCTTCTTTAAAACCTTGCCAAGCTTAGACGAATTTCCCTTTTCAAGTTCTTCAATAGTTTTTAAAGTGTACGATAATGTCCAGACCGCTAATGAATTTGTGTACCAGTTATTATTGACATTGTTTTCGTATTCATTTGGTCCGGTTACACCAAGGATCACGTATTTTTTAAGGTTCTCAGAGTATGTTGCCCTCTGACTCCAGAACCTTGAAATAGCAATGAGAACCTCTAATCCGTAATCAGCCATATACTCTTTATCACCAGTATGCCTGATATAATTATATATTGCGAAAGCTATAGCCCCGTTACGGTGTATTTCTTCAAATGTAATTTCCCACTCATTGTGACACTCTTCACCGTTCATTGTTACCATTGGATACAACGCGGCGCCATGCTTAAATCCCAACTTTTCAGCGTTTTCAATACTTTTCTGAAGGTGCTTATATCTGTATAGCAGTAAGTTTTTACCCACTTGTTTATCAGCTGTTTTCAGAAAAAATGGCAAGCCAAATGCTTCTGTATCCCAATAAGTGCTGCCGCCATACTTTTCGCCTGTAAATCCTTTTGGTCCAATATTAAGTCTTTCGTCTTTCCCGGTATATGTCTGGTTAAGATGAAAAATATTAAACCTTATTGCCTGCTGGGCTGAGATATCCCCATTGATAACTACATCTGAAGTAGCCCAGATTTTATCCCATTCATTGATATGATCTGAAAGGAGCTTGTTGTATCCACTTCTAATTGCAAATTCAAGACGCTGATTAACAATTGCTGGAAGATTCTTCTTATCATAATTCAGAGATGATATTACTGAAACGAACTTATAGAGTACAAGCTCTTCACCCTTTCCTGCGACTGAAGAAAAAGTGTTAGCAACATATTTTGCTCTGTCAGTTATTTCAGGTTTTATCTTTACCTTTTTGTTATCCTTCTCCAGAATATAAGTCATTCCAAGTGCGACATGAAAATCGGTTTTCATTGTTCGGGAAATAAGCATCCCGCTACCTTCTGATATGTGCCGGCTAACTTCTTTCCAGAATTTTTTTCCATAGTTTGTATCTTCATTCCTGACATCGGAATCGAGATAAACAGTGAAACTGACTGATCCGCTAAAATTCACAGGTTTAACTGAATATCGGATCAATCCCAGGTCAGGTTCAGTCATACTAAGGAATCGTTTTGAGCTTATTTCAAGAGTTTTGGTTTTCAAAATTGTGATATTGAAATGTCTTTCAAGATATCCTTCTTTCATATTAAGGGTTCTCCTGAAAGAATTTATCTTTACCTGAGCCAGGTCAATTACTTCACCATCAACTGTGAGATTGATCCCAATCCAGTTTGGCGCATTGAGCACTTTAGCAAAATATTCAGGATATCCATTTTTCCACCATCCGACTCTTGTTTTATCGGGATAATATACTCCGGCTACATAGCTACCACGGTGATAATCACCGCTATAATGTTCCTCAAAGTTAGCTCTCTGACCCATGTAGCCATTCCCGAGGGAAAAAATACTTTCAGACTCTCTGTTCATTTCAGGATCAAATCCCTCTTCAACAACCAGCCACTCATCTTTCTTATAATAGCTATTCATATTAAATCATTTTTTCAATAAGACGTAATCGGCTTATATTCATCTCATTAAGCCCTTTAATAACAAAATCGGCTTCCGTCAGCACTTTGGTAGAGCCGATACCCACACATTTCATACCTGCGTTTATTGCTGCCTGCACGCCGGCCACAGCATCTTCAAAAACCACGCAATTTTCGGGCTTAACACCAAGCATTTTTGCTGCGGTCAGAAATACTTCAGGATCAGGTTTGGCTTTATGAACATTATTACCATCAGCAACAGCATTAAAAACATTACTAAGATTCACCCGTTTAAGAATCATGGGAGTGTTTTTACTGGCAGAGCCAAGCGCGATAGGGATATTAGCATCTTTTAATTCTCTTATAAAATCAAGAGACCCCGGAAGTATCTCTTCCGGAGTCATTTTGCTAATGTAATCCACATACCAGCTGTTCTTAAGACGTGCATATTCATCTTTGGCTACTGCATCGATGCTTAAATTACCAATCTCAAGAATTATTTCAAGTGATGCCATACGGCTAACTCCTTTAAGACGTTCGTTGTCTTTTTCAGTGAAATTTATCCCAATCTGATCCGTGAGTCTTTTCCAGGCAAGAAAATGATACTTAGCCGTATCAACTATAACTCCGTCAAGGTCAAAAATACAGGCCTCTACTTTCATTATACATTTTGTGATTTAACTTCATCCACATCCTTCACAAACAGAACCAATGCCGCTGCAATAAACATCGAAACGCCTCCTGCGACGAGAGCCAGAATACTTTGTCCACCAAAAAGGCTTTTTACCAGAAAGCCAAGAATACTGGCTGCCATAATCTGAGGAATAACAATGAAAAAGTTGAAGATACCCATATAAGTCCCCATCTTATTTGATGGAAGTGAGCCTGTAAGAATAGCATAAGGCATTGCAAGAATACTTGCCCAGGCCAGGCCAATACCCAGCTCAGAGATCAGAAGAAGTTTTGGATTTTTGATCAGTAAGAATGAGATAAGGCTAATGCCGCCAATTATCAAACTGATGGAATGAACTGTTTTCCTGCTGGTGATTCTTGCAAGTGCAATGAGGAGAAATGCCATAATTGCAGCAAATCCGTTATATACTGCCATTAAAATGCCAACCCAGTCGGCACCCTTATTGTATTCTTTCTCAATAGACAGTAATCTGGCCTTTACTTTCTGGTCGGAAAGAAGAAGATCTTTCTTACTTCCATCATTAAAAAACTGAACAACCCTCATTGATATAACAACCTGTTTTCCCGCATCAAATTTCTTTTCAAAGGCTGTCATATCTGACCTGATATCTTCCAGGTTACTCCACTTTTTTGACTCCGGGAGAACTGATACTTTATCGAGTGATTGCTTCATTGATAAGAAAATATCCTTGTCAAGCTTCATATCATACTTAGTGCTGGTTACTCCGGCAGTTGTATAAATCCACATTGAGAACAGGGCAAACCACGAAAAAAACTGAACAAAAGAGAGCTGGACCATGGTCTTTGGCATCTTAAAAAGGTCATTAATAATAATAACCAGCCCATTGTCAGTCTTTTTGTTCATTGTAAATACTCCGGTCACAACCTGGATGAGCCCGAATACAATCAGTCCAAATCCGAGAATATAAACCTCGGCCTGCATCTTAAACATATAAACAAAAAAGCTGATAACTGCCCCGGTTAGTATCCAGATGAGAGATGATTTGAAGAATTTGCTTTCAGGAAGGAAGTCTTCGACATGTTCTACGTTTTTATTTACTTCTCCCGGACCCGGCTCACTGAACTCAGCAAGCTCCAGAGGGGAATATTCTTTTGTCTTGAATATTGTCCATGCCACAGCGAGTAAAAAAACTATGGCTCCAAGCAGAAATGAAAGAATTATATGAGGAGGAATTTTTCCTGCTTCAGATATGTTTGAAACACCAAACCAGTTTGTAAGTATATACGGTAGAGCAGAAGCAACAACTGCACCTGTCCCTATGAAGAAGCTCTGCATAGCAAACCCTGTTGTTCTCTGTTCAGAAGGAAGCATATCACCAACGAAGGCTCTGAAAGGTTCCATTGATACATTTATTGATGCATCCATTATCCATAGAGTTCCTGCGGCTATCCACAAAACCGGAGAGTGAGGCATGAAAATCAATGCGATGGAAGCAAGAATAGCTCCAACAAGGAAATATGGACGGCGACGACCGAGTCTGTTCCAGGTATTATCGCTCATGTGGCCTATTATAGGCTGAATAATGAGTCCGGTAACAGGTGCCGCTATCCAGAGAATGGGTATGTTCTCAACTTTTGCCCCGAGTGTTTCAAATATTCTGCTGACATTTGCATTTTGCAGTGCAAAACCAAACTGGATTCCGAGGAATCCGAAGCTCATATTCCAAACCTGCCAGAAGGAAAGATTCGGTTTCGATTTTTTCATAAGACAAAGTATTATCCGGGTAAGTGAAGAAAACGGTTTAGGATTTCATTCAAATTTAGGGAAAAGGATTTGATTCCCAAGTCTTATATCTTATTTATTTTCATGCAGATTCGCTGATTTTCAGGCAGTAAGAACCGATGTACTATGTTTCAAACGTTTTCTGAAAATAAATGAAATCCATTAACCCTGCCAACATGCCAGCAGGATCAGAAGATAGCTTAACCTTTACAAGTGACGTTCATGTAGAGATCCCTCGCTTCGATTACTTACAATTTCATAAGGGTTGCGAAATGAATCGGAAAAAGGATCTCATCTAACTCATAATATGCATTTAAAATAACTCTGATCTACTGTATTAAAGTAAACTTAAGGCTGAATCCGAAGTTTGTATTAGAAGTGGGGAAGGTATTTGCAACAAAAGGATTATTCATTGTATGGTCTGCAAAGATCTGAAGATTAAACCTGTCGCTGAGAACATAATCAGCACTGGTTCCTATTGTAAATACTTTCTGTCCGACCACAGGCTGGTTTACGTCCTCAATAAGTTTTCTGGCTATTGTTTTATTATCTCTAATTGAGAAATCGAGTCGGAGATTCAAATCGCTTTTCAGCGCTCTCTGTCCATTGCCCGTTTTAAGAATTATCTTGACGTTATCAAACCTGTACCCGGTTCCGAAAATTAGCTCATTAATCCTTGCATCGGCTATCTGATTACTAGTGAGATTAAGTGAAACAGTCCTCGACTTTTTCCATTCGAACCTTGTTGTAAGGCTGTTTTTCCAGTTCAGGTCAACATTTATCAGAGGGCTGAACTGTTCACTGATAGTTACAACATTTATTTCATATTGCTGGATGTAATTATTCTGAAGGTCCCTGATCCTGTTTATTCCATCGCCATCGCCCTGATAATTAAGATTTGTTGTATAAGAACCAATCTGATATGTGCTTCTGTACTGATGCGATATATTTACTGACCGGAATGTCCTTTGTATAAACTCAAATTTAGAGAGTCCGTCAAAATTGATCCTCCAGTTTGGCATCATTTTTAAAGCTGAGGGGAATGTTTCAAGTCCTACTTTATCGGGACTTGATTTGGTATACGCGGCAAGGAATGCCGGTATTAAAACCTCCCTTGATGTGCTCCCATATCCGCTTTTAAATGGTCCCTCAATCGGACTGCCGGTTAATGGATCAATATCGGGATTGTAAGCCGGGTCGATTTTTTGTCGTTCGGCAGCTCTCCTTTCTGAGATTATTACAGCATTTTTCTTAAAGGCTTCAAAGGTCGGAGACACATAATCGTTGGAATTTGATATCTTTTCGAAAGCAGTTCCCCATGAAATAATTGATATAGAGAAGTTTCCTGATACTATTTTGTTTCGTGTGCTGTCGGGAAAGTTACCGTTATAATCAGCTATATAATATGAACTGACATCTTCCAGAAATCTGCGGTCGGCATTAACATCTATCCTCAGCCCCGGGAAAGGTTCAATGAGACTTCTGAATGATAAGTCGAGCTTATTATTATACATTGCCGGTGAATTAAGCAGGGTATCTTTTGACAGCCATCCGTTGCTTACAGCTTTATCAAAGAAATTCCTGTCACTATAGCCGAGGATAAATGGCCAACCAGGCGCAAGAAGATTATTATTGTCCGACATGCCCAGATATTTTGTGCCGGGAGTATATCCGGGAAGGAACTGACCCTGGGCAGAAGTATAGGTAAGACTGACCGATCTCACACCCATCATTGCTCTGATTAAATACTCCCCTCCAACAATAAACGGATTGCGCTTTTTCTGTATCTTACCTTCAACTGTCACTCGTGCTCCATCAGTCTGTTCAGCGGCAATGAAATTAACCTTGTTCTCATTGACTATTTCCATCTTGCCTTTCACATCTGCACCGCTCTTATTGGTAATCTTAACTTTGACATCCTTTGTTTTAAGATTGTGATAGATCGCCTTAACACCACCTGCTTTGAAATTAACATTGTCCTTAGTGTAAATTACGGTCTCAAATTCGGGCTTCTTTTTCTGTGGTGCATCAGGCCGGGTGTTGTTCTCAATATTTTTAAGAAATTTCCATTTCCCATATATAGTCGTAAGGCTGGCCATGGCAGTCAATGTCAGCTCATTATGATTTTTAATCGAATTCCCAAGATTAATCTTCATGCTATCGGGAAAAAGAGGGCCGGCAAGCCAGGTATAATCAGCACCATATCTTGCATTGGCATTTGCCCAAGACATTAATGGAAGTTTATTTATCGGAATTGTATAGGTGACATTTATAAAATGGTTATAGTTTGTTGTCCGGCCAAAATTCCTGAGATTAGTCATTACCGAATCGCGCCAAAAGCCATAACTGCTACTATATCTCTGTTTATCAACACCGCCGGGTGGTTCATCAATCCTGGCAAGATTAGTGGCTGTAAAATCGAACTTCAGCTGACGGGTAATATCATATTTAAAATCATAAATTCTGCTCCATTCGAAATCTTTTTTAAATGAGGGTGTTATTCTCAGAAATGGATTATCTATATTTCTTGATTTCAATTCATTATAAGTTCGATTAAGGTCGGTACGAAAAGAAATACTCTTTGGAAAAAGATAGAAGTTAAAGTCCTTAAAAAGCTTAAAAACCGGTGAATTTAAGAAGCTGACATTTTTGAATGGCGAAATATTCACCGGTTGTGCCTGATAATCATAGTTTAGCCCGCCCCTGTAATTCTTTTCGAGGTCAATTTCAGTTTTGGTATTGCTTTTGTAAATTTCATTATATGTATAGTTTACGCTGAGGTTTGCGGGGTCCCATACATGGGGTTTAGTACCCCGTTTTGTTATTC
>JANXXP010000317.1 GCA_025350595.1 Bacteroidota bacterium
CGTTTTTTGCAGGATTGTGCAGATCACTTGCAGCATATAGCAATACCCTGGCTTTAAAGGCCAATGCAGCCCCTTTGGTTATATGACCATCAGCCGGATATGAATCGCCGAGAAAAAGAGCTGCAGAATCAAGCTGTCCAACTACAAAGTTGATACAGTTTTCGTATGTTTCTCTTGGAACATCATAGGTGTCTGTCAGAGTATATGCCTTGGCAATAATAGGAACACCTCCATAGAGAGCCGTAAGATAGAAATATGTCCATGCTCTCAAAAAATAAGCCTGTCCCTTAAGATTCTCAATAGCCGGGGCATCACCTTTTACTGAATTAATTTTACTGAAAAAGATGTTGGTTCTTCTTACGTTGCTATAAAGAGGAGACCAACGGAAATGCATAGTATGTGGAGTAGCCCAATCTACCTGCCAACCCAACAGACCGTCTGATGTCATCAGAGATTTATTGAAGTTGAGAACGTCCCAGTCGGGTGTAAAAAATGATTCGTCAGAATAATCAGAAAGACGCTCGATAGAGAATGGGAAGCCCAGCGCATTTCTGTACATACTGTTCACAAATGTCTGAACCAGTGCAGGATCGCTCCATACTGCTGTTTCAGAATAGTCTCCTAAGGGTTGTTTGCTTAGAAACTCATCCGTCTTCTTACAGGAGAAAAGCATTACGATGATTGATAGAATCATCAATATATTTAATGTCTTTTTCATTATTAATAATTTTAGAATGTTAATGTTATTCCACCGCTAACAATTCTGGCAAGAGGATAGTCAGTACCTGCCTGAAGTTCCGGGTCAATAAGTTTCTGCTTGGCAAGAGTGAAAAGGTTTTGGCCATTTATATATAAACGAAGACCTTCAATACCCATTGATTGATTCAAACTGGCCGGTAGGTTATAACCGATCTCGAAGTTTTTCAGTCTCACATAATTCATATTTCTCAGCCAGAAAGTATTTCCCTGACTTCTCCAGTATTCTTCATCACGGTTCCAGGTTCTCGGATAAGAAGTATTTGTATTCTCAGGAGTCCACCGATTGACAGCAAATTCTTTGTAGTAATTGCCGATTTCACCTGATTCAGGCGAAATATAAACCATAGCGCCTGTTGCACCCTGAACCAGCATGGTAATATCAAAGCCTTTATATCTGAGATCAAGGCTCATACCACCAATAAATCTTGGCAAATTGTTCTTTTCATTCATCACTCTGTCCAGCCCGTCGATCTTTCCATCATTGTTGACATCTTTGAAGATGACATCACCCGGCATAGCTCCGGCCCAATGTGGATAAGCATCAATGGCAGCCTGATCCTTAAAAATACCTATTGCTTCATAATATAAAGCTGAGCCCATTGGTCTGCCTGTGGACTGCTGGTATACCGGGATTCCAGGTGTTTCATCCCAGTACAGGATTTTATTTTTGGAATAACTGCCGTTTACTGAAACTGTGAAGTCAAAGTCTCCGGCCCGCCCATTATAACCAACAATAGCTTCAAATCCGGTGTTTTTAACTTTCCCGATGTTTTCAGGAGGCAATGTTAAACCGGTTGAACTTGGAATAGATGCATTCCTGGTAATAAGAATCTGAGAACGGACATTATTAAAGTAATCAGCTGAAATTGTTACCTTATTATTCAATAATGATGCATCAAACCCTATATTTGCCATTCCCGCAACTTCCCATGTTACATTCAGGTTTGGTATTTTTGTTTCAACAAGAAGTTTGTTATCGGATCCATTATATACATAAGTTCTGCCTGATGTAAATCCGTACGTTGTAAGGTACTGATATTCAGCGATACGGTCGTTTCCGAGCTGACCCCATGATCCGCGGATCTTAAAGTCATTGATGAAAGAAAGACTGCTTTTCCAGAAATCTTCTTCTGATATACGCCATCCGGCTGAAACACCAGGGAAGAATCCGAATCGTTTGTTTTGCGGGAACATGTATGAACCATCATACCTCCAGGTAAATTCAAGAAGATACTTCCTGCTAAGGTCATAGTTAAAACGGCCGAAATAGCTCTGATATGCATTCTGGTTTGCCCATCCGTTATTAACCATGTACTGATCGGAGGCACCGGCAAATAACTGGTCAACAGATGGTGAAATAAAGTTTTTACGGAAAGCGTTGAAAACATTATTTATACCGCTTCTTCTTTCCATTCCGGCCATCACTTTGACACTGTGAATACCAGCGATAGTTTTTTCATAAGTTGCATATCCGTTTAAATTGATCTTCTGACCATCCTGCATCTGTTCTGTAAGCTGTGGAGCATCGAGGCCTCTTTTGCCTTTGATTGTTGTATGAGCTGCATTGCCGTCCCAGGTGTACAAATACCATGGTGTCTCGAATCTTTTCTGGAACTGTATTGCTTTGTCGAAAGAAGCGTTTGCAGTAAGTGTTAAACCGCTTACCCAGGGAATTGCAATAGTAGTACGCAAATTGCTTTCCAGGATATACCATTTATCAACATCATATCCGGTTGCAGCTGTTGAGGTAACTGCGGGGTTATCGCCATATTCAATATCAGGTCCTGGAGTACCGTCGGGCCAGTATGCAGGCATATTAGGCTTGCCGCGCATAAGCATACGGAAAATTGAACCTGCCGAGCGTGTCGGATAATCTCTTATCTCTTCTCTTCCTGCTACATCAAAAGCTATATTGATATACTTATTTACCTTACCATCGATGTTTGTACGGAAATTATACTGCTTGTAATTTGTAGCGCTGTTTTTGTAAATACCATTCTGGAACTTTGCACCCAGTGAAAGAAAATATTTCATATTATCAGTACCACCGGAGATAGAAGCATTCTG
>JANXXP010000360.1 GCA_025350595.1 Bacteroidota bacterium
ATCACTTTCAAAAAATTATTCTATTTTTGCAGCTCATTTTAGAGCAGACTGACCCATGGTGTAATTGGCAACACGTTAGATTTTGGTTCTAAAGAGTCCAGGTTCGAAACCTGGTGGGTCAACAAAAAGCAGCTATCCGGCTGCTTTTTTCTTATCTCATATCACGGTTAAGTAAAGTAGGGATGAGTTAGTATTTCTGTTTATCATTTCTTCCTGAAGGCACAAATCAAAGTGCCTATAATCCCTGTCAATATGCCGGGAAGACAAAAAAGAAATATAATTGTCATAACAACTCCTTCGCTGATATATTCTGTTTTTTTCAACCAGATAAGAACCTGGATTCCTAAGAATATAAGAACAATAAGACTAACGCATGCTCCTATAAGTATTGCATAATATTCAACTTTTCTCCAGGGATGTAAAAAAGAAAAGAAAAGAAAAATCATGCCGCTTAAAAGAAGTCCGATTCCTGGTAAATTATCAGTAGTCCCAACCAGTTGAGATGCAAACACCAAGAGAGCAGTAGTAGCCAGGAAGGAGGTTGTCCTCAAACGATGTTCTTCATTGAAGAGTGACAGGAAATGATTTTTCATAACTCACATTATTAATTGTACGCAAATTATGATTTTCATTCTACATAGCAATTTTCTTGAAGGTGCTTTTTGGCATTTAGTTTTATAAATCTGTACAGGTTTATAAAATAAATGTATAAGTGTATTTAATCAGAATGCTTCTGTTTGCGACCGGATTAAGGACCGGGAATTCACGATTAAGCTCAATATTTCTTCCTTCGTTGAAGACAAGATAGAAATCATTTCCCTCCTTTGGATTATAGCGCAATCTTAAATTTGTAACAATTCCATGCGCTATATTACTATACTGAACAAGGGAGCTGACAGACAATTTGTTACTTAGCATGACCAAAGCTCTGATTCCCGCAATACGACCCGTAAAACTCTGATTCCTTGACGGGAAACGAATCATGTCATATTCGATTGATGGATCAAGGCTTAAAAATGCCCCAAATTTAAAAGTTGAGGTGAGACCTATAGTAAACTGGTTTCCGTCGTAGTACTGACCAAAGTTGCTCAGTATGCCAAGTGAAACTGATTTTGTTGGAGGGGTATATAAATTAACAGATACGAAATTATATGCATAATTACCTGGTTTTATATATGCTATGACTCTGTCATTCGAAAGATGGAATGTGTCAGGAAGGTTTTCATAGGCATGACTTAAATTTATAAAAGCTCCTGTTCCAGTTTTAAAACCAAGATTATATCCTAACTCCACAAGAGAGGATTGAGTAATATTAGTACCAATATCTATCCATTTCCGGGCATTAATTAATAAACTATGAGTACTGATAATTGAAGACTCTCCGGGTATCCAGCCATATTTCAATTTTGTACCCAGTGTATAATAATTTTGCCGGAACTCAAACCCAAGATCCGGTTCAAATCTGGCCCCTGCACGACTATAAAAAAAATCGTACCCCAACCCTTTTTCATTCCTTCGCTGCCAGTCGAACCATATTCTGGATGCTTCCGGAGAAATCGCTTTGTTCTGGTATTTTTCATCAAATGATTGGGCATATTTAACGTCAAGATAATCATCACCAAAAACCCTTATTATTCCATCTACTCCTAAAACCTCGTTATATGTTCCATTATCTCCTAAGCGTGATGTTAAAATTGCACCAACGTAACTGTTTTTATTAATTACCTGTCTCCTCAACCGAATCACTCCGGAGTTTTCTGAAGGAAGATTCACACCATCTTTTTCTACTGACTTGAAGGCCTGAGTCTGCATGTCAAGAAGCCCAATATCCCAGGGACCGGCCCTGCCAACGAGCCTGACACCTGATATTATTGGGACAGGACTACCTTCGTGTAACCCAATCTGTCTGCTATAGAAGAGGGTGTTCATATCATCGAAAGCGAAGGCAAAATTACTAGCCCTTTCCTGGAAAAACATCCTTTTTTCAGGAAAGAAAAGTGAAAACCGTGTCAGATTAACTTGCGCATTGTCTGATTCAACTTGCGCAAAATCAGTATTAATTGTAAGATCGGCTGTAAGGTTGCTGGTTATACCATATTTCACATCAAGACCCGCAGCCATTTTAGGTACATTATGAAAATTGTATCCGGTATTGGCATCATTTAAGCGCGATTCCTGATTGACTCCGCCTGCGATATATGGCGCTATGTAAAAAGGTTTCTTACTATGAACTCCTTCGAAATTAACTTGTTGCGACTGGGAAGGTTTTATAAAACTCCAAAACCCCCATTTTCGCTGGATAGCCGGGTAAACATCAATTTCAAATTTACGTGGAATAAACCTGTTACAGGAAAACCCCATAATTACTTTCCCATGTTTCTCCTGGAAACGAAGACTCGATAGGGGAATCCTCATTTCTGTATACCAGCCCTTGTCATCTCTTGTCGACTTAACATCCCAGAAAGTGTTCCAGGTATCATTCCATGGAAAACTTTCAGTACCGTCGCTTGAAATTGTAAAATCCTGTCTGACTCCGCCAGCATTGGTTCTGAATCCAACAGCATTTTCGTGATCATTAAATGTATCAAAAATGACAATAAAACCATCTTCCTGAGGACCAATATTATCCCTCATTCTTGATGCGACATTAATTTTAGAGGCCTCTTTATCAAAAAACCGTCCTGCAACATATACATAGACATTGTCATGGCAAATAAATACTTCAGAATTCTCTGAAGGCTGAATTCCGAAAGTGGGAATATGCATAACCAACGGCAGTGAAGAAAGATTATCCCAGCAGGGATCATCTACCAAACCATCAAATTTAAAACTTCCCTTTAATTCAGGAATTGTTACCGGACTTATTTTTAAGGTATCTGTTTCAATTATGCTTTTGGATGCTTCATTAAAGAGATCTGGAGAAATTGCACTGGTTATATAAGTTGGCAGTACTGTCAGGAAAAGAAATGCTAAGGTTAGGACTTTCATTTTAAGTTAAGAACAAAACATTAAACAGTTTAGTTCATTAACATGCTGAAAATCACTCTTTGTTTTTACCTTAACTCCTTAATTCATACGCATAAAGCTGTGCATATTACTTAACTTCTCCGGCTTTAAACACAGTCCAGGGCTGAGCAGGACGGTCTGTTATCAAGCTTTTCATCCAGTCGAACTGAGGATGTTTCTGTAAGTATTCTTTGGCCTCGAACGGCGTTCCGCAGGCTGAACCCCATCGCGCTGTAAAAGACATCTGTTTTGCCATTTTTGAATCGACTACTTTTCCATCAAGGGTTCCCCAGGGAGCATAGGGAATATCAACCCTATAGATATCAGGATCCAGATCAGGATGGGCACATAATGTTCTGACATCAGGAGAGTTTACATTTAAATATGTGTCATAATGATCGGCTTCGAATTTCTCAGCAAGATCAATATTTATTTTTCCTGCATTTTCTTTCATTAGTTGTTTCCAGCGTACCCGTCTGGCAATTGATGAATTTCTGATGTCCTGTTCAGATGTTTTAGTTTCGAACCTAAGTATTCTTAAATCCTCGGCAACATTTGATCCGACAAAAAAACCGTTTTTTGTTCTTTCAAATCCAATGTACTTTAATCCTAGTTCAAGGCGGGCTATTTCGTTTGTATTAATATCTCCAATCAGCCAGGCGTTGGCATAACCTCCGTTGTTTCCGGTCTTCATTATATCGCACCACTCATCTATAGTAGAAGCATATTGTGTTGCATGACGCATTCGGGCAAATTCCGGAATACCCTTCTCATCAAAGGGAAAGAATCCTCCAATTGTTGTTTCAGAACCAACCAACCCTGCATTTGTTATAAAAAAATCGGTTTCACTGTGAATCAATCCGGCAACAGTTTGCATCAGAATACGATGTCCTTTTTCAGGAAGAATATCCATAACGATATTGCAGAGGGGATAATAGAATGAACTCATTGTGTTATGTCCCAGAACAATTCCTCCATCTGCTGTCATGTTACCAGTGGCAATAAACGAACTGCAGGATTCCTTCCTTGGATCGGGTGAGCTGGGAGAGATAGTATCTTTAACCAATGGCCACCAATAATTCATGAATTCAGTTGACCCATTATAAGCTACAATTTCAGCCCTGCTTGTTAGCATACCTGCAGCTTTCATTCCTTCAACAATGCCATCAATTTCCTGTAAGTTTTCCGGGTCAATCGAGTGGGTGAACATTTTGTCGCTCCTCTGAACCATCCATTGCCAGTCTAATGCAGTTTGATAATGCCAGACCGCACTCGTTTCAAATAGAGCGTCCTTAATTTCTTTGGCCAGCAGATATCCATGCTGGAAGCCACGGGCTTCAGGAGTACCTTCAACGTGAAGATATATCCATCCGTTTTTTTCGTGACGATTTGCTTTTGACAACCAGGTTTTTTGCTCATTTGAAAGCTGATTACCAGTCTGAGCATGAACTAAAATGGGATAAGTAAAAACCGCAAAAAGAAGAAGGATTATTTTTTTCATAATCGTATAAGTATTTTAATGAAAATCAATAGATCAATCTGTCTGATTCATGATATTCGTAAAATATCAGAAGGGAATGAACCTTTCCGGGTTTAATACTTCAGGACTTATATCAAATTTTGCTATTGCTCCTTTATACCATGATACTTTATTTCTTCTTGCTCCAATTGACATTTCGCCTGTCATGGGTTTGAAATCAACATAGCCAGTCATTTCTTTCTTCCCGTTAACATAATTGGTCATCTGTCCTGTACTATCAAGAGTCATAGCGACATGATACCACTCATTTGCAGGATGAGTTAAGGCAGAATCAATAAGCGCAGTTTTATTATCACCGGAAAGTATAAAGGTATCAAGGTACCAGACATTGTCTTCAGTCAATCTTAATTCAATCAAAAGACGATCACTATCGATATGGCCAATATGGAGAAACCTCTGTTCAAAGGGGCCTTTGGAATCAGGTCTAATTAACATTTCAATAGTAAAGCATTGCAAATTGTTTATCGGGTTCTCTGCCAGAAACAATCCGTCATTTATCCCATTAAATACTACTGCTTTTCCATAAGGGCTATCTTCAGTCAAAGGATTTCCTGAAATTTCCAGCCCTTTCATTCCTTTTGTCAGGTCGGATACTTTACATTCCCAAGCCTTCTGTTTGTTTGTACTTGCAAGCAATATTCTGCCTCCTATGGTTTGAAAATCAACATTTACTTAATCAGATATACCATGAGGTAGTCTCCATGTCTGATATAAAGTTTTCCATTACTAATAACAGGATGAGCCCAGAATGGACCTTCGCCTTTTGTGATCTGAAATTCACTTATGATGTCGAGTTTAGTAGAATCAGGTTTCGCAAGAGCAACATGACCAGATTTTTCTTCGTAAAGATAAAGCATTCCGTCAGCTGAAATTATTGATCCCTGGTTATACCACTTTGATGTCCACAAGGTTTGGCCAGTAGTCCAGTCGACACATACCCACATATTTACGGGCTTCGACATGTGATTTGTGCCATAAATATTATTACCCAGGAGGACAACTCCCCCCATTTGAGGATCAAAATTTCTGTTCTCCCAAACCTTCTCCACAGAATTTCCATCTGTTGAAAGTTTGAGTTTCATAGATACCCAGTTATATCCGTTCCCGATAAAGATATACCCATCCTTGAAAATAGGGGTGATTGCGTGGTTTTTCATAACCCTGCCGGTAGATGTGCTTCCCGAAGCGTTAGCTGCTGCATAATCTACTTTCCAAAGAATCTTTCCGTCTTTTGAATCGACTGCGAAAATATCAGTTCCCATAACTGTTACAATCATTTTCTTCCCGGCGTACACTATAAGTTTGGGATTTACATATTGTGGTTCTTCGTTAAGCGGTGCGGCTTCCCAAATAACCTTCCCATCATTAATATTAAATGCAACCATCGATGCCTTTTTCCCTCCCGGAGATGCAATTACCATGTTGTCAAAAACAAGAGGTGATTCGGATATTCCAAACATAAGTGGTTTGCTATCATAAAGGTTGTAATGATTTTTTGACCATTTCACTTTACCATTGGAACCTACACATACGATATCTCCGCTTCCGCTTACAAGAAACAGGTTTCCGTTATAGTAGGTAGGGGTGCTTCTTGATCCTGTATGATTCGTCATCCAGGCTTTTCCGTATGCTGTTTCCCATTTAATTTTTCCATCCAGTGTAAGAGCTGTAAGAACATCCAGGCTGTCTTTTCTACCTGTAACATAAACAGCGTCATCTGTAACTGTTGCTTCAGAATACCCATCACCCATTTTTGGGGTTTCCCATAAAAGCTTTGGTCCGCCATCGGGCCACTTTTTTAGCAAACCGGTTTCATTATAGATCCCTGAGCGGTTGGGTCCCCGCCACTCGAAAAGCTGAGCATAAGTTATTGTCAGAGAAGTTGAGCAGAAAATTACTGAAAAGAGCAGTTTTGGAAGGAAGAATTTCATAAAATAACAATGTTTTAGATTGATAGTTTTAGATAATTGTTTGGCAATGTATCTAATATTTATTATTTATGCAATGTTATATTTTACATCATTGCCAATATCCTGGGAATGAATATCAAACCTCCGGCAACAAGAGCAATGATAACTGAAATAAATACCGCAGCAGCACTGTAATCCTTTATCTTTTTGATTTGGTCATTCCATTCAGGATGTACTAAATCTGATAATTTTTCTAAAGAGGTGTTAAATAGTTCGGAAATAAAAACAAGACCTATTACAATAGTCAACAAGGCCCATTCAGGGACATTGATTTTCAGGATTATGCCGAGAGATATAGCTATTATTGATGAAAGGAGATGAATTCTGGAATTGTGTTCATTTTTAAGGAGAGACCATAGCCCCTGAAAAGCAAATTTAAAACTGCCCAGTCTCGATTTTATAGAAAATTTATTTGATTTCATTTCCCCCTTTTTCCTTGCGCCTTGTGTAGTGAGCCGTGCGTCTTTTAGTCTTTTACACACCTTATGCTAAATCCGTGTTTTTTTGATACATGGCCCAAATTGATTCTTGCATCACCATAGTACAAACTGGTATATCCTTCCTCATCGTTTCCGGAAAAAGTAGCAGACCAAAAGGCTGTATAATAGAGAATTGCAGTAAAAGAACCTTCAAAATATCTGATTCCAGCCGGTAATGCCGAAAAGTCAGTTGTGTTAGTTGCTCCTCTGTTAGGGGCCATCCAATGAGTCGTACCTGTTTCTTTTAATTTGCCGCCGCTGTAGATGCTGTCAGCCAAAAAATCACTTAGTTGTTGCCATTCTTCAATTCCTGGCAGATGCCAGCCGGTCGGACATACTTTTCCAGAGTCTGCTGTATATGCATTGTAAAGCAGTCCATAAGTGCGTTTATACGCAGTATCATTTTTGTTATACATGCAATAGCCAGGTTTCGCCAGATTCCTCCAGGCTGTAGAATCAGCTACAGATGCAATAGCTGTTCCGTCATTAAATCTGGTTGTTTTCAGATTCTCAGCCATCCATATCTGAAGACCAATACGAACTGTTTTATAAGTGTTTCCCTCAATATCAGTAACAGGATCAGGAGGTTTTTCTACCTCTTTTTTGCAACTAAAGATTAGGATAGTTAATATACCCAGCGTTATGATATTACTTGAAAATCTCATTTTACTAAATTCTCCAAAGCCTCAGGAAAATTCCCAATCTTATTTTTGCCACTTAGACACAACGTCACAAAGGTACATAAAGAAATATTTTTATGAAACCCTGATCATAAAACACTAAATTTTAACTATTTCAGTCAGGAATCTATCTGTCTCCCTTTCAACATCATGCCACGTTTTAGACCGGATAGGCGATGCGATCACATGTGCTCCGGCATCAGGGAAAGCTGTTTTTTGTTTTAATGCTGTAGGTGTGCCAAGCTCATCAAACATTTTTAACATGGCAGAAACAGATGCAGTTTTATCCTGTATATCTTCGTTTTTATAAAAATAACCCATAAAAACGGGGCATTTTACTTTAGAAAATACATCAGGTTTCATTGTATTGGAATACAGATTAACTAAAGCCACAATTCCTTCAACACGATACTTCAGGGTCCAGTATTGTGCATGTTCCTTACTCTCAGCCGAATCTTTCATAACGGGTCCTCCGGCGACCATTCTTCCAATCTGCAGGCCCCATGGTTTATTAAGCAGAGAGGAAGCCGGATTATAAAGTTTGATACATGGGGAATACAAAACGACTGCTTTTATTTCAGGATGTTTAGAGGTAAGGAAGAGTGCCAGAGTCCCGCCTGTGGATGTTCCGATTATAACCACTTTATCACCAAGTTTTTTGGCAATTTCAAGATCTCTTTCTGCTGAAGCTTCTAAATTATCAGCAGTGAGATTGATCAAAGAACTGTCGCCTCTGTCGATGCCATGTTCGGAAAGCCTTGCAAGATAAAGGTTTGCGCCATACTCTTTTGCAAGATTTGTGTGTATAGGTGCTCCTTCACCCTGGCTGGCTAAAAGACCGTGAAGGTAGAGTATAGCAACTTTTGTCATTTCTTTTTTTGTAGAATCGGCCCAAACAATCCTGGCCTGATTATCGGGTCTTAAACCTTTTATGGATTTTTCACTGTCGTTAATCTGTTTTTCAAGATCTGTCAGTGAAGTCGGTAGATTTATTTCCTGAGTCTTAAACACCGGTTTGGGAGGTTTCGGCCCAACGAAGTACCCAATGATAAGCACCAGAATGATGGCTGACAGCCATTTTATGAATGTTTTCATAGGATTCTATTTATTAATTTGAAAGTAAAGATAAGAAGAGATATTCAGCAAATGAAATTTCTCCTTCCTGCTTTCAGAAAGAATGGCTCAGCATGTTGATTTTTGAATTTGAATAAACCAGGACCTATGGTTGTTTCTTTGCCGGGATAGGAGTCTTTAAGAATTCGAGCCGTTTCTTAACTTTTTCAATATATTCAGATCCCATGTTCGATTTGACGGATTTCATGCTATTGAGGTAAAGCTCGTAATAATAGATCGCTTTCGGGATGTTTTTTAGTTTTTCATCATAAATATTTGCAACTATCATAGTTGTATTTATGTCAGATGTCAATTTCTGACCAAGAAGATAATTGGTAATAGCCTCTTCATATAAACCATCAGATTTCAATACCTCGGCTAGCATATAGTAATTAAAGTACGTTTGCTGAACAAAAGGATTTAAGATTTTTATCAGATGTTTGTAATAATATGCACTTTTTTTGAAATCATTAATCTTCGAATAATTCCGGCCAAGAAAACTTGAGACTTCAAGATCAGTAGAGTCTTTTTCGTACGCCTTCAACAGATAAGGAATAGATTCTTTTGGCTGAAGGTTATTCGTATATCCAATTCCCGCCCTTTTGAGATATAGAAAAGCCGAGTCTCCCGAACTTAAAATTTTCAGATAGTCATTAAGTGCTCTTTTATTTCGATTGAGAGAATAGTTTAATGCAGCCCTGCGCACATATAGATCAATATCAGTCGGGTCAATTTCTATCCCCCTGGTTAGTAACTGGATGGCTGTATCTGCCCTGTAAGTCAAAGTATAACAATATGCTACGTTTTTAATAGCGTTAATGTTTTTATTATTTAGAATTATAGATTTGTTAAATAAATCAATTGCGCCGAATAGATCTCCGGTTTTCAGAGTGGCAAAACCTAGTTTATCAATTATGGAATAATTTAATGAATCCTGTTTATAAAACCTGTTGTAAATATTAATTGATTCGTCATATTTTGCTTCCTGAATATAAATGCTTGTAAGATAATATGAGTAAGCCCAGTTTATGGAGTCGATAGCGCACAGGTTCAGGAGAATAGGTTTGGCCAGATTTGTTTTCCCTTTATTATAAAGGCTCTTTGCTACCATAAATTTGTAACTGTTATTATCCGGAGAGATGGTTGCTGCCTTCTGGAAACATTCTAAAGCTTTATCGTCCGAAATGAGGTTTTGGTATGCAAGCCCCATTTTATAATAAATCTCTGAATCGAGAGTGTCTTTAGCAAGAATCAGCTGACATGTGTCAATCACTTTTTTGTAATCGCCCCTTATTAATAGGATATCAATTTTAGAATTATCAGGTTTGGTCTGAGCTAACCCGGAATGAAAAACAACTAAAACGGCGAGAATAAGAGTTATTACGATCCTTTTCATATAGTTTAATTTCTTCATTAATAAATAGCACTTAATCGCTTTCTTGTATTCTGAAAGTATAATGTTATTTAAATATATAACGAATAAATTAGTTGTACAAGTTTTTATGGTAAATATTTTAGTATTTGTCCGTCTGACTCGAGTTTTGCTTTAATTTCCCGGTACGCCAAATCATTTATACTTTTCTTTTCTTCAATAGCCAGTGAAGCCACTGTTCCTGCACTCTGACCAAGGATCATGAATACAGGTTCCATTCTTATTGATCCAAATGCTATATGAGAACAAGAAACGCAAACCGGGACAAGAAGATTTCTGCATTCTTCAGGTTTCGGCAATATTGAACCAAGATCAATCTGATAAGGATTTTTTGGAGAAACTCCTAAATCGCCTTCATTCTGTACATATCCTTCCGGTGTAACATATCTTTGAACATTATGAGAATCCATTGTATAAGAACCCATGCCTATAGGTTTTGGTACTTCTCTTTTCCCAAAAATATCATTTTCATTCATAACATATTGTCCAAGCATTCGACGTGCCTCACGGACATAAATATTATAAGGCCAGTACCCGTTATCAGTAAATTCATCTTTTGCAAACCCCCATTGGTTCATTGTTTCTCTGACCTGTTCGGGAATTCGTCGGTCAGTAGCCATAAAATATAACAACCCCTTCTGATATAGAATATGTTCCTTAAGAATCTCCTTTCTTCTTTCATAAGACGCATCAGGATAATCCCAGTTCATGCCAATATTGTCAAAACTGAAAGGTCCATGATTATTTACGTCTGTTTTTATGTTTGGTATAGGATCATATTTTCCAAAAAACTCATTCCATCGTGTTGCTGATAATCTGGCCAGCAGCTCATACTGAGAACTATCGTAGCCCTCAGGTTTTGTTATCCGGACCTTATTTCTACTGTTTTTTGTGAGACAAAGTCTATAGCAATAGGCTTGTATCTTATTGTCTCCACTGCCATTCACTCCCGGAGACTCAGAAGATATTCTGGCTACGAGTCCGCTTGATGGATTTCCGGGAGTTTTATATGGGTCTATATTATCTTTGAAATAATGACCATGATGAAAAATACCTTTCTGGATTCCGTTCCATTGTTCATTATAATCTGATGATGCCTCACGTCCAACTGTGTATTTAACCCCGGCCGAAGCCATTAGATCCCCTTCATATGTGGCATCGATGAAGATTTTTCCGGTGAATGTTTTTCCAGAAAGAGTCTTTATTGAAATAATTGAACCATTGTTTTTTACAACTCCGTCTTTTCTGTCCAACCACTCATCCCGGTAAACTTCTATTTTATTTTCTTTAATCATTAGCTCAAAGGCTTCCTCGGCAGCATGAGGTTCAAAAATCCACATTGTTCTATTTCCACCATCAATTGCAGGATTTCCCTGACCTACATTCCCGTATTCTGATTGTTTTTGCCAGTTCCATGACTCCGGTTTCTGATAGTGGTTATAAATGAGGTGGTAAAATTCACGTGCAATACCGCCAATAACTTCTTTGTTACCTGTATCAGTAAACCCGAGTCCTGAGGAGGAGAGCCCTCCAAGATGTTTATCAGGAGATACAATTATTACAGTTTTTCCCATCCTTATAACCTGTACAGCTGCAGTGACTGCTGAGGATGTTCCTCCGTAAATAATAATGTCAGCTTTATGTGTGTTGGAATAATCTGCGGACTGGATTCTGAGAATTTTCAATTCGTGTGGTTTGAAGATTACTGTTTCATCAATCTTCGGCGCTGATATTTCAGCCGTATATGGATTTATCCATTGCTGGATACCTTTAACTGAAAGGCTTAATCTTGTCTTTACTTCTGATGATTCCTCGTTGAAAAGAATATAGTAATTATCAATTCCCTTTATAACATGTCTGTATCTGATATTTCCGGAAGCAGGTGTGAGGCTAACGTCGGGCGGAATTATCTTTTTTACAGCAAGGAGTAAATTTTCATCTGAATTATAGACGAGAGCACCACTAAAAATTCCGGAAAATTTCGAATCATCACGGATAATCAATCTACTGTTTTTAGCAAGTTGTTCTAAAAATGGTTTTGCCTCAGGAGGTAAGTAAGAAAGGCTGTCGAGTATTATTGCACCATAATTCATCCCAGCTATATGAACACCTTTTGAATCAATTTTTGCATCTTCCCACAGATGTCTGATTTCTAGATAATTAAAGTCACGCTGATTCTGGAAAAGCGCTTTGGCGGATTTATCCGGCAGCCATGTAGCTTCACAAAGTATAGCTATATCGCATATCTGTTTTGAGTCGGTATTAAGCCAGCTGAGCCGACGGCAGGCATCTGCAAAAGGCTTAAAATTGCCCCACCATGCAGAATGGGGCCCGACATCGGGAGGCCTTTCATCGAACCGTGGGCCCCTTATTGAATAAAAGAAAGCATGAGGTATCAGGAAATTCTGACCTCGGACAAAACACCAGTTTGCGAGCCATTCCATTTCATCAAAAGTAAGGTTGTGTCCATAGGCCCCATAAAGCTCATTTGCATTCCGCCTCAACCCCAGATGGAGCATAGCGCTTGATGCACATTTTGCTATTGTGGAGTTTTGTCCCTCAAGTGCTTTTGGTCCGGGTTCAACATAGCGCCAGACAAGATCCTGTCCGGGGATCTGAAAATATCGTTCAGCTCCGATATCCATCGATCCTGCAGGATGGCCCATCAGAGAAATCCCATGTTCTTTGCACCAGTTTCCCAGGCGCTTATAGTAATTTTCTTCAAGGCAGATATTTACTGCACGGTTGTAATCATTGCGGTGTTGTTTTGAATATGGGTTATCATCGTACCACAAATCTGCCAGAAAAGGAGTGATATCATAGCCAAGAATATTTTTAATCTGAGGAAGGAGGGAAGCATTTCCCGGAATAACTCCTCTTGCACTGCTTCGTCCCAGAGGAGATGGTTCATCAGTAAATATTCCGGGGATTGTCGTCCCAAAGTATTTGCCGAATTCTTTTGCATACTTGTCATAAACAAGTTCAATAAAACTTGTTACAGCATCGGGATTTAAAATATCACCGGCTGCCGGAGATTCTTCCTGCAGTCTTGCTCCACCTTCTCCGATATAATGCAAGCCCCTGATATTCCCCTTTGAGGGTTGTTCAATTATTGCGACCCGGCTTCCATCAGGACGATTGATAATTGTGACAAGCTTTGCTCCTGCAGCAAGAGTCGGATCTTCTCCTGCTTTAATATCAATCTTTGCTAAACCGCGGGCTGCATGGGCCGGATTTCGTGCGACAACCTGACCGCTTGACGATCCTGAAGGATACATTCCTTCATCATACAGAACTACGTACATCTTTCTCTTTGCCGCCTCGTTTATTGCAACTCCCATTGAATGAATCATCTCAGGAGAGAGCCATTTAACATTATCAGGTAATCCTATTCGAGGGTGAATTACAAAACCATAAACACCATGTGCCTCAAAATCAGAAATCTGCCGGATAATTTCCTCGTCGTTTAAAGTATCATTCCAAAACCAGAATGGCATAACAGAAAATTCATGTGGTGGATTCAGAAAATCCCCGGGAATATCCTGGGCACTAGTTGGTCGGACAAAAAAAATACTGAAAGCCAAAGCAAAAAGGATTGTGTAAAAATTAAGCTTCATAGGTAAAAGGCTATAATGAGTTATTATCGATTATAAAGATATTTATTCCGTAAAGAAATATCGATATGAACGAAAAATCTATAGGAAAAGCAGGTTTTTGGGTAATTATTTTTTGGGAAACCAAGGCAGAAACGCACTTGTTTTTTGAATATATTCTTTGTATTCTGGTTTTTGCTCCTTCAGACTTTTTTCTAAAAGTGCAACTCCTGAGACCTTAATAATAAGCGCTGTCATAATAATTGAACCAAGAACCGGAAGGTAACTTCCCGCAGCAAGGCAGATTAGTCCATATCCCCACCAGCCTGAGGAGTCGCCGAAATAATTAGGATGGCGTGTATATTTCCAGAATCCTGTATTTAAAACTTTCCCTTTGTTTTCGGGAACAGCCTTGAACCGGGCAAGCTGAAAATCACCTCCTGCCTCAAAACTGAAACCAATAATCCAAAATACTATCCCGGCAAAATCCAAAACATTAAGTGAATTTGTATTTCCGTAATACTGGGCTCCGAGGAGTGGGGCGGAAATAAGCCACATTAGAACTCCCTGTAGCAGGAAAGTCTGGAAAAAGCTTATCCACCAATACCTGTTCTCACCATAATTCTTGCGAAATTGTTTATAGCGGAAATCTTCACCTTTTCCAATATTACGCAAGGCAAGATAAATGGATAGTCGCAGTCCCCAAATTGTAACCAGGATTAAAAGAATAATTTTTCTTTTCTCAAAGCCGGCAGTTTTAAGAAAATAGAACCCTGCAGTCAGAACAAACCCAAAACCCCAGAACAGGTCAACAATGCTTACATTCTTGATTATTACACTTATAATCCATAATGCAGTCATTAAGATCATAATTACCAGAAAGGACTGAATGTAGATCTGAAAAAAACTCATATGTATTACTATTAGTCTAAAAGAAATGCTATTGCTGCAGCTCCGATACCAGCATTTGCTCCTATAATTGGGGAAATATTCACAACTGATGCCGGTGTTTTCATTGTCAGTGTTTCCATTTTTTCAGAATACCATTGTGCTGCTTCAGGATTGTTTGCATGCAGTACAATATAATTCCAGATAGTATTTCCCTGGTTTAGTTTTCTGATATGGCCCATCACCTTTTCCATATTAGCCTTCTGGTTGAAAGCCTTGTCAAAAACAATCGCTTTTCCAGATTCATCTATAGAAACAATAGGATTAACATTGAGTATCCGTGCGATTAATCCTTTTGTTGCAGAAAGTCTTCCACCGCGAATGAGATATTTAATATCTCTTACACTTACAAATATTTTTAATTTTCTGACCCAACTTTGAGACATCTTAACAACCATATCATGAGAAAGTCCTTCTTCAATAGCTTGTGCTGTACGGAGGATAATAAGTCCAAGAGCTCCGGAAAGATTTTTGGAGTTTATAACCGAGATGGGTTTATTGAATTCTTTACTGATAGCCAAGGCAGCTTTCTGGCTACTGTTAAATGTGCCGCTTAACTTGTCGCTAAGATGAATTGCTATAATTGAATCGTAGTGTGAGGCTAGGTGGGAAAATAGGTTAGTGAAGGCTTTTTCGTTAACCTGTGATGATTTTGGATAGTCTTTATTTTCTTCAAGAAGAGTATAAAACTGTTCAGGCTGAATTGTGACTTTATCAAGGTAATGATTCTCCCCGAAATTAATATTAATTGGCAGCATATTTATCTGATATTTATCAATCAGATCCTGCGATAGGTCGCAAGTAGAGTCAGTTACCAGAGCAATTTTCCATTTTCTGTTATATACCACATCGCTCTGACGAACCATATCGTCTGCTTTCTGAAAAGCAAGGGTGCCGGTAAATCTCAACTCATTAAATAGATCAGCCGGAGTATTTGTGTGAAGATGTATTCTCCTCATCCTGTCAGAGCCGGCTACAACAATTGAATTCCCGTATTTCTCGAGTTTTGACCTCAACGTTTTGTTGTCAATAGTACTGTTTTTAATAAGGGCCTCAGTGCAGTATCTAAATTCAACTTTCTCAGGAATTGCTTCATCTATCTTTTCAAATACCCCCGTTTCAGCTTTAGCCTGAATAAGTTCTTTAAGATTCCTGTTGAGGATAAAATCAATTATACCTTCAATAAAAAATACAAATCCCCTTGCTCCGGCATCAACAACGTTTGCTTTTGCAAGGACAGCAAGCTTAGATTTTGTTTCGACAAGAGATTTATTCAGTACAATTAACGAACTGATAAACATCTCATTAAAATCTGTAAATCTGAATCTGTTATCGTAAATATAATTTGCCCACTCCTTTATCACTGTCAGCATTGTACCTTCTACAGGATTCGAAACAGCCTCATAAATATATCGTATCGAATTTTTGATGCTTTCCGCAAACTGACTGAGAGTTATTGTTTTATAGTTGCCCGTTTCCATGCTCATACCATACAGAAACTGCGCAAATATTATTCCTGAATTCCCACGGGCATTAATTAAGGTTGTTTCGGCAATTCTGTCCGCTGTTATTTTGTATGATCTGTGAGGATGAAGAGAATCTATGACTGCACGGATTGTTGAGGCAAGATTTGTTCCGGTATCGCCATCATTTACAGGAAAAACATTGATCTTATTAAGCTCAACCTGATGCTCAATAACTTTTCTGGCACCGGCAATAAAGGTGTAGTAGAGGCGACGGCCATCCATTTCATTAAGCGGAGCAGGAGTCGTTAAAGTCATATGTTGTTAGCTTTCAAATGTTTTGCAAAGGTACTCATTTAAAGTATCTAAATAAAAAGTTCATCTTAATATCATCTAAACAACAATTCTTAAAATTTGTTTTGATAACTGATCAGGAGAAATACCTATAACTTTTATGTAAATTCAATTTATCAAGGCCATTTACGCAGATTGTGTATTTTCATAATTTTTTAAGATACTTGCTCAGCTTGCATTTTTTTAATGACCAGACTCCTTCTGCGAACGCCTTTGCGTTAAGTATGGCACCAGCTTCATTTGTATGGGTATGATCAGTTAGGAAGTACCTTGATGTTACTTCAGCTTCACCAATTGAATCGTACTTTAAAGCAATTATTTTATTAAGGTTTACATAGAAAGTATTTTCTCTTTTTGCTGTCTCTTCTGCCCATTTTGCATAATCTTCAGCAGCCTGCACTGTCTTTCCGTTGTCCCAGTTATTACCAGGTACCCGGGAACAGACTATTGGAATGGCACCTTTGGTTTTGGTATCATCACAATACTTTCTCAAATACCAGCCATAGCTATGTATAATCTCATGTTTTTTAGTAAGAATGTTATCAATCTCTTCCGTCTCTTCACCTGTGCCTTTAATAGTCCCTCTGGCCCGGAAATTGTCATTTATGGGGCCATTATCGTTATGTCCAAATTGAATAACTACAAAATCTCCTGGTCTGAGTTTTTCAAGTACAATGTCCCACCTTCCTTCAGCGAGAAATGTCCGGCTGCTTCTGCCTCCAATTGCATGATTACGGATCGTTATTTTATTGGTATCGATAACGGTATATATACGATCGCCCCATCCCCAGAGACCATCCTGTCCTTTTCCACTACCGTTTTTAACTGTGGAGTCGCCAATTAACCAGATAGTGTGTTTTTGTTTTTTCTCACCAGGGATTCCAGAGCTTAACATCATAATTGATAAAATAAGAATTGAAGATCGTAACATATCATTTTAGGTTTGAAGTCAAAAGGAGAATGGTTAAAGTATTTCGCTAAAACTTTTCATCGGTTGCTTTATCAAATTTTTTATCAATAAGTGAACCACAATTGAAAGTCCGGAAGTTAGATACATTCTTTAGGATGAATGAAGAAACTCCTTCTGTATGTTTAGCATTTACATTATTAAAATATGCACCGTCAACATCTTCCAGGATGAAGGGAGGACGAAAGTCTTCAATCTCAAACTTCAGATCAATATTTGTCATGGAAATGTTTTTTGCATGACGGATGAAGAACCCATAAGCCGGAATTTTTATGAACTCCTGAGGATCGGGATATGCTTTTTCTTTTTCAGGAACAACAAGTTCTGCCTGTTCTTTCGGGGCACCTCCTTTGACTACAAGGGTAATATTATCCATCCGCACATCTTCAATTTTATAGCCAGGAATTCCGAGGAAAAGAGAAGCGTAATCCGGGTTGGAGCTATAAGCGACCACATTACTTATATTTATCCTTTTCAATACCCCAACTGGTGTACCTTCCGGCCCTCTCATTCTTGATCCGATTCTAAGAAAGAATGGGGACCCCATAACATCCCACATGGTAATATTTGATATGGAAATATCTTCCAGAATACCTCCGTCGACTGTTTCAAGTGCTAGTCCCCTGCAGAATTCAAATGCGCAGTTCGAAACTGTTATATTTCTGAATCCTCCATTAGATTCTGTCCCAAGCTTAATCCTTCCTGTGACAACTCCCCTGTCTGGCACTTTTCCTGAATTTCCACGCATATATGTACCATTGAGAAAGGTTCCGATATCAAATCCACTCACTGAACAATTTGTTATAGTTATGTCTTCAGTAAAACGTGCAACCCCAAGGGCGAAAGAGCTTTTTAAAACTATAGCATCATCGAACGGGGAGTTTACACTGCAGTTTGAGATATGTCCATGCTGGCAACAATCTATATCCAATCCATCGCGATTTGTGTCAATCTTAAGGTTATCAATTGTAAAATTGTCAACCCCTGTTGCAAGAAGGCAAAAATGTCCTCCGGTTAAAATTGAGATATCTTTAAGAATAAAGTTACGGCACCACTTTAAGGCAATAGCTTTGTTTGCAATCCCCTCTTTTGTATTTCCCGATCTCGTGAGACCTTTTCCATCGATTAACCCATGTCCGATAATCGCTATATTCTGTAAATTTTCTCCCCATATCAGGCTGTTATGCCAGTGACTATGTCCGAAATCCTGGAATTTGTCAAATTCATTTGGTTCTGGAGCATCATAACCCCCTTTTCCCGTGTTTGGATCAGCAGCTAATAAAATAGCCCCATTGTCAAGAAAAAGGGTGATGTTGCTTTTTAGGTGAATTGAAAAACTCAGATATTTCCCGGCGGGGAAGTAGACAGTTCCGCCACCGGCAGAAGAAGCAGCTTCAATGGTCTTATTAATTGCATCAGTATCAAAATTCATACTGTCACCTTTGGCTCCGAATTGGCGGACATTGTAAAATCCTAAAATGTCGTTAATTACAGGGGCCCCCGGATTTTGGCTCAAAAGATCAGGAGGAAAGTTTTTTGGAATAGGTTTATCACTTTTTTGGCTGAAAACTGAGAGGGTTAGTCCAGAGAATATAAGAAGGATCAGAAATTGTTTCATTGTATTTTTTATTTTGTAGATCTTGT
>JANXXP010000376.1 GCA_025350595.1 Bacteroidota bacterium
AATCTCAGGTAAATCCCAATAACTAAGTTCACTTACAGATCCCTTTTTAACAACTATACAATGCCCCGCTTGAAGTTTCTTAATGTGCTTGTAGAAAGTGTGCGGTTCAGGAATATTTGTCATCACTAAATAAACTTCTAAAATCTCTAATATAACCTCTCTGGGAACACCAAAGGCAAATAATGACTTCATTTCAGATCCAAAAACAAGGCTATTATTATAAACTGCATAATGTAACGGTTTCTCGCCAATACGGTCCCTCGAAAGAAACAATTGCTGTTTTCTTTCATCCCATAAAGCAAATGCCCAACACCCATTAAACCTCTGTTGGCAATCAACACCCCACTGTTCGTATGATTTAATAATTACTTCTGTGTCTGAAGTTGTATAAAAATTATATCCAAGTTTCCGAAGTTCTTCGCGAAGTTCAACATAATTATATATTTCACCATTAAAAACCACCACAATTGATTTGTCATAGTTAAACATTGGCTGTCCTCCTGTATTTAGATCCAGGATACTCAACCTGCGATGGCCCAAAGCAACATTATTTTTAACATAAAAGCCCTCTGCATCAGGCCCCCGATGAATTAAAGTATCAGACATCCTCCTGACAACTGAAAAATCAGCAGGTTTGTTATTATCGAAGTTGATATAACCGACAATTCCACACATTAATTTTTTAGTATATTTTCATATTCAAACTGGAATCTATCAATCATCTTTTTAAAACTAAAGTCTTCATTAATTCTTTTCCCACCTTCAACACCCATTCGCAAACAAATATCATGGTGATCGAGCAAAAACAAAATTTTCTCTGCCAGTTGATAAACATCCCCTTCTCTGACCAGATATCCGGTAACTCCATCTTGGACTAATTCGGATGTGCCTCCGCCGTCTGTTACTATGACGGGTTTTTCAAGAGCCATATATTCCATCACGGCGTTCGATATCCCTTCAGTAAACGTGGCCAACACAGCTACATCGAAACAATTGATGATAGATTCCACGTTTGACTGACGACCGGTAAATATGAATTTCTCTTTATGAGCGGGAACAATCATGGATTGTACTTTTTCTTTATCTTCGCCATCACCAACAATAACAAATTTTACATCGTTTCTCTTCAATATTACTATTATAGCCGCTTTGATAAATGTTGGATAGTCCTTTTGCCAATCGATGCGGGCAACCATTCCAACCAGCTTAGTTGATAGAATATTGAATTTTGATTTGATCTTTTCAATTGGTTCCAGACCAGTAATTCTATCGAAGTCAAATCCATTATGAATAAAAGCGCTTATTTTGTCAGGGATTTTATAACATAATAATCCGGCTTTAGAGTTGGCAATAATTTTATCTGAAAAAAGGGTAATTATTTTTATTATAATACGTGTTAATAAATCTGGTTTAGTTGAATCCTGGATACTCCCGTCAATTAATTTAAAATTTAGAAATGTACGAATAATGATGACCTGTAAAGTAGCTATAGGTGCCCAGGAATGAATTATATCTGGTTTAATAAATTTGATTTTTCTATATGTTTTCAGAAGTGATCTTAAACCAAATCCCCTTTCATCAAGTGAATAAAAGCAATCTATGTCATTTTCAATACTTTGCAAGTAATGTGCGTCACCATTTTTCACGATAAAAGAGATTGAATACCTGTTTTTTGGCAATCCTTTAATCAGCTCTGCCAACTGTCTCTCCTTCCCGCCTACGCCATAAGAGCCAGTAATAAATAAAATTTTAATCCGATCCATCATTTATTTTGATTAAGCCATTCGTTGAAAAACAGAACTGACCAGATCTTCCCCGACATATCTCTGAATCCGGAATTATGATTTGAAATCTGTTTTTTCACATAATTATAGTCAAGATAATTAAATACTGGCATTGATTTATCGCCAAGAATATCCATTGTATAATCTCTCAAATCCCGCTTAAACCAATAAGTTAAGGGAACACCAAATCCTTGCTTTTTATGCTGCATTACGGATGGTGTCAGATATTTTGACATCGCTTTTCTAAAGATGTATTTCTTTTGCCCGGAATGAAATTTTAAGTCAACGGGGATTGAAAATGTTAATTCTGCAAAAACATGATCAAGTAAGGGCACTCTTACTTCAAGGGAATTTAACATACTCGCTCTGTCGACCTTGGTAAGAATATCGTCCACCATGTATGTTTGCATATCTAGCTCCTGGAGATTTGAAATAAAATCGGAGGAGGTCGAGTTTTGCAAAAGATATTCCTTATAAAGTTCTCCCCTTAATAGAAGCTGTTCATAAAAGTCTTTGCGATAAAGTTTTTTACGTTCAGCTGCTTTCCATAAGCAATAATAAGCGCCCAGAGTCTTCTTTTTTTGTGAAAGATAATAGAGCATACCTTTCCCAGGCCATTTTTCAGCTAATAGCTTTTCAGCCTGACCAAAAACAACTTTACTTATTGAATCTGGCAAAAAGTTTTTACTTCTAATGTTATACAATTTCTGATAAGCTGAATAACCCGCAAACAACTCATCACCTCCATCTCCTGACAAGGCAACTGTGACAAATTCATGGGTGTATTTAGAAACAAAATACGTCGGGATAGCAGAGCTATCGGCGAAAGGTTCATTATATCCCGATACCAATAATGGCAAAATATTAATAGATGTTGGTTCCAAAATAAATTCGTGATGTTCTGTATTATATTTTCTTGCAATTTCCCGGGCAAAGGAGAGCTCATTGAATTCAGGTTCATTGAATCCTATTGAAAATGTTTTAACCGG